>JALXEF010000035.1 GCA_027069855.1 Caldifarciminota bacterium
GGAAGCGGGGTCTTTTTCCTGAGGATTCAGGGAGCCCGCGACACGCACACGGTGCGGTTCATCCAGTTGCGATAGGGATACGGCCAGAATTTTCGGTTGGGCGGGGGCGCGGCACCGCGCCCCCGCCCAACCGATTTTTTAAAACCACCACCAGCAAAAGAGCGCCACGGCCAGCGTATAGAGGCCAAAGAGGTGCAGTTTCCGGGCCACCACCACACCCCGCAGCGCCCACAGCGCCAGGATCCCGGTGATCAGGGCGGCTCCAAAGGCCAGAACCTCGGGCGTTCCCAGCACCATGCCCCCCTCGGCCACCTTCAGGAGGACGGCGCCGGCCACCGCCGGCAGCAACATCAAAAACGAAAAGGAAAAGGCCTCGGCCGGCGCAATCCCCAGGAGCAGGGCGGCCGTGATGGTGGTGCCCGATCGGGATACCCCGGGAAAGAGGGCCAGCACCTGGGCCAGGCCGATCAGAAAGGCATCCCGCAGGGTCACCGTGCGGGTGCCCTTCCGCAGGTTGGAGGCGAACAGCAGGATCGTGGTGAGCAGGAAGAAGCCCGGCAGGCTCTCGGGCCGGTCAAAAAAGGCTTCCACCCGCTGCTCAAACAGAAGCCCGACCACCGCGGCCGGGATCGTGGCCACCACCACCAGGGTGAGGGGCCAGCGGGTCCAGGGCCCCTGAAAACGAAACAGGCCCAGCACGGGTTTCCAGAGCACCAGCACCACCGCCAGGGCGGTGGCGAAGTGCACGGTCACCTCCAGGCCGATGCCCGGCGGGTTCCAGTGGAACAGGCTCTGCAGCAGCACCAGATGCCCGGAACTGGACACAGGCAGAAACTCGGTGATCCCCTGCACCACCCCCAGCAGCACGGCGTCCCACAGGTTCATGGCGTCTCCTTTCCCTCGGACTCCAGCACCTCGCGGAGTTCGGCCTGCAGTTGTTTCAAACGTTTGCGGAGCAGAACCAGGTTTTCCCGTACCCGGGCCCGCAGATCCTCGTGGACCTCTTCGGGCACCTCTTCGGCCGCCAGGCTCCGGGCCACATCCCGGAGCGAAACCCCCCGCACCTTTATGGCGTGGTACGCCTTGAACACCAGGTCCACATCGCGCTGGGTGTACAGGACCTCCCGCCCCCGTTTATGCAGGCGAAGGGGCAGGTACCGTTCCCAGGTGCGCAGGGTATCGGGCGACACGCCCACAAGGCGGGCCACTTCCCGGCGGGAAAAGTAGAGTTTCACTCCACGGCCTCCAGCAGTTCCAGGGCCTCGGCCACCTGGCTTTCCGGCACCTGAATCCGCACCTGGCCGAGGCCGTCCACGGTAAAGCCGTAAATGCGGCCCAGCGCCTCGTAGTCCAGGTGCACCAGGATGTCGTTGCTCTCCAGGTACCCCTTGACGATCTGGGCCTCGGGCAGGCCGTACACCACCTTGACCGTCACCCAGCGTTCCGGGCCGGGTTCGGGCTTCGGGCGGGTCAAGAGATCCAGGTCCATGCGTTCAAAGCCCCAGGTCCTGGTGCACTTCCTTCATGGCCTCCAGGCACTCGGTGAGGAAGGTGTCCAGGTCCAGGCCGGCCTGTTCAATGCTCCGGATCTGGTCGCGGTTGGCGCCCCGGGCGAACCGTTTTTCCTTGAACCGCCGCTTCATGAACCCCAGGTCCAGGGCGGCCAGGCGTTTTTCCGGGTGCATCAGGGCACAGGCCACGATGAAGCCGGTGGTGGGGTCCACGGCATACAGCACCCGTTCCATCGGCGTCTCCAGGGGTTTCTTTTCGGCGTGAGCCAGGATGGCGTTGAGGATCTCCTCGTCCTGGAAACCCAGGTCTTCGCGCAGGATCCGCACGGTTTCGCGGGCGTGGCGCTCAAAATCGTCTTTGGTCCACTCGTAGTCCAGGTCGTGCAGCAGGCCGGCGAGTTCCCATCGGTCGGGGTCGCCGCCGAACCGCGGCGCCAGCCGGCGCATGCATGCGCCCGTTGCGATCACATGCTTCACCAAGTTTTCGCTCTTCAGGTACCGACGCACGAGTTGCAGTGCCTCGTCGCGGGTCATGGCTGATTCCTCCGTTACGATCGGGTTTGCACGGTGTAGCGCAATACCTTTTGGCCGTGGGCCGGCACCGTGATCCAGAACTCCAGGGTCCGGGCCGTTTTCCGGCTGGGTTTTTCACTGGCCTGAATCAGTTCAAACCCCTCGGGCAGGGACCGGATCACCTGGATCCGCACGGTCTGGTCCTTGAAATTGCGAAAGGTGATGGCCACGGTGCGCTCCCACACGCCGGGCCCCACGCGCTTAGACGCTTCCACCGTTTCCCGGGCCCGGAGGTCAAAGGCTTTGCCCAGCGAGAGGTCCACGGTGTCGCCCTTCGGCACATGGCCGATCCAGTCCTCGCCCACGAAGATCTCGTGCCGGTCGGCCACCTGGTACACCCGCACCCGTCCGGCGGGCATGGGGTCCTCGGCATTCACAAAGCGCAGGTGCCACATCACCTCGTTCCCCTGCCGGTACACATAGCGCTCCTCGGCGGGCACCCGGCGGTCCGGGAACAGGCGGACCTGCAGGTCCTCGTGATCCTTCAGGGTGTAACGCCCCGGCAGGTCATACCGGTGATACTCGGCCAGGGGCTGCTGCACCGGTGTTGCAGAGGGAGCCAGGGCCATAAAGGCCTCGGGACCCCGTCCCTTTTCCAAAACCGGTGGAGCCGGCAGGCGGTGCACTTCTCCGGCGATCAGGGTGAGGGTGGCCTGGTCAAAGTCCTTGCCCGAGGTGTTGGAAAGATGGATGAAGCCTGAAAGGTCCAGGTGCTTCTCCTGGAGGCGCACCCGATACAGAGCCTGCCAGCCGAGGCCCTCGGTCTGGTACCGCAGAACGCCTCTGGCGGATCCGCTGCGTGCACCGGTCACCACCCATTGCACCAGGGGCCGGGCCCGCAGTTCTTTCGGGGGCTGTTTAAGAAGCCAGTAGCGTACCTGTTGCCGGGGCACGGTCACAACGCCCCGGGAGGTTTTGAGCACCAGGGCTTCGCCGGAAACCCCCAGCAGGATGCCGCTCAGCAGCAGATCGTCCGGCAGGGCCACCTCCACCGGGTGTTCCAGGCCCCCTGCGGCCAGGGCCTCGGGCCGGACCTGGGCATACAGGATGCGTTTCTCCCGCACCTCCCCGGAGGGAAGGTCCAGGGAAACCGTGGTCAAGTCGGCCCGGGGCGCCAGTTCCGGGGTTTCCAGGGTGTCCGTCCCCTGGCGCAGGCGGAAGGTCCGGGTTTCCTCCACCAGGCCGAAGCCGCCGCTATAGACGGTAAGATGCACCTGGGCCACCAGCAGCAAAAGCCACATTGTGTCACCTCCTGCGAGAATTTTACGGGTGAAAGCCCGAACCGGCGGCCCGCACTACGGCAACACCAGTACCCGGAGGCTTCGGTGCCCGTTCTGGAGCAAGTACAGGCCCGGCGGCACCCCTTCCGGGAAGGAAACCGGCGCCCCCGAGGCCCGCAACAGGGAAATCCGGCGCCCGGTCGGGGTGTACAGGGTCCAGGTGCCTGCAGGCAACGAGAGCCGGCCCTGCCGAACCCACAGGGTGCGGGGGCCGGTGCCGGGAACGCCCGGCCAGGGTTGGGCCTCGGCCACATCCACGGTGAGCCGCTGCCAGGTTTGGCCGCCGTCGTCGGTCAAGAGCAGCACGCTGGAATCCCCCACGGCCGCGCCGTGCAGGGTGTCCTGAAAGTCCAGGTCAAACAGGGTCACCTGGGTGGGAGCCGGCTGGAGTTGCCAGGTTTGGCCGCCGTCCGTGGTGTGCAGGATCGTGCCGAACTTGCCCACGGCCCAGCCTTCGGTGGCGCTCACGAACTGCACGGCCCGCAGGGTGTGGCCCACTGGGGGGGTCTGGTCCTGCCAGGTTTGGCCGCCGTCCGTGGTATGCAGGATGATGGGCTCGTAGTTGCCCGTGTCGGTGCCGCCCACCACCCAGCCGGTTTGGCCGTCCACGAACCAGGTGTCCAGGTAGTCGTAGGTGCTGTCGTCGCGCAGCAGGTCCCAGGTTTGGCCGCCGTCGGTGGTATGGAAGATCATGCCCTGGCCGCCGTCCACGCCGAAGGGGATGCCGCCCACCATGAAGCACTCATCGGCGCTGATGGGTGCAACGCCGTAGAAGTCGGTCATGCGGCCCTCCAGCACCAGGTACCATTGCCAGGTTTGGCCGCCGTCCGTGGTGCGGAACCAGATCTTGTCGCCAGCCGCGGCCCAGCCCACCTGCTCGTTCAGCATCCGGATGCGGGTGATGTACTTGCTGCCGCCGTAGTTCTGCATGGTCCACGACTGGCCGGCGTCCTCCGTATAGAACACGAAACTCACATCGCCCGCGAGCCAGCCGGTGGTGCCGTTCACGAAGTCCAGGTCCCACATAGGTTTCACCTGGCCGCCGGCCAGGGCGTTGCGGTAGTACCAGGTGGCACCCCGGTCGGGCGAGTAGAAGGCGTTGACCAGGCTGTCGTGGAGCACGGCGATCCACAGGGTGTCGCCGTGGTAGGAAACGCCGTGCAGGATGGATCCCCGGGCCACGGCCACCGTGGCCAGCAGGGCGATGCCTACGGAAACAAACCGGTGCTTCATCAGGGACCTCCGAGTTTCACGATTTTGTAAGACGCCTGAAAAGAAGGAGGATACAGGTTCCAGTCCACCCTCCGGGGAAAGGTTCGGAACCACAGGAAGTACACGCCCCGGGGCAGCGATGCCAGGGGCACGGTCCAGTGGTATCCGCCGGGTTCCAGGGTTCGCTCCAGGCCCCATAAACGGCGGCCCGAGGCATCCACCAGGTACAGGGCGATGGGCTGGCGCATACCGATGCTGTTGGTCCACACCACCTCCACCGGGCCCTGCCGGGTCACGGTGGGCCACACGATGGGCTGGTTCAGTTTGGGCGGAATCTCAAACACCACATGGGCGCCCTCGGTGCCCACGGTCACCTGCAGGGTTTCCGGCGGCAGCCACCACTGGGGCCGGACCTCTACCCGGTAAGTGCCGGGGTCCAGGAAGCGATACAGGAAGCCCGAGCCCTCCCGCACGGAGCGGCGGGGCATATCCGGCCGCGTGTCCAGTTCCAGAATCGTGACTTCCATGGGATCCACCCGCCGGCCCGTGTACGCCTCGCGGACCTCCAGCCATAGCGCCGGCCCGTGGAGCACGCGGTCCAGCAGCCAGAACAGGCCCTGCAGGTTGTGGTTCACGATGGTGTCCACCTCCCAGCCCGGCACCTGTACCCGGTACGAGCAGATCTCCACATCGTAGGCGAAGGTGCCCAGGGTGGCGTACTGCCAGTTCCGGGCCTTGCCGGGGTCTTCGCCGCCGTACAGGGCCTGGTAGGTGCCGGTGCCGGCATCGTTGGGGATGTGGTGGGCCAGGCCGATGGCCAGGTCGTAGAACAGGGGGAACTCAGGCGTGCTGCTGTAGGGTGTGTACACGATCTCGCCCTGGCTCAGGGCCGGCGAGTGGTAATGAAGGGCCAGGATGTGGTGCATTCGCTCGCAGAGGTCGCGGACGCCGGCGGCCTCGGGTTCGGAAAAGGGCGCCGGGCCCCGGTAATAGGAGGAACAGGTGTCCGGGCTGGCCGCGTCCCACCGGTATCCGAAGTTGCGGTTCAGGTCCACGCCGTCGCACCGGTTTTCCAGGTCCAGTTCGTCGTCGCCATCGTTGTCGCGCAGGTTCTTCCGCCAGGAGGTGTCCTGCAGGCTCATCACGATGTCATGGCCGTCCACATTCCACAGGGGCAGCACCTGGATCTCCAGGGAGTCAACGGCATGGGTCAGAAGCGGGTTCCGGCCGTAGCCCTGGAGCAGGGAATCCAGGAAGGCCATCAGCACCTCGGTGCCCAGCAGTTCCTCGGCATGGATGCTGCCCGTGAACAGGAGTGTGGGCTCGGGTTCCACCTCCCGGGGATGATCGGTGACCGTCAAAAGCAATACCGGCTGGTGAAACCGCTGGGTGTAGGCCAGGGTTTCCAGGCGGGTGATCTCGGGAAACGCCCGGGCCACGGAATCCAGGTAGGCGAATACCTCCTGGGTGGTGTGGTACCGGGGGTCTTCCACATAGTGGCCCGCCAGAAGGCTGAAGATCAGGATCCAGGTCGGAGCCATACAAACCTCCGTTGCAGATGCTTCCGGCCGTTATGCAAACGGAGAAAGTATATGCCCGAGGGCAGGGAATCCGGCAAACGGAGCCGGTGGGAGCCGGCCGACCATCGCATTTCTCGGTGCCACACCCGCCGGCCGTCGGCCCGGTACAGCGCGAGGTGCCAGGTGCCGGGCCGGCGCAGGGTGAGCAGGAACTCGGGCCCCTTCGGGGTCCAGCGGACCGGCGAGAGCCGGGGCCGGCTCAGGAGCACCGTTTCCTTTGTGCCGGTTTCCAGGGTATCCGGAGGCACGGTGGTCCAGCGCAGCGCCCGGCCCGGGGCCAGGGGCGCCGCCGAAGGCGGCGCATAGGGGCCGTAGGTGTACTGGAGGCCCACGGTGTGGCTCTCGTTCTCTATGCCCACGGTAACCCCGTAGTGGCCCGTCGTGGGGTTGGTCACCGTGTGGTACTGCATCACCACCTCGCCGTCGCCGGTGGGCGTGGGCCGGTAGGTGGGGTCGTAGAGGAACACCTCAAACCGTTCGGAATCCTGGGTGGCGCGGTTCACGGTCACCCATTCCACCACAAACCGGTGAAGTGCGGCGTCGTAATGTGCGTACACCCGGCCCTCCAGGTCGTCCCACAGGGGGGCGATGAGGGCCCGGGCCGGGCCGTGGAACGACGGAATCGGCCAGTTGCGGAAGTGGAACAGGTGGATGGAATCCAGGGCCAGCCAACCGTTGGAACACACGGAAATCCGGCTGTAATCCTCGCCGTAAAACCGGAAGGTGAAGGGCAGGGAGAGCACCACGGTGCTGTCGTCGCCCAGGTCGTACAGGGTGCCGGTGCCCTCCAGTTCCACCCATTCGTATGCCGGGGCCTGGCCGGTTTCGGAGTCCAGGTCGTCGTACACCCACCAGCCGTAGGGGTCCGGGCCGGTGGGCGCGGTGGCATCCACCGGGCCCACGGGCACAGCGAAGTACCCGGTTTCCTGTTCCGAATCCAGGCGGAACCACACCAGGCGGCCGCGGGCCGCCGCCTGCGGCACCGACACACTCCAGCCGCCTACGGTGTCCACGGCGCCGGGCGCCAGGGTCACCGGCCCCACCGGGTTGCCCGAAACCGTCACCCCTTCGGTGGCCGGTTCCAGGGTGAAGTTCGCCGCCTGCAGCGCCTGGTGCCCCTGGTTTTGCAGCACCAGGTTCAGGGGCTGGGTCCCGTGAACGAGGTACGGGCCCTCCGGCCCCAGGGCCTGCAGCACCACCGAGGCCGGGGCCTGCACCTGGAGCCCGGTGAAGTGCCAGCACGCATTGACGCCATGCCAGAAGCGCAGGGTATAGCCATCGGCCAGCCGATTGCTCAGGACCAGGGGAAACCGGGCGGTATCCGGCGCCCCGGCGATGGAGCTCACCCAGGCCGAATCCTGGAGCAACACCGCGCCTGTGTCCTGGAGTTCGGCCACATAGTAGCCGTCCCAGCCCATGGTCACCGGGTTCTCCACCACGATGTTCAGGGTGCCCTGCTCGCCGGGCTCGGGGATCTGGTCGTTGTTGTCGCTGTAAAAGGCGCGGTGCACGATCAGCGGGCTGTTGTCGCCGATGGCCAGGGTGGTGCGCCAGGGCCGGGCCTCGGGCGCGGTCACCACCACGGTCAGCGAATCCGGGTGGAAGTCAAGGAAGGGAATCTCGGCCTCAAAGTAGCCGCTGCTATCGGTGCTGCCGTAGGCCAACAGGGAGTCACCGGCATAAAGGACCGCCACCTGGGGCCGGAAAACGGACACGGAAGAATTTGAAACCTGCAGGGCCAGCAGGCCGCCCAGGCAATCGGGATACTGCAGCACGCTTACCTGGAGGGGTTCCGGCGGCCGGGTGCGCACCTGGAGCGCCGGTTCCCCCAGGGTGTGGTACACATGGAAGTAGAACTCCACGGAATCGCCCGGGGCCGTGCGGTCGGGGAAGTCCTGCATCAGTTGCAG
>JALXEF010000036.1 GCA_027069855.1 Caldifarciminota bacterium
AATTGTTCCTGGACCAGGTGAAGGTGCCGGCCGAGAACCTGCTGGGTACCTACGGCAAAGGCTTTTTGCAGCTCATGAAGAGTTTTCAGCTGGAACGGATCGCCATCGCGGCCCAGGGCACGGGCATCGCCATAGAGGCCCTGAACTGGATGGTGCGCCACGCCCACGAACGCCGGCAGTTCGGCAGGCCCATCGCCGAGTTTCAACTCGTCCAGCACAAGATCGCGCGCATCGCCGCCCAGCTGGACACCGTGCGCACTTATCTGTACCAGGTGGCCGCCCACTACACGCCGGAGGAAGACCTGCGGTTTGAGGCCGCCACGGTCAAACTCCTGGCCTCGCAACTGGCCGTGGAAGCCGGGCTGGAGGCCATCCAGGTGCTGGGAGGCTACGGCTACACCCACGAGTATCCGGTGGAACGGCTCATGCGCGACGCCAAGCTGCTGGAGATCGGCGCCGGCACCTCCGAGATCATGGAGGTGATCCTGGCCAAAAACCTCATGAAGCAGGTGCAACAGGGAGGCGGCCTGTGAAGGCCCTGGCCTTCGTGCTCCACAGCCACCTGCCCTATGTCGTGAACCACGGAACCTGGCCCCACGGGGCCGAATGGCTCTACGAGGCCGCGGCCGAGTGCTATGTGCCCCTGTACTGGGTGTTCCGCAAACTGGAAGAGCGGGGCGTGCGGCAGGCGGTGACCCTCGGCATCACCCCGATCCTGGCTGAACAACTCAGGATGCCCGAATTCCAGCAGGGCTTTCGCCAGTACCTGGAGGCCAAACAGGCCTCGGCGGCCGACGACGAACAAACCTTCCGGCGCCTGGGCCTGGACCACCGGGCCCGGGTGGCCCGCTTCTGGCAAACCTTTTACTGGCAGGTGGCCCAGACCTTTGACGAACTGGACGGCGACCTCGTTCAGGCCTTCGCCCGGCTCCAGGAGGCCGGCGTTGTGGAAATCCTGACCTCGGCCGCCACCCACGGCTACCTGCCGCTTTTGGGCCGCGACGAGGCGGTGTGGGGCCAGGTACTGGAGGGGGCCCGCGCGTATCGCCGGCACTTCGGCCGGCCGGCCCGGGGCCTCTGGCCCCCGGAACTGGCCTACCGCCCGGCGTACCGCTGGCGCCGCCCCACCGATGGCAAGGAGATGGACCGGCACGGCGTGGAACACTTTTACCACCGGGCCGGGCTCCGGTTCTTTCTGGTGGACCATCACCTGCTCAAGGGCGGCCGGGCCATCGGCACCTATCTTTCCCTGTTTCCGGGCCTCAAGGCCCTGTGGCAGCGGTTTGAAGAGGAACACCGGCCTGAGGAACGGGAACGCGATCCCCACCGGCCGTACTACGCCCTATCGCCGGGATCCGAAGGGCCCGTGGCCTTCTTCACCCGCGACCCGAAAACCGCCCAGCAGGTGTGGTCGCGCGACATCGGATACCCCGGCGACCCGGCCTACCTGGAGTTCCACAAAAAGCACTTTCCCTCGGGCCATCGCTACTGGCGCGTCACCGACGCCAAAGCCGACCTGGCCGACAAACAGGAGTACGACCCGGACGCTGTCCCTCCCGTGATCCAGAACCATGTGCGCCACTTCGTGGGCGTGGTCCAGGAAATCCTGGCCCGGAAGGACGCCGGCGTGGTGGTCAGCCCCTTTGATACCGAACTCTTCGGCCACTGGTGGTTTGAAGGCCCCCGATGGCTGGAGGGCGTGCTCCAAAGCCTGGCCGAGCCCGGCTCCGCGGTGCGCCCCACCACGCTGTCGCAGGCCCTGGAGGCCCTGCCCCCCGAGGAGGTGGTGCACCTGCCCGAGGGGTCGTGGGGCGAAGGCGGGTTCCACTGGGTGTGGTACAACGACGATACCGCCTGGACCTGGCGGCATATCCACCGCCTGGAGGACGCCTTCTTTGAGGTGCTCCCCGGGCTGGCCCCTTCCCACCTGGGCCGGCGCCTGGCCCGCCAGATGGCCCGGGAACTGCTGCTCCTGGAATCCTCGGACTGGCAGTTCCTAATCACCACCTGGAGCGCCCGGGATTACGCCGAACAACGGGTCACCCGCCATGTGGAGGACCTGGAACGGCTGCTCGCCCTGGCCCGGGCCCTGCTGGCCCAGCAAACCTGGCAGGACGCCGATTTCCGGTTCCTGGAAACCCTGGAACAACGGGACCGGATTTTCCCCGACATCAACCCCTTTGAATGGATGGAGGCAAACGCATGAGTGCGAAACCCGTGGTGTTCTATCTTGCCACCGAGGTGGTACCCTACGCCAAAACCGGCGGCCTGGCCGATGTGGCCGGCGCCCTGCCCATCGCCCTGCGGCAACGGGGCGTGGACATCTCGGTGGTCATGCCCCACTATCCCCGGTTCACCCCGCCCGAAAAGTTCGGCCTGGAAAACACCGGCCTCAGCGTGGAGGTCTGGCTCGGCGGCCAGAAGCACACGGGCTATGTGCTCCGGGGCGACAACCGCGGCGTGCCCGTGTACTTCATCGGCCATACCGGCTTCTTTGACCGCGAGCAGCTGTACGGCACCCCGGAGGGCGACTATCCGGACAACGCCGAACGCTTCGCCTTCTTTTCCTATGCCGCCCTGGAACTCGCCAAAAAACTCGGCCTCCGGCCCGATGTGTTCCACCTGAACGACTGGCAAACCTCCTTCCTGCCCATTCGGCTGGCCGACAAGCCCGACCCCTATTTCCAGAACAGCCGCAAAATCCTCACCATCCACAACCTGGCGTACCAGGGCCTGTTCCCTCCCGAGGTGCTGCCGTGCATCGGCCTCAGTTACCACATCTTCCACATGGAGGCCACCGAGTACTACGGCAAGTTCAACACCCTCAAGGGCGGCATCGTGTTCTCGGACTTCATCACCACCGTGAGCCCCACCTACGCCCGGGAAATCCAGACCCCGGAATACGGCCACGGCCTGGACGGCATCCTGCGGAAACTCGGCAACAAGATCGTGGGCATCCTCAACGGCCTGGACTACGAGGTGTGGAACCCGGCCACCGACCCGGCCCTCTTCGCCCGGTACACCGCCCGCAATGTGCGGCGCGGCAAAACCCTGAACCGCAAAGGATTGCTGGAATCCCTGAAGATGCCGGACCTGGGGCTGCCGCTGGCGGGCATGGTGTCGCGCCTGGCCGAGCAAAAGGGCATTGACTTGGTGGCCGCCGCCCTGGAACAGGCACCGGACCTCGGGTTCCAGTTCGTGATCCTGGGCACGGGCGACAAGAAGTACCACGATCTCCTGGGCGAAATCGCCCGGCAACATCCGGACCGGGTTTCCGTGACCCTGGCCTTTGACGCCACGCTGGCCCGCCGCATCTACGCCGCCTCCGACTTCTTCCTCATGCCCTCCCGGTTTGAACCCTGCGGCCTGGGCCAGATGATCGCCCTGCGGTACGGCACCCTGCCCATCGTGCGCGCCACCGGCGGCCTGAAGGACACCGTGGTGGATGTGGCCCATCCCGAGGGGTACGGCTTCGTGTTTGAACCCTACGAGGCCCCGGCCTTCCTGGATACCCTCCGCCGAGCCCGTGCCTTCTACGACCAGAAAAAGGCCCTGCTCCAGGCCGTCCGCCGCGGCATGAAACTGGACTTTTCGTGGGACCGCTCGGCCCGGCAGTACGAGGAACTGTATCGCCGGGCCCTGAAACCGTGAGGGGGACCCATGGAACCTTATCCCCTGGAACCCTTCCGCATCAAGATGACCGAGCCCGTGCGGCCCACCACCCGCGAGGAGCGGGAACGCCTGCTCCAGAAGGCCGGCTACAATGTGTTTCGCCTGCCCTCCTGGAGCATTCTGGTGGACCTGTTGACGGACTCGGGCACCGGAGCCATGAGCCAGGAACAGTGGGCCGCTCTGTTCCTGGGCGATGAGGCCTACGCCGGCGCCCGCAGCTTTGAACGGTTCCAGGCAGCGGTCCAGGACTACACCGGCAAACGCTTCGTGCTGCCCGTGCACCAGGGCCGCGCGGCCGAAAAGATCCTGGCCCAGGCCCTGATCCAGCCCGGCGATACCGTGATCTCCAACACCTTCTTCGACACGACGCTGGCCAACTTCCTGTTCCGCGGCGCCCGGGCCGTGGAACTGCCGGCCCCGGAATCCCACGACTTTGAAAGCGATGCCCCCTTCAAGGGCAATGTGGACCTGGCGGCACTGGAACAAACGCTCCAGGATCTCAAACGCCGTGGCCGGCGCGTGGCCCTTTTCACCATGACCATCACCAACAACACCCGGGGCGGCCAGCCGGTGTCGCTGGACAACCTGCGCCGCACCGCCGAGGTGCTGAAGGCCTACGAGGTGCCCTTCCACATTGACGCCTGCCGGGCCTCGGAAAACGCCTATTTCATCAAGAAACGCGAGCCCGGCCAGGAGAGTCGGAGCATCGCCGAAATCGTCCGCGAGAGCCTGTCCTTCGCCGATGTGGTCACCATGAGCACCAAAAAGGACGGGCTCGCCAATGTGGGCGGCTTCATCGCCACCGACCGGGAAGACCTGTACCGGGAGTTCAGCCAGTATCTGGTGCTCTGGGAGGGGTTCCTTACCTACGGCGGCCTCAGCGGCCGCGACCTGGAGGCCATCGCCGTGGGCCTGAAGGAGTCGCTGGAAGAATCCTATCTGGCGTACCGCATCGGTCAGGTAGCCTACCTGGCCTCCGGCCTCCGCGAGCAGGGGGTGCCCGTGTACTGGCCGCCCGGCGGCCACGCCGTGTATGTGGACGCCAAGGCCTGGCTGCCCCATATCCCCCGGGAGCAGTTTCCCGGGCAGGCGCTGGTGGTGGCCCTGTACCGGGAGGGTGCGGTGCGCGCCGTGGAACTCGGCTCGCTCATGTTCGGCAAGGAAAAACAGGTGGAACGCGAACTCGTCCGCATGGCCCTGCCCCGCCGGGTGTACACCCAGCGGCACCTGGACCATGTGCTGGAAACCTTCGGCCGGCTGGCACCGGAACGGCACCGGCTCCACGGGTTTCGGATCGTGTACGAGCCGCCGTACCTGCGGCACTTTCTGGCTGAACTGGCACCCGTGGCCCCATGACCACCCGGCCGCCGCTCCCGGAGATCCAGGGGCGCATCCTCGCAACCCTGGGCCCGGCATCGGAACAGGAATCTGTGATCCAGGGCCTGGCCGAGGCCGGCGCCCGGGGGTTCCGGTTCAACTTCAGCCACGGCACCCCGGAACAGCACCTGGAAACCCTGCAACGCCTGCGCTGCGTGGAACAGCGCCTGGGCATTCCCCTGGCCGCCATCCAGGACTTGCCGGGCCCCAAGATCCGGATCGGCCCGGTCACCCAGGACCGCGTTCGGCTGCAGAGGGGCCAGGAGTTCCTGCTCTATGACACCGAACGGCCGGGCGACAACCGGGGCGTGTGGGTCAAACTCCCGGGCTTCTGGAAGGCCCTCAAGCCCGGCGACCGGGTGATCCTGGGCGACGGCGAAATTGAACTGGAGGTGCTGGACCCCGGGCCGCCGGTGAAAACCCGGGTGCTGCGGCCCGGCCTCCTGCGGAGCGGCAAGGGAGTGACCCTGCCCGCGGGCCCGTACCTGCCCTCCCTGGGCCCCCGGGACCGGCAACTGCTCCAGATCGGGCTCCAGGCCGGCTTTGACTACATCGCCCTTTCCTATGTGCAGCATCCCCGCGACCTGGAGGAAGCCCGCGACCTGCTGCGCGATACCCCGACCCGCCTGATGGTCAAAATTGAACGCCGAGAGGCCCTGGACCACCTGGAAACCCTGGTGGAACTGGCCGATGCGGTCATCGTGGCCCGGGGCGACCTGGGGCTGGCCGTGGACCTCACCGAACTGCCCCATCTTCAGCGTCGCATCATCCAGGTGGCCCGGCGGTCCCACCGGCCCGTGCATGTGGCCACCCAAACCATGGCCTCCATGGTGGAGTACCCCCGGCCCACCCGCGCCGAAGTCACCGATGTCACCTTAGCCCTGCTGCAGGGCGCCGATGGCATTCTGCTGTCCGATGAAACGGCCGTGGGCCGATACCCGGTGGACACGGTGGCCTGGGCCCGGCGCATCCTCAAAACCGCCGAGGAACACCTGCGGAACCTGCCGGCCCTCCGCCCCCGGGAAACCCCGGCGGAAGCCCTGGTGGATGCGGCCGTGGACCTCGCGCACCGGGTGCGGGCGCGGTGCCTGATCGCGCCCACCACCTCCGGGGCCACGGCCCTCCGGCTCAGCAGCCGCCGGCCCCGGCTCCCCATCTTTGCGGTGACCCCAAGCCAGACCGTGGCGCGGCAGGTCCACATCGCTTTCGGTGTGGAACCGGTGATCGGCGAAGAGCCCACGCTGCCGGCCCTGCTCCGGTCGGTGGTGCATCACATCGGCCGGTGCCTGCCCGACCTGCAGCCCGAAGACCAGTGCGTCATCCTGGTGGGCCTGCCCCTGCGGGTCCCGGGCAACACCAACACCCTGCTCCTCCGCCGGTGGCACCAGTTGCAGGCAGCCAAGGTCGAAACCTTTATCTGATCCCCGCCCCTCCAGCCTTCGGTCTTTTCCCTACCTGCATATCCTATCCTTCACCGCCCCTTGACCCAGCGCCATGAAAGGGATATAAATCGGGCAAACCTCCTGAAACGATTCGGGGAATCGGGGTAAGGAAACGGCTTCCTTCGTTCCTTCCTCCTGTTTCCCCTATGTGAGTTTGGTTAGGGAGTCCTATCTTAACAAGGAGGTGTGTGATGTGGTACGGAGTCCTATGGCTCTGTATCGTGTCCCAGATCTCTGGGACCCCTGCCCTCTCCCCAGGGACCCGCTCGGTCCCAAACCTCATCAACTACTCCGGTTTCCTTACCAACTCCTCCGATACCACCCCGGTCAATGGCAACCTCACCATGACCTTCAGCCTCTGGTCCGAAGCCACCGGCGGCACCCAGTACTGGTCCGAAACCCACTCCAATGTGCCGGTGGTCGACGGCTACTTCCATGTGGTTCTGGGCTCGGTGAATCCTCTGCCCGCCAACCTCTTTAACGGCCGGAAACTCTACCTGCAAATCCAAGTCGGCTCCGAAATCCTGAGCCCCCGAAAACACCTGGTGTCGGTGGGCCACGCCTTCCACAGCCTGAGGGCCGATACCGCCACCTACGCCTCCCTTGACACGCTCCAGGCCGACACCCGCTATCTCCGAAAGGACCGCCCCGATACCACCGAAATCACCTCATCCTCAGGCCCCGGCATCTACATCCACCGTTCTGGAAACAGCTCCTCCGATGTCATCGGCCTGAAAGTGCGGGCCACCAATCCTTCGGGTTCCGCCTACGCAGGGTATTTTGAAGGTGATGTGAAGGTTGAAGGGGGTCTATCTATAGGGACGGTGAATGGTGATGGCATTGTGGTTGACAGTGCGAAGGGGACATCTGTGAATGGGATTCTTGTTAAATACGCAGGTGACGATGGTTTTCAGGTGAACCATACGGGTGGTGATGGTGTGTATGTTTCTTACGCTGGTTATTATGGGTTTCATGTGAACCATGCGAGCGATAATGGGGTTTCCGTTGACAACGCTGGTCGTAATGGGTTTTATGTGAACTATGCGGGTAGTAATGGTGTGGCTGTGGATGCGGCTCAGGGTGATGGTTTAGAAGTCGGGCATGCCGGTGACCATGGCCTTCTCATCTATCGGGCCGATTCCGGGGGCATATACATCGGAAAGGTGAACAACGGCTCCGGCATCGTGGTTGACAGTGCGAAGGGGCCTGATAGCGACGGAGCTACGGTTACCTATGCCGAGAGAAACGGGATTCATATCCACCGTACAGGCTCTGATGGGATCTACGTCGGCATTGCGGGCAGCGACGGCGTGCGAGTGGATAACGCCGGAGACCAAGGGGTTGAGATAGCCAACTCTGGTCGTAATGGTGTCCTCATTCAGCACGCCGGGGTAAACGGCATCCATGTTTACAGCGCCAACGCAAACGGCGTGTCCATTGACAGCACCAATGGCACCGGCTTTAAGGTTGACCGAGCAGGGAAGCGGGGTTTGTCCGTCCAGCAGGCCGATTCCGGAGGC
>JALXEF010000037.1 GCA_027069855.1 Caldifarciminota bacterium
CGGCAAGCCCCTACGGCGCTTACGACATGGCCGGCAATGTGTGGGAATGGGTGTCCGACGACATTGAGGAAACCCACCAGCGGATCCTGAAGGGCGGCAGCTTCGCCGACTACGAGATCGACTGCCGGGCCACCTGGCGCAACTTCGCACCCCCGGAGATCACCGAATCCACCGTGGGGTTCCGCTGCGTGCGGGCGGTACCGGCGGATACCACCGGGAATACAACGGAGGCACCCTAAAGACTTTGGCCTGGCGGGGCGGCCGCAGGCCGCCCCGCCAGGCCACCCTTAAACGACCATGAAACTCGTTCTGGATCGCCTTCGCAGCTACTGGCAACTCACCAAAAGCCTTCAAACCGGGCTCCTCGTGCTCACCGGCGTGGCCGGGTACTTCAGCACCCACACCGGTGGTACCCTCCACCTGGTCCTGGGCCTCGTCGGCAGCCTGTACCTGGCCATCATCGGCAGCACCGTGGTGAACATGTGGTACGACCGGGACATTGACGCCCGGATGTACCGCACCTGCTGGCGCCCGTTGCCCACCCACCGGGTGTCACCCACCGAGGCCCTGGCGCTGGGCCTCGGGCTCTCGGCCCTGGGCATCGGCTGGGCGTTGCACCTTTCGCCCCTGTTCGGGCTCGTGGTATTCGCCGGCTGGTTCTTTGATGTGTTCGTGTACACCCTGTGGCTCAAGCGCCGGACCGCCTGGTCCATCCTGTGGGGCGGCCTGGCCGGCGGCATGCCGGTGCTGGCCGGCCGGGTACTGGCCACGGGCCGTATTGATCTCGTGGGGGTGCTCCTGGCCCTGGCCGTGCTGTTCTGGATTCCTACCCATATCGTGACCTTTGCCCTGCGCTACGACGAGGATTACCGTCGGGCCGGCGTGCCCACCATCCCCATCGCCTACGGCCCGCGCTTTGCCTACAGCATGATCGCCGCCTCCGCGGTGCTGGCGGCCCTGACCATGCTCCTCGCCGCCTGGGCGATCGGGGCCACTTCGGGAATCCGTCAGATGCTGGTGGTGCTCTCGGTGGCCCTGGCGTTCCTGGCCTTTACCAACGCCGCCCGGCCCACGCCCCGCCGCAATTTCCTACTCTTCAAGTTCGCCTCGCTCTACATGATGGGCAGCATGCTGCTCCTGGCGCTGGGCTGAGCCAGGGAATCGGGCGAGGCTTTCGGAAAAGGTTTTCGGCTACGCTCCGCCGGCCTGCCGTTTCTTGAGTTCCTCTTCCCGGAGGACCCGGCGCAGGACCTTGCCCACGAAGGTTTTGGGCAGTTCCTTGCGGAACTCCACCTCGGTGGGGCACTTGAACTTGGCCATGTTCTGGCGGCAGAACTGGATGATCTCCTCGGCCGTCAGGGTTTCGCCCTCCTTGGGCACCACGAAGGCCTTTACGGTTTCGCCCCGGTACGGATGGGGCACGCCGATCACCGCCACTTCCTTCACCTTGGGGTGCCGGAACAGCACCTCCTCCACTTCGCGGGGATAGATGTTGAAGCCCGAGGCCAGGATCATGTCCTTCTTGCGGTCCACGATGTAAAAGTACCCCTCTTCGTCCATGCGGGCGATGTCGCCGGTATGCAGCCAGCCGTTGCGCAGGGTCATGGCGGTTTCCTCGGGCCGGTTCCAGTAGCCCTTCATCACCTGGGGGCCGCGGACCACCAGTTCGCCGGCCTCGCCCACGGGCATCTCCTTTTCGCCGGTTTCGGGGTCCACGATCTTCGCGTCGGTATCCGGGAACGGCAGGCCGATGCTGCCGGCCTTGTTCACCCCCAGGATGGGATTGCAGTGGGTCACCGGCGAAGCCTCCGAAAGGCCGTAGCCCTCCACCAGTTTGGCGCCGGTGAGCCGCTCAAACTCCTCCTTCACCTTCACGGGCAAGGGCGCCGACCCCGAAATGCATACCTTGAGGGACGAGAGGTCGTACTTTTCCACGCCGGGCATGTGGTTCACGGCGATGTACATGGTGGGGGCCCCGGGGAACAGGGTCACCCGGTGTTTTTCCAGGAGTTTGACCACCTGCTTGACCTCAAACTTGGGCACCAGCACGAGTTTGCCGCCGCTCACCAGGGCCAGGTTCATGGCCACGGTCATGCCGTAGACATGGAAAAAGGGCAGGGCCCCCATCACCACCTCTTTGCCCTCCTCCATCTGGGTGTCCCAGATGATGGTCTGGTAGGTGTTGGCCACGAGGTTGAAGTGGGTGAGCATGGCGGCCTTGGGCGTGCCGGTGGTGCCGCCCGTGTACTGGAACAGGGCCACATCCTCCCGCGGGTCAATGTCCACCCTGGGCGCCTGAGGCGGCGCGGCCCTTAGAAGTTTCTGGAAGTGGTAGATGCCCGGTCCGTGGGGCACCCGCACGGGCTGCCGCTTCAGAAGGAGCCGCAGACGATACAGGGGCTTCATCCACCAGGGCAGGTACTCGGCCAGGCAGGTGTAAATCATCCGGCGGAGCGGCGTTTTGCTCACCACCGCCTCTATGCGGGGGTGGAACACATGCAGCGCCACGATGGTTTCGGCCCCCGAGTCGTTCAGGATGTGCTCCAGTTCGTAGGGCATGTACAGGGGATTGGTTTGCACTACCGTGGCACCGATCTTCAGGGCTCCGTAAAAGGCGATCAGGAACTGGGGCGAGTTCGGAAGCATCAGGGAAATGCGGTCGCCCTTGCGGATGCCCAGGTCGTAGAGGGCGGCGGCGAACCGGTGCACCTGGCCGATGAACTCCTGGTAGGTTTGCTCCACACCGAAGAAGGAAAAGGCGATGTTGTTCGGGTATTTGCGGGCGGCCCGCTCCACGAGGTCCGGCAGGGGCAACTCCGGATAGTCAATGTTCCGGGGTACCCCGGGGTCGTAATGGGCGTACCAGGGCCGTTCCATGGTGGCCCTCCTTGGGTTTAGAAGGGATACCGGCCCAGGTCAATCACCTTCCGGGCGATCTCCCTCCTCTTTTGGATCAGGTTGGGTGGCGTAAAGGGCCGAACCAGTTTGCGCACCGTGGAGATCAGGGTGCGGAGTTCGTCGCCCTCGCTCATGTAGGGCAGGATCTCGTAGGCCCTGAGTTCAATGCGCTTCATGGCCTCGTAGGTGTACATCTCCACGATGGAGGCCATCAGGGCGTCGCCCGACTTCAGGGCGCGCAGCAGGATGCTCTCAATGGCATACACCTCGGTTACGATGTCGGCGAGCCCGGCCAGCACCTCCTGCTCGTTGCGGATGTTCTCCTTGAACTTGTCGGCGGCCACGGCGGCCAGGGTGAGGGCGATGCGCTTGGCCATGCCCAGGGCGAACTTTTCGTTGGAAAACGGTCCCTCGGGCCGCGGCATCATGGTGGGCATGAGGGTGAGGGTTTCCTTGGCGGTCTTGGCCGCCATCGGGATCAGCGGGATCTGGCCCTTCAGGGCCCGCCGCATCAACATGCCCGGGATCAGAATGCGGTTGATCTCGTTGGTGCCCTCAAAGATCCGGTTGATGCGGGAATCGCGGTAGTACCGCTCGGCCGGGTACTCCTGGGTGTAGCCGTAGCCCCCGAAGATCTGCATGGTTTCGTCCACCACATAGTCCAGCATTTCCGAGCCGTACACCTTGAGCACGGAGCACTCCACGGCATACTCGGCCACGGCGTTCCAGGATTTTTGCGTGTAATCCGGCGCATTGGGGTCCAGGCCGGCCATGGCCTCGTCCAGGAGGCCCGCCAGGCGGTAGGCCATGGTTTCGGTTACGAAGATGCGGGTGGCCATGTGGGCCAGTTTCTCCTGGATCAGGCCGAAGTCGGCGATGGGCCGGCCGAACTGCACCCGCTCCTTGGCGTAGTTGACCGCCACCTTCAGCGCTTCCTTGGCGGCGCCCACGGCGCCCACGCCCAGTTTGTACCGGCCGATATTCAGGATGCCGAAGGCGATGTGGTGCCCCTTGCCGATCTCGCCCACCACATTCTCCACCGGCACCCGCACATTCGTGAAGGTCAGGCTCCGGGTGCTGGACCCCTTGATGCCCAGTTTCTTTTCCTCGGCGCCGAGTTCCAGGCCCGGCGTGTCGCGCTCCACCAGGAACGCCGTGAACTTTTCGCCGTCCACCTTGGCGAACACCGTGAAGAGGTCGGCAATGGCCGCATTGGTGATGAACTGCTTGTTGCCGTTCAGGATGTAGTACTTGCCGTCGTCCGAGAGCACGGCCCGGGTTTTGATGTTCATGGCATCGGTGCCGGCCCCGGGCTCGGTGAGGGCGTAGGCGCCGATGATCTCGGCCGAGGCCAGGCCGGACAGGTACTTTTGCCGCTGTTCCTCGGTGCCGAAGAACACGATGGGCAGGGTGCCGATGCCGGTGTGCGCGCCCCAGGTGACACTGAAGGACCCCTGCTTGGCCATCCGCTCGGCGATGAGCATGGACGACACCTTGTCCAGGCCCAGGCCGCCGTACTTTTCCGGTATGTCCACGGCCAACAGCCCCAGGGCGCCGGCCTTCTTCATGAGGTCGCGGAGCAGGTCAAAGTCCTGCTGCTCAATGCGATCGTTGTGGGGCAGCACCTCCTTTTCCATGAACTCGTCGGCTGCCTGGGCGAACATCCGCTGTTCCTCGGAGAACTCCTCCGGTGTAAACATCTCCCCGGCCGGGGTTTCGGCCAGGAGAAAGCCGCCACCCTTTTTGTAGAGCGGGGTTTCCTGTGCCATGACGGCCTCCTTGTTATCGGCGTTCAAACACGCCGGCGGCACCCATGCCGCCGCCGATGCACATGGTGACAAGCCCAAAGGTCGCGTCGCGCCGCTTCATCTCGTAGAGCAGGGTCGCCGTGAGTTTGGCGCCGGTGCAGCCCAGGGGGTGGCCCAGGGCGATGGCACCGCCGTTGACATTCACCTTTTCGTAGGGCAGGTTGAGTTCGCGGATGACCGCCAGCGACTGGGCGGCAAAGGCCTCGTTGAGCTCAATCAGGTCAATGTCCTGCAGGGTGAGGCCCGTGAGTTTCAGCACCCTGGGCACCGCCTCCACCGGCCCGATACCCATGATCTCGGGCGGCACACCGGCCACGGCAAACCCCCGGAAGTAGGCCATGGGCTCAATGCCCAGGCTGCGGGCCTTTTCCTCGGACATCACCAGCACGGCGGCGGCGCCGTCGGACATCTGCGAGGAGTTGCCCGCGGTCACCGTACCGCCCTGCTTGAACACGGGCTTGAGCCGGGCCATCTTTTCTAAGGAGGTGTCAAACCGCACGCCCTCGTCCACCTCCAGGGTGATCTCCTCAATGTAGGTGTCGCCGTCTTCGGTGCGGCGGATCACCCGGGTGTGGACCGGCACGGTTTCCTCCTTGAACCGCCCCTCGCGGATGGCCCGGGCCGCCTTCATGTGGCTTTCGTAGCCGAACCGATCCTGGTCTTCACGCGAGATGCCGTACTTTTCGGCCACCCGCTCGGCCGTGAGCCCCATGGCCATGTACAGCTGGGGGTAATGGTCCATCAGGTAGGGATTGGGCGACGACCGGAAGCCGCCCATGGGCACCCGGCTCATGGATTCCACGCCGCCGGCGATGATGAGGTCGGCGGCCCCGACCATCACCCGCTCGGCCGCGATGGCGATGGCCTGCAGGCCCGAGGAGCAGAACCGGTTCACCGTCATGCCCGGCACGGTGTACGGCAGGCCGGCCCGGATCAGGGCCACCCGGGCCACATTCATGCCCTGTTCGGCTTCGGGAAAAGCACAGCCCAGGATCACATCCTCCACTTCCTGGGGATCAATGCCCGACCGGCGGACCACCTCGCGGATCACCAGGGCCGCCAGTTCGTCGGGCCGGGTGTCCTTCAAACTGCCCCGGGGCGCCTTGCCCACCGGGGTTCTTACCGGAAAAGCCAGAACGGCGTTTCGCATGGCCTTTACCTCCTTAGTTCCGCAGGGGCTTGCCCGTGTTGAGCATGTGGATGATGCGCTGCTGGGTTTTTTCGGTGCCGCAGAGCCGCAGGAAGGCCTCGCGCTCCAGGTCCAGGAGGTCCTGTTCCGAGAGTTCGGTGCCGTAGGGCACCGGGCCGCCGGTGAGCACCCGGGCGATCTGGGTCACGATGTAGGCGTCGTGCTCGGTGATCTGCCGGCCCTCCTGCAGGTTGTAGATGAGCATCTTGAGGTAGGCGAAGCCGGATTCGCCCGTGACCTTGATCTTGCGGGGCACCGGGGGCGTAAAGCCCGTGCGGACCATTTCCAGGGCCACCTGTTTGGCGTCGTGCAGCAGGAAGT
The DNA here is from genome assembly GCA_027069855.1 of Caldifarciminota bacterium. Lineage (GTDB taxonomy): Bacteria > Hydrothermota > Hydrothermia > WGAB01 > WGAB01 > WGAB01. The sequence continues at coordinate 6,217 of JALXEF010000037.1, forward strand.
CGTCGTTGACGGTCACGCCGTCGCCCGGCCTCAGGTACCGCAATTGCTTGGCCTCATAGGCGCTCATAGACACCTTGGCCATCCCGATGTTGGTCAGGGCCTCCCGCAGGAAGGGATAGGGATCGGCGTCGGGCAGGGCCATGATGTCGGCCGTGTAGCGGATCAGGGTTTCCTTGGTGCCGCCGCCGGCGGGCAGCAGGCCCACGGCCACCTCCACGAGCCCCATGTAGGTTTCGGCGGCCGCCTGGGCCCGGTGGGTGTGCATCGTGATCTCGGTGCCGCCGCCCAGCACCCGGCCGAAGGGCGCCGCCACCACGGGCTTTTCAAAGTACTTGAGCGCCATGGCGGCCTGCTGGAACCGGCGCACCATGAAGTCCAGCTCCTCCCATTCCTCCTCGGCGATGGCCTGCAGGATGAGGGCCAGGTTGGCACCCGCGGAGAAGTGGCGGCCCCGGTTGCCGATGACCAGAGCGTCAAAGTCGGTGCGCACCCTGTCCAGGCTGTCAAAGATCATCTGGATGGTGCCCGGGCCCAGGGCATTGGCCTTGGTATGGAACTCCAGCAGGGCGACGCCGTCGCCCAGGTCGATCAGGCTGGCCTCCGGGTTGGCCAGCACCTCCCTGCCCTCGGCCTTGAGGTAGTCCAGAACGATGACCCCTTCGGGCAATTCTTCGGGCACATGCGCCTTCTGGGTGAAGTCAAAGTACAGCCGGCGGGTGGGTTCCTGGATGTAAAAAGAGGTTTGGCCGGTCTGGAGGAGGTCCTGCACCCGGGCCGGCACGGGCCGGCCCTCGGCCTCCAGCCGCTTTACGAACTCGGGCACGCCGATGGCATCGTAGGTTTCAAAGGGCCCCAGCCGGAAGTTGAAGCCCCATTTAATGGCGTTGTCCACGCTCAGGATGTCGTCGGCGATCTCGGGGATGCGGTTGGCGGCATACACCAGGAACGCCGACAGGGTGCGCCAGGCAAACTCGGCGGCCTTATCGCGGCCCTGCAGCAGGGTGCGGATCCGGCCGGCCGGGGTTTCCTCCATCAAAGCGGCCTCCACCGAGGCGAACTTCGGCTTCTGGCGTTCGCGGTATTCCAGGGTTTTCCAGTCCAGCACCAGGCGTTTGCCGTTTTCCTTCTTGTAGAAGCCGCCGCCGGCCTTGTCGCCCAGGAGGCCCCGTTCCACCATCTTTTCCAGGAACTCCGGCGGCTTGAACACCTCCCGCATCTCGTCGTGGGGTGCGTTTTCATAAACATTGCGGGCCACATGCAACAGCACATCCAGGCCCACCATGTCCAGGGTGCGGAAGGTGGCGCTCCGGGGCCGGCCCATGGCGCGGCCGGTAATGGCATCCACCTCTTCCACGGTGAGATCCATCTCCACCATGGTGTGGATGATGTGGAGGATGCCGAACACCCCGAGCCGGTTGGCGATGAAGTTGGGCGTGTCCTTGGCCACCACCACACCCTTGCCGAGCCGCCGAGTGCCGAAGTCCTGGAAAAACCGGAGTACTTCGGGGTCGGTGTCCCGGGCGGGCACGAGTTCCAGGAGTTTCATGAACCGGGGCGGATTGAAGAAGTGGGTGCCCAGGAAGTGGCGGCGGAAATCGTCGGACCGGCCTTCGGCCAGGCGGTTCACCGAAAGGCCTGAGGTGTTGGTGCTCACGAGGGTGCCGGGCCTGCGGTACTGTTCCACGCGTTCAAACAGGTTCCGTTTAATGTCCGGCCGTTCCACGACGGCCTCCACGATCCAGTCCACCTCCGAGACCCTGGGGAGATCGTCCTCAAAGTTCCCGATGCGAATGCGACCCCGGAAGTCCGGGTGATAGAAAGCCGGAGGTTGCGCCTTGAGCAACCTCTGAAGGGCGGTACGGGGAAAACGGTTCCGGTCTTTGGGATCCTTCGCATCGGGGGGAACAATGTCCAGGAGCAGCACCTGGAGCCCGATGTTGGCGAGATGGGCCGCGATCTGGCTCCCCATGGTCCCGGCGCCGAGCACGGCAGCCGATCGGATGTGCTTCATGGCGAAGCCCCCTTTGGTTTCTTCAATTGTAAGGGGGGTGTCAAGGGATGCCTGGGCCGAATCGGAGGATTTCGGGATCCTTTGGGAAATATAGCGTGGTGTAGCCCGGGGATTTTAGGAAGTCGGCGACGCCGCGAACCTATCGGACGCAGAAAACCCCTGGAGGTTCGCGGATTTTATAACCTGCTGGTTTTCAAGGGGTTGGGCAATTCTCTACCTCCTATGGGGGTTCGTAGGAAGGGTTTCCAGGGGAGGTTCGCGGAAACCGGTTCTCGAGCCCTTGACACATGCGGCCTCCAGGCCGTAGAGTTGAAACACAGCAATTCCGCCTTGCGGAGTGGAAACATCTCGATGATCCGGTCGGAGAACACGATGATCCGTTGAAACACAGCAATTCCGCCTTGCGGAGTGGAAACATAATGTGATCCAGCAGGGACTGGGTGAAGTACTCTACCCAGTTGAAACACAGCAATTCCGCCTTGCGGAGTGGAAACGGGTGGCCTTGGCCCTGTACAAGTCCACATTTACCCGAGTTGAAACACAGCAATTCCGCCTTGCGGAGTGGAAACACATAAACCCTTTTCCCTCTTGAAAAATTCCGTTGCAGTTGAAACACAGCAATTCCGCCTTGCGGAGTGGAAACTTAAGATGTTCCTAACTGTGAACTCGACTGGCTCATAGGGTTGAAACACAGCAATTCCGCCTTGCGGAGTGGAAACGCAATACCGTGTACCGGTATGTGCCCAGCGTGTCCAGTTGAAACACAGCAATTCCGGTTGACGGAATGGAAACTTCAAAGTCACCTCTGGAAAAACCTTCCATCAAACTGTCGTTGAAACACAGCAATTCCGGCCGACGGAATGGAAACTCCCCAAAAACCTGCTCGTCATTGTTGTAAGAGGACTCGTTGAAACACAGCAATTCCGGCCGACGGAATGGAGACATCTTCGTGCCCGTGGGAAGGTTGACCCAGTCGGTCATCGTTGAAACACCGCAATTCCGGTTGACGGAGTATGTTGGAACGGCACCGCGATCCTGCTTTTCGGAATCGCCAGGGCGTGTTCCGGATCGGTTCTGAAGCAGTGCGCGGTGCTGGAGTGAGGAGGGATGTTTTTAAGATCGCGTCTGAATTTCGCCTGCCCCAGGTTTCCCCAACTCTCCGTGCTCTCCTGGTGGGAGGTGAATCGCGGCTAAAGCCGCTCCTACGGGCCGGCGGCTTCCCATCGCGGCTAAAGCTGCCCCTATAGTACCGCCGGTCGGCCCGGGGGATCCGCAGGATTCATCGAACCACGAGGAATTTGTGGTGTTCTAAGGCTCCAGGCCTTTGCACCAGAAGCAGGTACACACCCGAAGGCCAGTGCCGCACATCCACCCGATACACTCCTGCACCGCTGTATCGCCTGTTCCACACCCGTCGGCCCAGCACATCCCGTACTTCCACCATCGCCGCGTCGCCGAGGGTCAACTCCAGGGAACGCCTGACCACCGAGGTTCGGAGCACCGGCCTTCCTTCAAAAGCCTGCTGCCCTTCCTCCACCGCTGGCACCGCGTGCTCCAAAATCTGAAGCCCGCAAATCCCATCCGCTACATGTACACGGCCCCCGTATGCAAACACACCCCGGGCGATCCCGGGCGTTTCATAGAACCCCACCTCCACGGGATTCGTGGGGTCGCTCACGTCCAGCACGCGCAGCCCGGCATTCCAATCCGCCACATAGGCGTAGTCGCCCTGCACGAACACATCCTCGGCCTTTCCCGGCGTTTCATAGAACCCTACCTCTACAGGGTTCGTGGGGTCGCTCACATCCACGACGCGCAAGCCCGCATCCCAGGCGGCCACATAGGCATGGTCGCCCTGCACGAACACATGCTTCGTCTCCCCCGGGGTATTGTAAAACCCCAGTTCCGTAGGATTCCCGGGATCGCCCACATCCGCAATCCGCAGCCCCAGCCCGTCTGCGATATAGGCCGTGCTCCCTGCCACGAAGACATCCGCTGCATAGGCCAGGGGTGTGGGCATCTCAAAGACCCCCACCTCCAGAGGGTTGGTGGGATCACTCACATCCACGATCCGCACGCCTTCAAACCCGTCCCCCACATAGGCGTAATTCCCCTGTACGAAGACGGCTTCTGCGGCCCCGGGGGTGCTGAGGGTACATGCTTCCACGGGATTTGCGGGATCGCTGACATCCACAATTCGCAAACCGCCGACATAGCCGTCGGCCACATAAGCGAAGTCCCCCTGGACAAAAACCCCTGCGGCCTCATCGGGTGCCTCGCAGTATCCCATCTCCACGGGATTCGCAGGATCGCTTAGATCCAGCACCCGCAATCCTTCATACCCCGCCACATAGGCATAGGTTCCCTGGACGAAAAGGGCCACCGCTTGCCATGGTGTATCGTGGAATCCCACCTCCGCAGGATTTGAGGGATCGCTTACATCCACCACCCGTAGCCCCTCCCCCGCGTCGGCCACGAGGGCCTGTTGCTGTAAAACGAAGACATCCATTGCCCGTCCGGGCGTGTCGTAGAACCCCACTTCGGTGGGATTTGCGGGATCGCTCACATCAATCACGCGGAGCCCCTCCTCCCAATCCACCACATAGGCAGAGGTTCCTCGGACAAAGACCCCATTTGCCGCATATCCCGGCGTGTTGTAGAAGCCCACCTCCACAGGATTGGTGGGATCGCTCACATCCACCACCCGCAAACCGTCACCCCAATCTGCGACATAGGCGTAAATGCCCTGGACGAAGACATCCGTTGCCTGATCCGGTGTTACAAGGAAGCCCACATCCGTGGGGTTTGTGGGGGCGCTCACATCAATCACCCACAGGTTCCCGTCCGCCACAAAGGCATAGTTCCCCTGCACGAAGATGCCCTTTCCGGAGGCGACCGATGAAAAGAACCCCACTTCCACAGGGTTTGTGGGATCGGTCACGTCCACCACGCGCAGACCTTCCCAGTAGTCCAGCACATACGCGTAGTTTCCCTGGGCGAACACATCCACCGCCTGGCCCGGCGTGGGGAAGATCCCCAGGGTTTGCGGCATCGCCGGATCACTCACATCCACGATCTTGACATCGCCACCGGCCACATACAGCCGCATGGTTAGGGGATCATAGAACAGGCCTTCCACCGCCCCCAGGGACCGGCGGATCTCGCCGATGCGGGTCAGGCTCCCCGAATCCCCGAGGCCCAGAATCAGCACACCGCCGCCGCTTCCGAGGAACACCAGGTCGCGCACGGAATCCGCCGCTACCGCACGGGCTGCTCCAAAGGGCCAGTCTCCTACCCACCGGGTGTTGAGGGAGTCCAGAGGTATCGGGGAAAGGTGGGGGTTTTGGGAGGGCAGAACCCGGGACATTTCCCCCTGGGGATTCAGGCTCAGGACGGCACCCAGAACCAGAGCCAGCACGCCCATGGTCCCGACCTCCTTTTACGCCGTGGGAAAGATTAAAGGATTTTCCGTGGGAGGTAAAGAATGCCTATGTACTCTCAAAGAACAAGCCCTTTGGTCTGTTTTGGAACAGGAGAATCTAAGGGTGTGGTGAGGACATTTGCGTGGATTATTGCGGCTGTTCCTGGGTTGTAAAGTTTTGCAGTATAGCACAGTGCAACAGAGGGAAACCGAAACGATCCGGAAGTTCTAAGGTTATGAAAACCCGGGCTGTGGCAAGGCCTCTGGGGGGCGATTGCACGGGTTCCTGTTCCGCGGTTCAGGGGGCTGTGGAATCAGCGGTAGCCCAGCCGGGCTTCCACGGCGTCCACCCAGACATGCCCCAGGAACAGGTGCACCTCCTGGATTCGGGCGGTGCCCTGTACCGGCACGGGGATCACGAGATCGGCCGCCACCCGGGCCGGATCCGGGCCGGTGAGGAACACGGTGTGCAGCCCTCGACGGCGGGCGGTTTCTATGGCCCGCAACACATTGGCCGAACGGCCCGAGGTGCTGAGGGCCACCAGCAGGTCGCCGGGCTCGCCCAGCGCCTCCACCTGCCGGGCGAACACCCCTTCAAAGCCCATGTCGTTGGTGTGGGCCGTGAGGTACGCGGGATCGGAGGAAAGGGCCACGGCGGGTAGGGGCGGCCGGTCCTTTTTGAAGCGCACGGTGTATTCCACAGCCAGGTGCTGGGCCTGGGCGTGGGAGCCGCCGTTGCCGCATAGCAGCACCTTATGACCCGACCGGAACACCTCCACGGTGAGCGACACCCAGCGCTCCAGGGCCGGTGCGCACGCCCGGCAGGCCTCCAGGGCCTGCTGCATGTCCCTAATCGCCGTGTTCAGCAGGTTTTGTGGCATGTACGAACTCCTCCAGGAAGGTTCGGTACCCGGGCACCGTAATGCCCAGCGCCTTGAGCGCGGTGTTCAGCAGGTGGGTTTTCCGGGGGCGGGGCGCCGGCCGGCCCAGGCTGCTCATGCTCACCCGCCGAACCTGACACGAGCAGGAGAGCCGTTGCAGCACCTCGGACACCAGGTCAAAGGGTGTGGTCACCTCCTCACCGGCCAGGTGGTAGATGCCGAAGGGGGGCTGGTGCTCCAGGATCCACCGCAGCGCCCGAGCCAGGGCCGGAGCATAGGTGGGGGCGCTCCACTGGTTGTAGGTCACGCGCAGGCTCCTTTGCTCGTGCAGCAAAGTTACGATGCGGGAAAAGAAGTTGCGCCCGCCCGGGCCGAACACCCACGACACCCGTACCACATAGTGCAGGGGATGCACCCGGGTTTCCAGTTCCCCCCACAGTTTGGTTTTGCCGTACACGGAAAGGGGATTGGGTGGATCCAGTTCCCGGTACTCGCCCTTCTGGCCGTCAAACACGAAGTCGGTGGAAAGATAGAGCAGCGGCACCTCCAGCAATTGGGCGGCATGGCGGATCTGCCGGGTGGCGAGCCAGTTGACCCGGTACGCCAGTTCGGGCTGGGTCTCGCACAGGTCCACCTGGGTCACGGCCGCTGCATGCACGATGAAATCGGGATGGTGTTCCAGCAGGGTGGGCACGATGGCCTCGGTATGCTCCAGGTCCAGTTGCCGGCGGGTTAGGGGGATGACCTCGTGGCCGTGTTCGGTGAGTTCCCGGGCGAGGGTACCGCCCACAAGGCCGCTGGCACCGGTGATGAGCACGCGCATGGGATCGTTTACAGGGCCGGCACCTGGGTGAGGTTGCCCCGGGGCCGGGGTTCCAGGTCGGGGATCTCTTCGCCGACCACCACCCGGTACACCGGCACATCCCGGGCGCCCAGCAGGTACTTGTACGCCTGATCGCCCCGGAGCAGGTCCAGCACCTGGATGCCGTCGGCGATGGCCTGTTCCACGATTCGGAGCAGCAACACGAGGCCGGGCGCCAGGTCTTCGTCGATCCAGGGGTTCACGGCCAGAGCGTACAGGTACCGGGTGGTGCCGTATTCCAGCACCAGGGCGGTGGCGGCGGTTTCGGTGTCAATCCGCAGCATGTACAGGGCCAGCCAGCCCCGGGCGGCCAGCAGCGGCGCGAGTTCCAGGTAAAAGGCCTGGCGTTCGTCGGTGAGGAAGTTCCGCATCTCCTCGCTGCTGATGCTGAACAGGCGGAAGAACTCGTACAGCTGTTCCCGAACCTCGCCGGGCTCGGTGTATCGGGCCGTTTCCAGGGCCGCGAGTTTCTCGGCGCGGCGCACCCGCTTGCTGAGTTTTTTGCGCTCCTTGGGTTTCAGGCCCAGCAGGAACTTATCGTAGGAATCGGGCAGCGACAGGTAGGGGGCCCGGGTGAGCACCTGCTGTTGTATCCGGAGTTCCGGGCGTTCCCCGAGGATCTGTTGCAGGGTCCAGAGGGTGGGGGAGTTGCCCCGCAGGCCCTCCAGATCCAGCACCAGACGGCGGTCCAGGGCCAGGCCCTTTAGATGGGCCAGGATCTCCTGCAGGAACACCCGTCGGTACTGCTGGCCGGTGATGACCTCAATGTAGTCGGTGACATCGCGTTCGGCCGGCGAGGTGACCCACAGGTAGCCGTTGCGCTCCAGGGAGGCCAGAGGAAACACGCCTACCAGGCGTTCGTCGTCGTACAGGGTGAAGAGATGGAGCCGCCCCTCGCGGAAGAAGTACATGAAGGACACGCCGAGCCAGAGGGGGGTGTCAAAGGGGGTGCCGCCTGTTTGCCGGAGCAGGTCCAGCCAGGCGTCCTGGAGTTCAAAGAAGGCCGGGGGATCGTCCAGAACCTGGAGCCGCACCCTGGGTTCCATCACCGCAAGTATATGGGCCGGTGGGAGCGGTGTCCACGGGGTGGACGGCTGTAGGGTGGGAGCAGTACGGTAAGGTTCCGATCACGCTGGATGACCACGCTCTCACTGAAGGGGCGATAGGGCCGTTCCAGCAGGTCAACGCACATTAGACGCACCGCGGAGGCGGGCAATCGGCCGAAGGAAAAGCGGCCCAGGTAATCGGTGGTGTCCACCAGCGTGTCAAAGCTGTCGGGGAACAGGAAGAACACCGGTTCCAGGGTCACCTCAATCTGTTCCAGGGGTTCCCGGGTGATGCTGTCCACCACGGTGCCTTCCACGAGGTACCGGGGCCATACGGGAGGCCGGGTCACCTCCCAGGACTGCTTTTTGAGGCACCCCGGCATCAGGAGCACCAGGAGCCCGAGGGTTACCAGTGCCAGACGGTTTCGATCCATAGGCGTCTCCCTTCGGAGTATCCACGGGGGTCGCGCAGCCGGCCGCCGGGCCGGCCGCGGCCGTCCACGAACTCCACATTCCGATGGTTCAGCGGGTTTTCTATCCGCAGGCGGAACTGGAGGGCCCGCCAGGCCCAGCCGGCCACGATGCGGGCCTGGTAATTGGGCGGCAGGCGTTTGGAGTTCGGAGGGCCGCCCGTGGGCGAGTAGGGCAGGCCGCTGCCCCACTTGAAGTACAGGCTCAGGTAGCGGTCCTCGGGGTTCCCGATGGTCACCTGGGCCGCTACTGTGTGGGTCTGGTCCCAGCTCAGGGGGTACCGCATGCCGGGCTCAATCCGCACGCCCTCCAGTTCCTGCCACTGGTTTTCCCGGAGCCAGTAGCCGTAGGTGCCCATCGCGCGCATCAGGGTGTAGGAAAGGGTCCAGGAAAGGCCGGGGCGGTACCCCTCCCACGAAACCTCCAGGCCCGTGGTGGTGGCTTCGCCCACATCGTCGTACACGGTGTAGCCCTCGGCGAGGTCGGTGTAGGTGGCGGTGTCGGGCAGGATGCGCAGGGCGTCCACCAGGTGGTCGGAGGCCCGGTGGAACAGGTTCACCTGCACCTGCTGTTCGGACGAGGGGGCCCAGATCACCGAGTACTCGTAAAGATGGGTTCGGGAGGGCTTCAGGTCGGGGTTGCCCACCAGGGCCAGAAACCCCCGATGCACATTGTAGGTGGGGTTGCTGTACAGGTACTGGAACTCGGGCATCTGGAAGTACATGCCGTAGTTCAGCCGAATGACCCAGTGCCGGGCCCGGTGGATGATGCCCACGCGGGGGCTCCACTGGGCCTTGGGGGAGGCCGGCACCATGGGCAACGAATCGTTCACCCACTCGGGCGGCGGCCATTCCGGCGGCAGTTCCACAGCCGGGCGCCACGCGCGGGGCTGAAACCGGTCGTACCGGAGGCCCAGGTGCACCATGTCCGGCCCTTCGCGGAACTTCAGGGAGGCGAACACGGCCTGGCTGTAGGGCCGGTAATGGTAGTGGTTCAGGTACACGATGGCCGACCAGAAGTTGTAGCCGGGTTGCCAGTCCAGGTAGATGTCCATGGTGCGGTTGTAAAGGTCGTAGGTGTTCAGTTCCGCGCCGGCATAGGCCAGCACTTTCGGCGAAAAGTAGTGCACCTTGGCCTTGGCGAACCAGCGGGTTTGAAACCGGTCGGTCCAGATCGGCTTATCGCCGTTCCGCACAAACCCCAAGGAGTCCAGTTCGTAATCCAGGTTGTACTCCTCCGTCTTTTTGCCCAGCACCTGGTAGTTCAGCACATAAGCCAGCAGGGTGAGGTCCAGGCCCCAGCGGTCGCTGAGGTTGCCGGTATAAAGCAGGCCCCACCGGTGGCTTTCGCGCTGCCGCAGGGGCAGCCCCTGCAGGTAGTACCGCCAGCGGTGTTCGTATTCCCGCCAGCGGGAGAAGTGGCCCAGGCCCTGCAGCACCCACAAATGCTGATGCCACGACAGGGTGTAGTTGGCCAGGTAGTCCAGCGAAGCGTAAATGGGATAGGGGCGCACCGGGCGCCAGTATTTCCAGAACCGGGTGCCGCTCGCGGTGCCGTAAAGGCTCACAAATCCACGGGGATGCGAGAAGAAGGCGCCCACCCGATACTCCCGGTACGGGTCGCCCAGGGGCGGCGCCGTGAGATCGGCCTTGATGGACCCCCGAAAGGAAGGCCGCAAGCCGGTTTTCTTGCTGGTCAGCAGCACCAGCCCTGCGGAAACATCGCCGTACTCGGGTTCAAACCCGCTGGTCCGGAACTGCATCTGCTGGATCGCCCAGCTGGGCACCTGGAACACCACTTCCCGCCGGACATTGTCCACGATGGGGGCGCCGTCCAGGGTGACCACATTCTCCTCCAGCCGGCCGCCCCGCACATGGCCGGTCACCACCCCGGGAAACGCCGTAATGGCGCGCCAGGGTTCCTGCCAGCCCAGGTGTTCCAGTTCCTGGCCCCGACGGATGTACACCGTGCCCGTGGTTTTCAGCCGCTGGGTGAAGGGGGTTTCCTGCACCACCACCGGAGGCATCACATGGGGGTTGGGGGTCAGATGGATCCGCAGGGTGGCGTGCCGAACGCGCAGGGTTTCGGGCCGGTACGCCACATGGGTGATCACCAGCGTGTCGCCGATCCGGCCCCGGGGCAGCACGAAGGTGCCGTTGATGTCGGTGTAGGTGCCGTAGCGATGGTGAATTTCTGAGATGCCGGCTCCGATCACCGGCTCCCGGCTGTTGCGGTCCAGTACCACCCCGCGCAGGCCCGAGGCCTGGGCGAAGAGCAAACCCACAAGCCAGAGAACACCGCTGCCCACAGTCGTTCCTCCGTGTTCGCAATTATAGGGCGCACCATCGGGATGGTGAACCTGTACCATTAGGCCGATGCGTGACCCCAGGAAGGTATCCGGATTGCAGGATTTGCCGCCGGCCTGGCACCCACCCCGCTGGGCCGAGGAGTCGTCCAACCTGGCCCGGATTCTCCAGCGCTACGGTTTCGCCTCCTATGACGATTTCCTCACCTGGTCGCTGCAGGACCCCGAGGGCTTCTGGCAACGGACCCTGGAAGACCTGAAGGTGGTGTGGCGCCGGCCGTTCCAGCGGGTGCTGGACCTCTCCCGGGGCAAACCCTGGGCCCGGTGGTTCGTGGGCGGAGAACTCAATCTCACGGAAAGCGCACTGGATGCCCAGGCATCCGACGGCCATGCCCGGGACTTGGCCCTGGTGTGGGAAGGGGAGGACGGCGAAGTGCGGCGCCTCACCTACCAGGAACTCCTCCAGGAGGTGGACCGCTGGGCCCGGGCCTTAGAGGCCGCAGGGGTGCAGCCCGGCGACCGCGTGGGCCTGCTCATGCCCATGATCCCCGAGGTGGCGATCGCCCTGCTGGCCGTGGCCCGGATCGGGGCCATCGTGGTGCCCCTGTTCTCGGGGTTCGGGCCCGAGGCCATCCGGGTCCGGCTCCAGGCCTCCGGTGCCCGGCTCCTTTTGACCGTGCCCGGGTTCCTTCGGAACGGCCGGCCGGTGCCCCTCCTGGAGACCGCCCGCCAGGCGATCCAGGGCCTGGACCCGGCCGTGGACCTGTGGATGGCCCCCTTCCGCGGCGAAGCGCCCCGCCTTCGGCCCGGCGAGGTGTGGCTGCCCGAGCGGCTGCCTCCGGCCCGCTGGCCCGTGCCGCTGCCTCCGGCCTTTGCCGCTGACCATCCCTTCATGCTCATCTACACCTCCGGCACCACCGGCCGCCCCAAGGGCACGGTGCATGTCCACGCCGGCTTCCCCTTGAAGGCGGCCCAGGACCTCTATCACCTGTTTGACCTGCGGCCCGGCGACCGCCTGTACTGGCTCACCGACATCGGCTGGATGATGGGGCCCTGGCTCGTGCTGGGCAGCCTGCTGAACCGCGCGGCCATGGTGCTCTACGAGGGCTCGCCCACCCATCCGCATCCGGGCCGCCTGTGGGAACTGTGGCAGCGCCACGGCGTGACCGTGGCCGGGCTGGCGCCCACCCTCATCCGGGCGGTGATGCCCTACGGCGAGGAGATTCCGAACCGGTACCCCCTGGAGCATCTGCGGATCCTGGGTTCCACCGGCGAACCCTGGAACCCCGAGCCCTGGCTCTGGACCCTGAAGCATGTGGGCAAGGGGCGCGCGCCGATCATCAACTACTCCGGCGGCACCGAGATTTCCGGCGGCATCCTGGGGTGCGTGGTGCTGCGGCCCCTCAAGCCTGCCTCCTTTAACACGGTGGTGCCCGGTGTGGACGCCGATGTGGTGGACGAACAGGGCCGGCCGGTGGTCGGAGAACCCGGCTACCTCGTGATCCGGAACGTCAACCCGGGCATGACCCGGGGGTTCTGGCAGGAGCCCGAGCGGTACCTCCAAACCTACTGGCAACGGTTTGAAGGGCTCTGGGACCACGGCGACCTGGCCCTGCGGGATGCCGAGGGCTACTTCTACATCCTGGGCCGGGCCGACGATACCCTGAAGGTGGCCGGAAAACGCCTGGGACCGGCGGAAATGGAGTCTGTGGCCGTGGAACATCGGGCGGTGCAGGAGGCCGCGGTGATCGGCGTGCCCCATCCGGTGAAGGGCGAGGTGCCGGTGGTGTTCGTCGTGCTCCGGCCGGGCCGGGAGGCCTCCGAAGATCTGGCCCGCGAGATCCAGAACTGGATCGCCGAGCGGATGGGCAAGGCCCTGAAACCCGCCGCCGTGTACTTTTTGCCCGACCTGCCCAAAACCCGCAACGCCAAGGTCATGCGCCGGGTGCTTCGCCGGGTGTTTCTGGGCGAGCCGCCGGGCGACCTTTCGGCCCTGGTGAACCCCGAGGTGCTGGAAGAGGTGCAGCGGCTGCGTTCGGCTTAGCGAGGGGTGGAAGCTGCAAGGCCCAGAGCCCGCCGCAGGGCCTGGAGTTCTTCGGCGGTGAGGGGGCGCCAGCGGCCCGGCGGCAGATCGGGATCCAGCCGCAACGGCCCGAAGGCCACGCGTTTCAGGTATATCACCCGCCGGCCCGCCGCGGCGAACAGCCGTTTGACCTCGTGGTATCGCCCTTCCCGGAGCACCACCCGATAGTTCCGCGGCAGCCCCGTGGGGTCAACGGCCTCAAACCGGGCCCGGTGGCCGTCGCGCAGTGTCAACCCCTCCAGCAGGCGGCCGAGCTGCTCGGGGCTCAGGGGTGCGTCCAGGGTCACCAGATACTCCCGGGGCACCTGGCGTTTGGGGTGGAGCAGCCGCTGGGCCAGCTGGCCGTCGTTGGTCAAAAGCAACAGGCCCTCGGTATCGCGGTCCAGGCGGCCGGCCGGAAACACGCCCCGGCGGCGGAACTCATCGGGCAGCAGCGTCAGCACGCTGTCCTCGCCGGTGGTGCTGGACACAAGGCCGGCGGGCTTGTTCAGCATGAGATAGACATGCGCCTCGTAGGCCAGCACCTCGCCGTCCACCTCCACCCGGTCGCCGGGTTTCAGATGGTAGCCGGGATTGTGGATTTCCAGGAAGTTCACCCGAACCCGGCCCTGCTGGATGATTTTGCGGGCTTCGCTGCGGCTGTAGCGGCCGGAACGGGCCAGATAGCGGTCCAGCCTCATCCCTGCTTCAGGAGGTCCAGCGCCTCGGCCACCACCCGTTCGGCGGTGAACCCGAAGTAGCGGTACACATCCCGGTAGGGGGCCGACTTGCCGAAGGTGGTAACCCCCAGCACCCGGCCTTCCAGGCCCACATACCGGTACCAGGGTTCCGGACGCGCGGCCTCCACGGCCAGGCGCGCCTTCACCTGCGGAGGCAGCACCTGCCGGCGGTACGCCTCCGGCTGCTCCTCAAACAGTTCCCAGGAGAAGAAGTTCACGGTGCGCACGCGGATGCCCTGGGCCTGGAGCTGTTCGTGGGCCGCCAGGGCCACATGCACCTCGGAGCCGGAGGCAAGCAGCAGCAGGTCCGGCACCTCGCCCGGGGCCGCGTCGGCCAGCACATAGGCGCCCCGCCGCACCTGCGAGGCGTCGGCGTAGCGGGTACGGTCTATGATGGGCACACCCTGGCGGGTCAGGATCAGGGCCACCGGCCGGTTCCGGGTTTTGAGGGCGATTTCCCAGGCGTAGGCGGTTTCGTTGGCATCCGCCGGCCGGAGCACCAGCAGGTTGGGGATGAGCCGGAGCGAGGGCAGTTGCTCCACGGGCTGGTGCGTGGGGCCGTCCTCGCCCAGGGCGATGCTGTCGTGGCTGAACACAAAGATGACATGCAGGTGGCTCATGGCGGCCACCCGCAGGGCCGGCCGCAGGTAATCGGAAAAGACCAGGAAGGTGCCGCCGAAGGGCACCAGCCCTCCGTGGTAGGCGATGCCGTTCAGGATGCCGGCCATGCCGTGTTCCCGGATGCCGAAGTGGATATAGCGGCCTTCGCGGCGTTCCGGCCGGAACCGCTCCGCCTGGGGGAGGTGCAGGCCGTTGGACTCCGTGAGGTCGGCCGAGCCGCCGATGAGGTTGGGGACCTGGTCAAAGACCTGGCTCAGCACCTTCTGGGAGGCCTTGCGGGTGGCCAGCGGCCCGTCCTCCGGGCGGAATTGGGCGAGGGCATCGCCGGCGACGGCATCGGGGGTGGTACCGTTCCAGAAGGCATCCCACTGGGCGGCCAGTTCGGGGTACTGCTTCCGATAGGCCTCCAGAAGTTTGTGCCATTCGGCCTCCCGCCGGGCCCCCAGGTCGCGGTGGCGACGCATGTACTCCAGCACATCCTCCGGCACCTCAAAGGGGCCGTAGGGCCAGTTCAGGCGGCGCCGGGTTTCGGCCACATTCTCGGGCCCCAGGGGGGAGCCGTGCACCTTGGGGTTGTCCTGCAGGGGGCTGCCGTAGCCGAGGTGGGTGCGTACGGCGATCACCGAGGGGCGGTCCTGCTCGGCCCGGGCCGCCTGGATCGCCCGGGTTATGGCCTCCAGGTCGTTGCCGTCGGCCACCTGCTGGGTGTGCCATCCAAAGGCTTCAAACCGCTTCAGCACATCCTCGCGCCAGGCGAGGTCGGTGGGGCCGTCAATGGTCACCTCGTTGTGGTCCCAGAGCACGATGAGTTTGCCGAGGCGGTGCCGACCGGCGATCTGGGCCGCCTCGCAGGAGATGCCCTCCATGAGGTCGCCGTCGCTCGCGATCACATAGGTGTAGTGGTCCACGATGGGAAACCCGGGCCGGTTGAACCGGGCTGCAAGGTGCGCCTCGGCCAGGGCCATGCCCACACTGTTGGCAAACCCCTGCCCCAGCGGGCCGGTGGTGGCCTCCACGCCGGGGGTCAGGCCGTATTCCGGATGGCCCGGGGTGATGCTGTTCAACTGGCGGAACTGTTTCAGGTCGTCCAGGGTCACGCCGAAGCCGGTGAGGTAGAGCAGGCCGTACAGGAGCATGGAACCGTGGCCGGCAGACAGCACGAACCGGTCGCGGTTGGGCCAGTGCGGATTCTGGGGGTTGAACCGCAGGAACCGATCCCACACCACAAAGGCCATCGGCGCCGCCCCCATGGGCATGCCCGGATGGCCGGACCGGGCCTTTTCTATGGCATCAATGGCGAGAAACCGGAGGGCGTTGATCACCCGTTGTTCCAATGCTTCGTGGGTCATGTTGCACCTTCCCGTTGGCTAAGCCAGTATTATAGGGCTCTGAACACCCGAAACCCGGAGGAAGTCATGAAAAACCTTGTCAAATCGCTTTTGCTGGCCCTTGGGGTGATGCCCGGGCTCCTGGCGGCGGCCACGCCGGAGCGAAGCCTTTTGCGCACCGGCCTGGCGTTCCAGGAGGGCAAGGTGTACCTCTGGCTCCGGAGTTCGGTGCCGGTCACCCGGCCCAACCTGTTCCTGCGAACCGAGCACACCGATTCCACGGTGTTTTACGCCACTTATCGCGACTTCGCCAAGAACCTCTGGATCCGCGACACCGTGGGCACCTATTTTGCCTTTGAGTTGAAAAACCCGAAGCCCGACAGCGTGTATGTGTACCGGGCTCTGGCCGTGGATGCCGAAAAGTACTACCCGTACCTCACCGAGAACCGGCGGTTCCGGCTCCTGAAAACGCCGGAGGGCTGGCAGGAGGGCCTGGTGGTCACCCTGGGCCCGTTCCTGGCATTGCCTACCGAAACCACCATGACCGTGTTCTGGTGGGCCAATCGGCCGGTGCCCGCCCGGGTGGAGGCCCGGGGGCCGGAGGGCGCGCGGATTGTGGCCGAGGCTGCGCCGGGCCTGCGCCAGGAGGCGACCCTGCGGAACCTGAAGCCCGGCAGCGAGTACCGGTACCGGGTGGTGCTCCTGGGCGAGGCCGATACCTTCGCCACCCGCTGGTTCCGGTTTCGTACCCTGAGCCCCGGCCGGGTGCGGCTGGCTGTGACCGGCGACAGCCGGATGTCGTGGCGCTATCCGGAAACCGGCGGTCGGGTGAACCGGGTGGCCTACCGGGTGGTGCAGGAGGTGATGCTGGCTCTGTACCGCGAACAGCCCGATGCCATCGTGTTTACCGGCGATCTGGTCAGCGGCTACGCCCGGGATACCGCCTTTGCGTCGCTCCAGTTCCGAACCTGGCTGGACGCCACCTGGCCGGTGAGCGCCCGGATTCCGGTGTTGCCCGTGATGGGCAACCACGATGCGGCCGCCACCACGGTCAAACTCGCCGACGCCCAGGCCGATGCCGCCCTCAGGCCCTGGCTGGGCGAGGCCCTGTGGGCCCGGATTTTCACCCTGCCCGCCAATGGTCCCCGGGCCCCCGAAGGGGCGCGGCCCTACGCGGAAAATGTGTACTACTGGGACCTGGGGCCGGTGCGGCTCATCGTGCTGAACACCGATTACGGCTATGCCGAGTTCCTGCGGAAGCGGAACGAGCCCAAACGGCGGCCGCGCCCGCGGGTGGACGCCCGACAGCGGGCCTGGCTCCAGGAGGTGACCCGGGGCCTGCGGCGCTATCCCATCGTGGCCTATCATGAGCCGGCGTATCCTGTGATCCCGAACCACTCGCTGGACCGGGCACCCGAAGCCCGCGACAGCCTGTGGGCCGCCCTGCTGCAAACGCCGGTGCAGATGGTGTTCAACGGCCACGAGCACCTGTTCGCCCACAGTGTGATTGATTCCACGGTGGATCCCCGGTGGCATCGTCCGATCCACCAGTTCATCGTGGGCCGGGCGGGGGCACCCCTGTATTCGCCCTCCTATCGCGGGATTCCTGTGCCGCCCTATGTGCAGCGGCTTTCGCCCCAGGAGAGCTACGCCCTGGTCACCGTGGACGGAACCGGTGTGCAGGTGGTGGTCCGGAACCTGGCCGGCGAGGTGCTGGATCGCCTGACCCTGCCCGCCGAGGTCCGATGAAGCCCGATCGCACGGCCCGCCTGTTCCTGGATCCCGCCGCCGTGGCCCGGATCCAGGACCTTTCGCTCAGGGCCCGCCTCATCGTGGAGGGGTTCCTGGTGGGCCTGCACCGGAGCCCGTACCACGGCTTTTCGGTGGAGTTCAAGGAGTACCGCGAGTACACGCCCGGCGACGATCCCCGGTGGATCGACTGGAAGGCCTATGCCCGGTCCGACCGCTTTTATGTAAAACGCTTTGAGGAGGAAACCAATCTCCGGGCGTACCTGGTGGTGGATGCCTCGGGCTCCATGGGGTTCCCCGAAGGGCCCCATGCCAAACTCACCTACGCGGTGAACCTGGCGGCGGCCCTGGCCTACCTGTTTCACCTGCAGCGGGACGCCACCGGCCTTCTGGTGTTCAACGGCGGCATCGTGCATCATCTGCCGCCCCGCACCTCCCGGATGCATCTCTTTGAGATCTTCAAGGCCCTGGCCGGCCTGAAGGCCCAGGGGCCCTCGGCCCCGGAACGGCCGATCCATCTGCTCACCGAACGCATGAAGAAACGGGGGCTGGTGCTCCTGTTTTCCGATCTCATGACCCGGTCTGAACCCCTGCTCAAGGCCCTGAGTTTTCTGCGCCAGCGGAAACACGAGGTGGTGGTGTTCCACCTGCTGGCACCCGAGGAACTGCAACTGCAGGGCCAGGGGCCGGCGGTGTTCCGTGACCTTGAAACCGGCGAACGGCTGGCCTTCGACCCCCGAACCTACGGCCGGGACTACGAGCGACGCCTGCAGGCCTTTCTGGACCACCTGCGCTGGAGCCTTCGCACCCGGAACATTGATTACCAGTTCCTGAGGACCGACGAGCCCTTTGACCGCGCCCTGCTCTTTTACCTGAAAAAACGGGAACATTTGCCGTGACCTTCGCCCATCCCGGCTGGCTCTGGCTGTTGCCGCTGGCGTTGTTGCCGGTGATCCTGCATCTCCTGGGCCGCCGGCGACGCCACGAACGCCCCTTTTCCTGGGTGCGGCTGCTGGCCGAGGCCCAGCACGAGGGACGGTACCGCAGCCGACCCCTGGAATGGTTGATCCTGGCTCTGCGGGTGCTGGCGCTGGCATTGCCCATCCTGGCCCTGGCCGGTGCCCGGTGGGGCGCCTTGCCGGCGGTGCGCACCGTGGCCGTGGATGTTTCGGGGTCCATCCAGGGGCTGCAGCCCCGGCTTTCCCGGGTGCTGCCCCTCCTTCGGGAGCGGTTTCCGGAGGCCCGATGGGTGTACTTCGCCGACCGACTGTTGCCCCGGTACCAGCAAACCAGCCTGAAAACCCGGTACGCCGTGCTCCAGGAGCTCAGTCAGCCCGTGCTGGTGCTCACCGACGGCCAGGCTTCGGGGTTTGTGGGCCTGGAACCCCGGCCGCACGACTGGATCGTGGTGCAGATCGGCGATACCCTCCGTTCCAATGTGGCCCTGGAGGAGGCCGTGGTGCCCACGCCCTACGGCCTGCCCGGTTTGCCCCTGCAGGTGCGGGTTCGGCTGCGGAACGACGACCGCCGGCCGGCCCGGCGGGTGCTCACTCTGCGGGGACGCCGGCCCGTGCATCGGCAGGTGAACCTGCCCGCAACGGGAACCGTGGAGGTGGTGGAGTCCGTGGTGCCCGGGCCGGAGGGCCGGATCCAGGTGAGCCTGAGCCCGGAGGACGATGTGCCCTGCGACGACCATCGGGAACTGGTGGTGCACCAGGTACAGCGCCTGACGCTCGCCTGGGTGGGCGCACCCTCGGTAGTGCTCCAGGCTCTGCTGGAACCCCAGGGGGTGCCGCATCTCTTCCAGGTGCGGCGGTACCACCGCTGGCCCAGCCCGGCCACCCTCCAGACCTTTGACGGGGTTCTGGTGAACCACCTGCCGCCGCCGGCACCCGGCACCCCCCTTGCCACCTGGCTCCGGCAGGCGGCTCCCAGAGTACTCGTGCTGGACACCACCGGAGCCTGGGCCCGGTTCCTGGGGATGCAGGCCGGGCCCATGACCCGAATGCAGGTGGAAGAAGAGGAACTGCGCGCGACCCCGCTGACCCCGGGTCCCGGAGACCGGGTTCTGCTCCGGAGTGCTTCGGGCCGGCCTGTGGCCGTGGCCCACGGCTCGGTGGTGCTCCTGGGCCTGCATCCCGACCGAAGCGGCACCTGGCCCCTGACCCCCGGGTTCGTGCGGTTCTTCTACGAACAGGTCCTGAAACCCCGGCAGGGAACGGTCGTGCGGAGCGGTGTGCCGGCCGGCACGGCCGTGCAGGTGCCCCTGCCGCCGAACGCCCGCCCGCCCTTTTTGCTCCAGGGCCCGGTGGAAACCCGGATGCTGACCCCCCGGCCGGTGAACGGCACCCCGACGCTGGTGGCCGAACCCATCCACTCCGGGGTTT
>JALXEF010000038.1 GCA_027069855.1 Caldifarciminota bacterium
CGCCCCGGTCCAGGAAGGTGGCGAGAGCTCCCTGGGCACCGGTGAAGTGCCCGGCCGTCGCACCGGCGTACCACAGGATCGCCGTGAATCCGAGTTCGTTGACCACGGCGTTGAGGTCAATCGGGCTGTAGGGCAGGCCCGCTTCAATCCGCCACACCGAATAGGCCACGCCCACCGAGTCCAGCACGCCCCGGTAAAGGATGCCGGCCGTGTCGCCGG
The DNA here is from genome assembly GCA_027069855.1 of Caldifarciminota bacterium. Classification (GTDB taxonomy): domain Bacteria; phylum Hydrothermota; class Hydrothermia; order WGAB01; family WGAB01; genus WGAB01. Next base: position 220 of record JALXEF010000038.1, read on the forward strand.
GTTCGTCGTCCACCAGCAGCACCTGGCCGATCACGGGCTTCACCACAAAGGTATCGGCCCGCACCGCGGAGAGGGCACCGGCATTGTCCAAAGCCCGTACATGGAACACCCGCAGCCCCTCGGGCAGGTCCCGCAGGGTCACCTGGGTGGTTTCGGCGGAAACGAAGTGGGCAAAGGAATCGGCATCGGTGTCCAGCCACCAGAAGTAGCCTTCAATGGTTTCGTCGCCGTCCTCGTCGTGGCCCTCCCAGTAGAAGGTGACCACCGGAAACACGGTGTCCGGCGGCAAACTGCCCGGCAGGAAGGCCACGGTGGGCGGCGTATTGACCACCGGAATCGTCAGCCGCGCCGGCGTGGGGTCCAGGGCGCCTTCGTTGTCCTGGGCCCACACATACACGGTGTGGAACACGGGCTCCTGGCCCGAGGTGAACACAAAGGTGCTGCAGTGGGCCGTGGTGAAGGTGCGGGCGGTGGTATCGTCCACGGCCACATAAAAGCCCACCACCTCGCCGTCGGGATCGTTGCCGTACCAGCAGAGCCGCTGGCGGGCGCCGGTGGTGTCCACCGTGCCCTCAACGAAGAGGTGGGTGTCCGGGGGCAGGTTGGGCACCAGTTCCCGCTCGGGCACCCCCCGACAGGCGGCCAGCACAACAGCCAGCAGGGCCAACGGATACCAGATGCGCGCCTTCATTTCACAATCAAGAACTTGGTGCGTTTGACCCGGCCTGTGTCGTGGTCCTTGACCACCAGGATGTACAGGCCGGTGGCCACCGGAAACCCTCGGTCGCTGATGAGGTTCCAGGCTTCCTCGCCGCTGTAAGGATCGTCGTGTTCTATGGTTTTCACCAGGTTACCCGCCAGGTTGTAGATGTACAGCGTGGCACGCCGGGGCAGGTTGTAGAACCGGATCTGCCGGCCGTAGGCGCCCGGCGTGTCAAAGGCCGAGGAGAGGTGATACGGGTTCGGATACACGCCGATCTCCTTGTCCGGAGCGCTGGTAGGCGGGGTTCCGGGCACCACCCGGGTGGCGTTGTTGCGGAGTGCGCTTTCCAGGGGCGGCAGCCCGATGGTGGGGTCGCCCTGGTCAAAGGCGGTCACCGCGTACTCGTACACGAAGCCGTTTTTGATCCCCTCGTCCACAAACCGGTACCAGCCCCGGAATGCGCCCGTGTCCACGGTATCGGGCAGGCCCACATTGAAGCCCAGGGAATCCACCCTGTCGTACTCCTTGAGAAGGATCCAGTTGGTATCCGGCAACTGGCGGCGGTACACCCGGTACCCCTCAAAGTCCAGTTTGCCGGTGCTGGGGTCCGGGGCCGTTTCCGGGCTGCGGTCCCAGTACAGCACGGCCCGGTGGTCGCCGGGAATCACGGTCAGGCGGGGCGAGGGCGGCGGGCCGGGCAGGATGTAATGGGCGTCGTAGGCCTTCTGGGCCCAGGAGGCGTTTTCCAGAAGATGGTTCAGGTTTTCGCCGCCCACGAAGGCCACCACCAGTTGCACCGAGTCCGCCGGCGACAGGTAGGTCACCGGCCCCACCGAAAGGAGCGGAATCGGGTCCGGATAGCCGTGCTCGGCCACGTACTCATCGTCCACATCCGGATCCCGGGTGGTGTCGCTCAGCAGCTGGTACCGCTGGAGATCGGACACCGAGCCGGTCATGTCCTGCCAGGACCACCAGTGGAACCCCACCTGCAGGGAGTCCAGGGGCAATCGCCGGCCGTTGAACTCCACGCCCAGGAGCTTCAGCCCCATGTACTGGGTGGCCACGGTGTCAAAGCCGTCGTTGCGCTCGTAAATCAGGTGCAGGGAGTCCAGGTACACCAGGCGTTTGTGCTGGAAGAAGGGCGTACGGCCGAACTGGTCGCCCCAGAAGTCCCGGTTGCCGGTCACGAGTTCGGCGTACATGCCCAGGAACAGGTCGGAGAGCACGCCGGCGCCGATGTGGTGCACGGTGTAGGTGAGGATCACGAAGTCGTCGGCAAAGGGATAGCTCCAGCCGTAACTGCGGAGGTTCACCTTGAGGTCCAGCGGCACATGGTTGGGCACGGGCTGCAGGTTGTCGTAGAAGGTGGCCAGGAAATCCTCCTCGGACACGGCATCGGGTGAGTAGTAGGGCGAGGTCAACAGGCTGGAGCGGATCCGGATGGTGTCGCTGTCGGCCGGCGTGGGATAGAACTCAAAGCCCTCGCTGCCGGCGGTGGCGCTGGTGGCGTCCACGACGCCGGTGGTCACCAGGGTGTCGCCCTCGGTGTTCACCGCGCCCACCCACAGGCCCCCGCGGTACAGGTGCTCGGTGCCGGAGTGCCGCGGATACTCCAGCGAGGGCAGGGGCCGACCGGTGGCCGGATCGTACACCCGGAACCCGTTGCCCACCATGCCGAAGTTGGTGATGGTGAGCGAGAGGTTGCCGATTTTGGTGTAATGGGTGATGTCGGTCTTGGCGGCCAGGAGGCCGACCCAGAGGAGAAGCAACAGAGCCGGAATACGCGGCCTCATGGCGTGCCTCCCTCGTTGCCGCCGGGGCGCACTGGCCGGGTGTACTTTTCCAGCCAGTCGCCCTGGTCGCTGTGGAAGGCGATGTACAGGGTCATGCCGTCGGGTGTGGTGGCGCAGGAGAGGGGCCGGGCCGTGGGATCGTCGGGGTTCCGGGTTTCCACGATGAAGGCGCCGGAGGCCGAAAACTTCTGTACCCGGGCGTTGCCGTAGTCGGCCACATACACGGCGCCGGTGGTGTCCACGGAAACATCCACCGGCTGCCGGAAGAAGCCGGCGGCCGTATCGCCTGCGTGGCTCGTACCCCCCAGGTGCAGGAGGTTGGTGCGCGGAGTATCCACGGACAGGGCCTCCACCCAGTTGTGGCCGGTGCTGGCCACATACACGGCGCCGTTCCAGTAGTCCAGGCCCCGGGGCTCGGCCACATTCAGGATGCCGGAGCCCGGGCCGGCCAGGGTGTCCAGAAGCCGGCCGGCGGTATCGCACACCAGCACCAGATCCAGGTTCCTGCAGGAGAGGTACAGCCGGAACTGGTCGTCCACGGTGAGGCCGCCGGGCACGATGGATTGCCACACGGTGTCCGGCTGGCCGTTCACCGTATCCACCCGGGCGATGAGCCAGCGGTCAATGGCGAACTGCCGGATCGGCTCGGCCGACAGCGAAAAGCCGTGGATTTCCTGCAGCGCCGAGTCCACCACCCACAAACTGAAGTCCGGGGCCTGGGCCACGGCCACGGGCGCCTGCAGGCCCGCAAAGGTGACCGGTGCCGGCGCGCCGTTGGTGTACAGGCGGCGCAGTCCCTGGGCATCGGCCACATACAGGAAGCCGTCGCGTCCCAGGAACAGGTCCCGCACCCCCTGCACCGCCACCGGCACCTCGGGCCAGCCCTCCACCCGCACATAGGACGACTCCGGGGGCATGCCGGCGTTGCCCACCGGCGGCAACGGATACTTGCGGCCGCAGCCCGGCAGCAGCGCTGCGGTCAGCAGAAAGGCCGTGAGGATCGGTCCGCCGGTTCTCATTGCACCTCCAGGGTTATGCGGTCCACATCGCCCAGGTACCCGAGGCCGGAGCGGGCGTAGTCAAAGGCGATCCGGTGGCCTCGCAGGGTCCAGCGCAGGCCGAAGCCCAGGCTTAGGCCCGAGGGCAGGCCGGTGCGGCCGGGGCCGCGCCCGTTCAACTGGTACCCGGCCCGAAGGAACAGCACATCGGCCACCCGGTACTCGGCGCCCAGCCGGAAGGTTTCCATGTAGTCCGAAGGCTTTTCCAGTTGCAGGGCCACGAGCAGCGAGCGCCAGGCGTATCCGGAAACCCCCATGCGGTACACCACGGGCAGGGCAAAGGCCTCATAGGTGGCGCCGTTACGGGCCCGGGGCCGCACATCCGGGCCGATGTTGCTGAGGGCCACGCCCACCTGGATGCCCCGGTACCCCACATCGTACAGGGTTCCAAGGTCCAGAGCGACGCCGTAGGTGCGGGTGACATACAGGTCTTCGCCCAGCACCTTGAGGTTGGCGCCGAAGGCGAAGCGGTCGCTCACCCGCAGGGCGTAATTGACCCCGGCCAGGTAATCGGCATAGCGGAAATACTCGCCCGTGCCCCCGGGATGGTACTCGTCGGTCACCCTCATGGCGTCGGTGCCGAGGGAGCCCACGAAGATGCCCACGGCGCTGGCCGAGCCCAGCCGGGTGGCCCAGGCGGCATAGGTGTACTGGATCTCCGCCGGCCAGAAGGCGTGGGACACGCCGGCCACGGCATGCTCCAGAAAGCCGGTGCCCGCGGGGTTCCAGTAGGGGGCCGTGGCATCGGTGGCGCGCGACACATAGGCCTCGCCCAGGGCCACGGCCCGGGCGCCCACGCCGATCTTCAGGAAGGCAAAGGCCGTGGTGCCCACCTTTTGCCCGCCCAGGATCTCAAAAAAGCCGGCTTCCAGGCCCCCGGCCAGGGCCAGGCCGAGGGCGAGCACCGGCACCCCCTTCCGGAGGTTCCGGAAGAGGCGGCGCAGGGCCCAAAGGTTCAAAAATGCCTTCATCGTGCTCCTCAAAAGCGGGCCTCCAGGCCCACCTGGATGCTCCGGGGGGCCCGATAACGGGCCGGGTTCAGCATCTCCAGCGGCGTGGTCCGCGGCGGCAGCGGGTCGCCGGGCTCGTAGGCCCGGCCGGTGACCGGGTTCACATAGTACACATTGCGGTGGTTGAACAGGTTGCGCACCGAGAGCCGGAAGGTCCAGGTGCCCCCGGCCGCGCGGAACCCCTTGCGGAACGAGAGGTCCACCCGGTGCCAGGGCGGGCCCAGGCGCGAGTTCCGTTCGCCCGGGTTGCCCAGGGTGTCAATGGGCGTGTACCGTCGGCCGGCGCTGTACGAGGCGTTGAGCACCACCTGCCAGTCGCCGGGCAGGGTCCAGGGGCCGACGCGCAGGTGCTCGTCAGGACCCAGCCGATACCCCAAAGTCAGAAACATCTCGTACGGCCGGTCCCACCGCAGGTACCATTCACCCAGGCTCTCCTCGCTACCCACGAAGTAATAGTCCTCTTCGGTGGACGAGCGGCCCTTGGCCTGCGACAGGGTGAGTTCCATCCGGCCGAACCAGTGGTCCGACAACCGTTTTTCCAGCCGGGTTTCCAGGCCCACGGTGCGGGCGTAATCGGCGTTGAAGTACATCCAGTAATCGGGGTTGGGCGGAATGCCGGGCACCTTTCGGGCCGTGGGGTAGTTGAAGATGTCCTTGTAGTAGGCCACGAGCGACATCTTGAGGTTTCGGCTCAGCAGGTGTTCCCAGCCCAGTTCGTAGGCCACGGTCACCTGGGGCTTCAAGTTCGGGTTGCCCACCAGTTCGTAGGAAGACGAGGCCCGAACACCCAGTTTGGAGTACACATACTTGAAGTCGGGCATCTGGGAAAAGTGGCCGTAGGAGAAGAAGAACTTGTCCACATCGGTCACCGGGTACGCGATGCCGATCCGGGGGCTCAGATGGCCCTTGTAGTGGTACGAAGTGCCCGGTAGTTTCGGGGTTTCATCCAGATACCGATGATACTCCTGGGCCACGATGGGCGCCAAATCGCCCGAGGCGAGGCCCCGGGCCACGCCCCTTTCCAGGTAGCGGCCGGGCACCCAGAAGTCGTACCGCAGCCCGATGTTGGCCACCATGCCGGCGAAGGTGATGCGGTCCTGCACATAGAAGCCGCCCCGGGTGGTGTACACGCGGTACACATCGTGGTTCAGGCCCAGGCCGTCGGGTGAGTAGAACCAGGGGTACTGGATGTCTATCCACTGGGCTTCGGTGTAGTTCAGAAGCAGGCCGGTTTTGGCGGTGTGCACGGCCCGGGGCATGAGGGTCCAGTCGGCCTTCAGGATGTAGCTCTCCACATAGTGATCGTGCCAGTAGGGGGCGTCGCCCGCATCGTAGAAGCCGTAGGGCGGCACATCGTCGCGCCGCTCTTGGTACTCGCTCCAGTGCTTGCCCTGCACATCCAGGTGCAGGTTGGAGAACACCCGCGAGAGCCGCACCTCGTAAAAGGACCGCGGGGTGAGCATGTGCTTGAACGACAGGATGGCCTGGTTGGACTCCCGGGTGAACACCGGATAGTGGTCCAGGATCTCAATGTACCGGTACGGAAAGCCGTAGGCAAACGGGTAATCGCGCCGGTAATAGAAGTAGCCCTGGTTGATCTCCAGCGATTTGGTCAGGGTCAGGTAAATCTTCTGGCGGTCGTTGGGGGTGAAGGCGAACTTGAGGATGCCCGAGAGTTCGTTCTCCTCGCGGGGCGAGAGCCGGTCGGTGCCGATGACCGAGGAGTAGAGGGGTTGGTTGACATGGGGCAGGTAGGTGTTGCTGGACCGGTAAAACAGGTTGCCGAACATCGTGAGTCGGCCCAAAAGCGGCAGGTGCCGGGCCAGCGGACCCGAAAGCGACGCGTCCACCTGATCGGTGTCAAAGTAGCGGAAGAAACAAAGGTTGTTGCCCGATCCGGAAACTCTGCTCCCGTTAATATGCTGGAGAAAATCCCATGCGGAATGGACCAGTTTTAGAGGACACAAGTGGTCGGTGCGGCCTGAAATGGAGGTGTGCCACCGGTCGCCGCCTTCGCGGATCTTCACCTGGATGATGCCCGACATGGCCTCGCCGTGCTCGGCGTTGAAGCCGCCCAGCACGGCCTCGTACTCCTGGACCGCGGTGGACGGGATATAAACCGTAAAGGCGTTGCCCGACAGGGGGTCGCGCACCGGGATGCCGTCAATCATCATCACGATTTCGTTGGTGCGGCCGCCCCGGATGTGCACCTCGCGGGTGCCGAAGCTCACGACGCCGGCCTGGGTGCTCAGGGCGGTCACCGCATTGGTGGCGCCCAGGTTTTCCAGGTCCTGGGAGGTGAGGGTGCGGAGGGTGGCGCTGACCTTTTTCTCCAGAAGCGGGCGTTTGGCCGTGACCACGATTTCCTGTTCCAGGGTGATGGCCTCTTCCTCCAGGTAGAAGTCCACGGTGACCCCGCGACGGCCCACCTCCACGGTATAGGTTTTGGAGGTGTAACCGAGCATGGAGGCGGTCACCCGGTACGTTCCGGGCGGCACATCGGGGATCACATAGGCGCCGTTTTCGTCGGTGGCGGCGCCCAGGTGGGTGCCTTCAATGAAGACATTGGCTCCGGGCAGGCCCTTACCCGTGCGGGCGTCGTACACATGGCCCTGTACGAAGCCGGCCACCAGCGCCAACGCCGAAAGCCAGAGTCCCAGCACGGGAAAAGTATAGGCCCGGTTTGGGGGGCTTGCAGGGAGAAAGGGAACGACGGGGTGGGTGTCCCCGCCCAGGGAGTCTTCGTGTCGGGTCTTCCTATAACCCTTTGGTCCTCAGAACCTTGGCAGGTTCTCCGTTTCCCCTGAGGCACCCTTCGGGCGGGTTTTTAAGTGTACAGTGTGTTGCCCTTGCCCGGGTGTGGTGTCCGGGGACCGCGCCGCAACGCGGGCCGGTTCCAGAGAGCGCAGTATTTCGGACTGCAGAATGCAGGAGCGACTTCAGCCGCAACGGTTACATCGTTCTCCTGCTCGGAAGGGAGCGGCTTTAGCCGCAACGACCAAATCGTCCCCCACCAACGGCAGACCATGCCTCGAGTCACCCCCCGCCCCTGGCGGGCCGCACACCAATTCGTCCCCGCCCCTGGTGGGCGGGGATTGAGGGGCGGGGGTGCAGCCCGCAGGGCTGCAAAATGTAGGAG
>JALXEF010000039.1 GCA_027069855.1 Caldifarciminota bacterium
ATCCTGGAGGCCGGCGTGCTCCAGGGCTGCTTCCGGAAGGAACCCGCCCGGTTCCTCTCCCTGTTCGTGGCAGGTCCCCTGCACAGCCTGTTCCTCCACGCTCCCGAGTTTCTGGACCAGGACCCCGAAGCCCTGGCCCATAAGATGGGCACCCTGGTGCTCTGGGGCCTCAAAGAGGAGGCATCCTCATGTTCCGATTGACCCGATGGGTGGTGCGCCATCCCTGGATCACCCTGGGGGTGTTTTTCCTGGTCACCCTGGGCTTTATAAGCCAGATGCCCCGGCTCCGGGTGGAAACCGACATCGGCGCCGCCCTGCCCAAGTCGCTCCCGGTCAAACGCCTGTACGACGAGGTGGGCGAACGGTTTCCCTCCAAGGATGTCATCTTCGTGGTGCTGGAACACCCCGATGTGTTCCAGCCCGACATCGTGGCCCAGGTGGACCGGCTCACGAACCGCCTGTACCGCGTGCCCGGCGTGTACGATGTGATCTCGCCCACCAATGTGTCCGTGATTGAGGGCACGGCCGAGGGCATCCAGGTGGTGCCGGCCCTGGAGGGCGATCCCCACGATCCCGAGGTGCTGAAACGCTTTGAGGAGCGCCTGTTCGCCTCGGACTTCGTGGGCAACCTGGTGGCCCGGGACCGCCAGGGCTTCGGCCTCCTGGTGCTGCTCAAGAAAACCGCTCAGCCCAAGGTGACCGGCCGCGCCGTGCTGAGCCTCGTGGATTCCCTGCGCACCGCCACCGGCCTGGAGTTCCACGCCACCGGCCGCCCGGTACTGGAATACCTCTTGGCCCAGGGGCTGGGCCGCGACATGCATGTGTTCTTCTCCCTGGTGATCGTGGTGGTGGGCCTGATCCTGTGGCTCTCGTTCCGCAGTTTGCGCGGCATCCTCCTGCCCTTCACCGTGGTGCTTTCGTCGGTGATCTGGACCCTGGGCACCATGGCCCTCCTGGGCGTTCCCCTGAGCCACTCCACCGAGTTCATGCCCGTGCTGCTCATCTCCATCGGCATCGCCGACAGCATCCACATCCTGCACGCCTATTACCACCTGCGACGGGAGTACCTCGACCGCAAGCAGCTGGTGCTGGAAACCATGCGGCTTTTGAACCTGCCCGTGACCCTGACCTCCCTGACCACGGCCGTGGCCTTCCTGGCCCTGGGCTTCGCCGGTTTTACCTCCCTCAAGCAACTGGGAGCCACCGTGGCCTACGGCGTGATCGTGGCCATGCTCTTTTCCCTCTATGTGCTGCCGGCCTTCCTGGCGGTGCTCAAGGTGCCCCGGCGGGCCTTTTCCGAGGAGCGCATGGGCTGGCTCCACGGCCTGATGCAGCGCCTGGGCGTGGCCATCGTGCGGCACCGCGGCGCCACCCTCGCCCTCATGGGCCTCGTCACCCTCTTCTTCGCCCTGGGCATCCCCCGGGTGAAGGTGGAAAACAACACGGTGGAAAACTTCCCTGAGGGCCACGAGGCCCGCATCGCCTACGAGATCGTGAGCCGGCACTTCGCCGGGCCCGAGGTGCTCACCGTGGTGGTGCGCGGCCACGGCCCCGGCGCCCTTAAGGACCCCGCGCTGCTCCAGGAGATGGACCGCTTCAAGGCCTACATGCTGAAGCAACGCGGCGTGGGCAATGTCACCAGCATCGCCGACCTCGTGAAACGCCTGCACCAGGTGATCAACGGCGGCGACCCGGCCTATTACCGGGTGCCCGACACCCTGGAGATCGTGGACGGCGACACCCTGGACGGCCGGGCGCTGGTGGCCCAGTACCTGGCCCTCTACAGCCTGTCGGCCCGGCCCGGCGAACTGGAACGCATGGTGACCCCCGACTTTGACATGGCCCGGATGGATGTGTTCGTCAAGGAGGGACGCATCAGCCTGATCGATTCGGTGGACCACGCCGCCCGCCGGTTTATCCAGAGCGACTTTGAACGGGCCCGGGAGGTGGACCTCACCGGCACCCCGGAGATCCTCCTGACCATCAACCACATGGTGGTCACCGGCCAAACCAAGAGCATCCTGGTGTCCATCCTGCTCGTGTTCCTCCTGGTGGTGATCGCCTTCCGTTCGTGGGTGGCGGGCGTGTACGGCATCCTGCCCCTCACCTTCGCCATGATCGTGAACTTCGGCATCATGGGCTGGCTCGGCCTGTACGCCAACATTGAGAACATGGTGACCTCCAACATCGCCATCGGCGTGGGCATTGACTACATGATCCACTTCCTGCACCGGTTCCGGCGGGAGTACCGGCAGGGGCACGATCTTGTGGAGGTCACGCGCCG
>JALXEF010000040.1 GCA_027069855.1 Caldifarciminota bacterium
GGCTACGACCCCAAACGGCTTTCCATGCTCCTGGGCCTTCTGGAAAACCGGCTGGGCCTGTCGCTCCGGGGCCATGATGTGTTCCTGAATGTGGCCGGAGGCCTCCGGATCCGGGAGTCGGCGGCCGACCTGGCCGTGGTGGCCGCGGTGCTCTCCTCCTTCAAAAAACGCGCCCTGCCCGAGGCCACCCTGGTTCTCGGCGAGGTGGGCCTGACCGGCGAGGTGCGGCCGATTCCGGCCCTGGAGATCCGGCTCCGGGAGGCCGCCCGGCTCGGATTCCACCAGGCCATCGTGCCGCCCCAGAGCCGAAACGGCACCTTCGGCTCCCTTAAAATCCTTGAGGTTTCCGATGTGAAGGAGTTGATGGAACGATGGTTTTCGTGATTTTTTACCGGCTTTTCTTCTTTGTGCTGACGGTGATCGTGGGCCGGGCCCTGTTCCTGGCCCTGGGCTTTCAACCGCTCCATGCCCTTCTCTGGGCCGTGGTGCTCTCCCTGTTCTTCGGCGCCGTGGAGTACACGGTGGCGCGCCGCCGCCCCCGCGAGGTGCTTTCCATCCTGCTGGCCCTGGCCATCACCCTGATCGTGGCCAACGGCACGGCCTTCGTGCTCGTTCAATGGACACCGCTGGGCCGGGCCCGGCTCTGGGTGTTCCTGCTCAGCAACCTGTTCCTCATCTATGTGGTGGGCAGCTATGTGTACCTCCGCCGGCGCCAACTCACCGTGCTGGACCTCTTTATCCGACGCCCCACCAGCCGCCGCATCGCGCCCAAGGTGGTGGACACCTCGGCCCTGATCGACGGCCGCATCCTGGATGTGGCCCGCACCGGCTTTCTGGAGGGAGACCTGGTGGTACCCCGGTTCGTGCTCCGCGAACTCCAGCACATCGCCGACTCCAAGGAGCACGCCCGCCGCGTCAAGGGCCGCCGCGGCCTGGATGTGCTCCGCGAACTCCAGCAGATCCCCGGGATCCGCGTGGAGATTTTCAAGCAGGATGTGCCGGGTCGGGCCGTGGACCATAAACTGCTGGAACTCTGCCGCCGCCTGGACGCCAAACTCATCACCGTGGACTACAACCTCAAGAAACTGGCCGAGGTGCAGGGCATTCCGGTGCTGAACATCAACGAACTTTCCACCGTACTGAAGCCCCGGTTCACGGGCGGCGAGGAGATCACGGTCAAGATCCAGAAACAGGGCAAGGAGGCCCACCAGGGCGTGGGCTACCTGGAGGACGGCACCATGGTGGTGGTGGAAAACGGGGCCCAGTACATCGGCCAGACCGTGCCCTGTGTGGTCACCACCTACCTGCAAACCGACGCCGGCCGCATTGTCTTCGCCCGCCCGAAAAAGTGAACATGCCCCTTCGGCTTGAGGAGATCCGGGCCTTTGATCCCCTGGCCCGGCCCGCCTGGGCCCGTTCCCTGGCAAGCCGCCTGGCCCCCGGATACGAGCACCCGGCCCGGGCCTTTTTCCGGCTCCTGGCCCGGGAAAATCGGGAACCCATGCGCTGGCTGGACCTGGGCGCCGGCCGGAACTGGCTCATCGGCGTGTTCGACGAAGTCCACGATGAAGACCTTGCCGTGGGCGCCGACCTGGAAACCCCTCCAGACCTGCAGCACCGGCACCGCTTCGTGGTGGCCGACGCGTATCACCTGCCCTTCGCCGACGGCACCTTCCACCTGGTCACCGCCTACTGGGTGGCCGAACATATCCAGAACCCCGAGGCCTTTCTCGCCGAGGTGGCCCGCGTGCTCCGGCCAGGCGGTGCCCTGCTCCTGAGGACCACCAACCCCCGATCGCCGGTGACCCGCCTGGCTCGCCTGTTGCCCGAGGGCCTGAAACGCCGCCTGCTCCGACGGTTCCTTCGACCGGGCCAGGTGCTCTATCCCACCTACGACCGGCTGAATCATCCCCGGGTGCTTCGGCAGATGCCGCCCCGGTTCGGCCTGACACCCGAAGCCATGGTGTTCTCCGAAGCCCTCTGGCTCTACCATCCGATCACCGCCCTGCTGAGCCTGGCCTACTGGCACCTCACCCGGCCGTGGCCCGGCCTGCGGACCGACATCGTGGCGCTTTTCCGCAAAGTCTCATGAAGGCGTGGCTCCGAAGATACTCCCGAAACCTCGTGCCCCTGGCCCTGGTGTTCGCCCTGGTGGCCTATGCCCTGCTGCTCATGCACACCATCCCCAACCTGCTGCTCCGGGTGCAGGCCCGCGAAGGCTGGGCCCTGATGCGCGTGCTGCTGCACAGCCTGGAGGTTTCCAAGGCCACGGAA
>JALXEF010000041.1 GCA_027069855.1 Caldifarciminota bacterium
GCATCGACGACATGGGCCGCATCAAGCTCTCCCGCAAACAGGCCCTGAGCGGCGGCCTGAAGAAGATCAAAAAGGTTCGGGAGTAAGCCGATTCGCCGGTTCCTGGGGCGTACGCCCCAGGAACCGACCCCTCTCCCGGTTCGCTGTCTCCGCTTCTCTAAGGATTTTCCCGCCTCAAAAACTCCACCGCACCTCGGTAAAGGCCAGGTTGCCCAGGGTTTTTCCCATCTGGGTGAAGGGGCTTTTGCCCTGGGTGCCGCTGAAGAGCCCGCCGACCCGGAGGTTCACGCCGTCGGCCAGGCTGTACGAAAGGCTCGGCAGGGTGAAGGCCTCTTTGTTCTTGAGGTCGTAGATGCCCATCACCTGCAGGCGCCACAACTCCCGGGCGTCGTGCCACTGGAGCCGGTACGCCAGGTAGCCCACGCCGTCAAAATCCTCAAAGAACAGGTCCCGGGCCAGGTCGGAGCGCTGCGGCACGGTGTCGCTGGGCCAGAAGTTCCGGCGGTACAGGTAGTCCAGGCCCAGGCTCAGTTGGTCGTTCCAGGCCGAGGTTTCGGCCCCGATGGCGCCGAAGAAGAGCGGGGCCTTGTACTCCTCCCATTCCACTGCCCCCGGCGGCGCCGCGGGCTGTTCCGGACTGCGGCGGTACACGAAGTCCAGGTGGATCGCCCGGGCCCCCCAGATGTACACGGCGTTGCCCCCCACAAAGGTGGCGCGGTGGTAAGCGAGGGTGGTCCGCGAGAAGTTGAAAACGAACCGATGCAGGAGGTCGGGGTCCGGGTCGTACCCCCGGTAGCCGAACACCTGGAAATCCACCGGGCCCAGGGTGCCGCCGAGCCGCAGGAGCGCGCCGCCGTTCTTCAGCGAAGCCGAGGGCCGGCGGGCACTGTCGGGCTCAAAGGCGAAAACCGGGGTGTAGATCGGCGGTACCGGATAGCGGTTGGGGTGGAAGAAGGGCAAAAAGGCGCCCTGGAGCCAGAAGGGGCCGTGGTACAGGGTGAGGCCGGCGAGTTCCACGCCCTCCCGGAACTCCTCCAGGTCGGAGTACAGGAAGGTGAAGTTCCAGGGGGTCACCACATCGCTCGGGCTCACGAACACGCCCTCGCCCCAGGTGAGGATGCGTTTGCCGAGGGTAAGATCGGCCGGTCCGAAGGAGGCCGTGACATAGCCCTCAATGGGCCGCAGGATCCAGCGGTTTTCCAGGGCGTCAAAGATCACATTGAAGGCGCCGTAGCCGTGCACCTGGTCGCCCTCCAGGTCCAGGCGCTGCTGGAAGGTGAGGGCGAGTTTCTGCAGGGTATAGGGCGAACGGGTTTGGGCATAGGCCTCAAACCGCAGGTAGCCGCCCAGCGGCGTCTGGGCCACGAGCCAGAGGAGCAGCAGGCTCATGTCATCACCCCCTTATCGCTGCAAAGCCCGCTGGCTGAAGAGATCGTCCGAAAGCGGAGGGTTCACCTCCAGGATGTGGAAATCCATGATGCTCCGGTGTCCGGAATCCAGGTTCTCGGCCACGATGCGTTTTTCAAACCACACCCCCTCTACCTTCTGGGCCTCCTCCACCCGGATCCGCTTGAACTTCTCGCCCGTGCGGTCGTAGCACTCGGTTTGCCACACGATCAGGGTTTTGGGGTCCACCCACTTCACCTGCTTGGTGTAGCCGGTTTTCTTGACCACCTCGGGCGATTTGGGCAGGGCCTCCACAATCCACACGAAGTGCCCCTGCAGCGTATCGGACCCCACGATGCGGTAGTTCCAGTCTTCCACCTCGCCGCCCCCGATGTCGTAGTTGGAAAAGTCGGAGCCCATGAAGGCCCCGGCCTTGCCCGAGGCGGCCAGGCGTTTCACCCGCCGCAGGGCCGGCAGGTAGAACCACATGTCGTCGTCGCGGTCCTTGTGCTCGTGGATCAGGAAGGCGGTGCCCTTTACATCGGCGGGCTCCAGGAACTTGAGGAGCATCTTGGTTTCGTGGGTTTTGGGGTCGGTTTTGGACCAGGATTCCATGCGCCGAACCCGGGTGCGGCCCGAAGCATCCTGCAGGGTGAGCGTAATTTCGGCGTGCAGCGTGTGGAAGGTGGGCCGGTTGCTCACCCGTTCCATCAGGTGTTGGGCCATCGTATCGGCCGGCGGTGCGGCCAGCAGCAAAGCCGTCAAAAGCCCGAACATGGCGGATCACCTCCTTTCCAGGAAACGGGGCCGGAACACGGCCAGAAGCGCGGGCAGGAAGGTCAGGGCGCCCACGCAGGTGGAAATCATGGC
>JALXEF010000042.1 GCA_027069855.1 Caldifarciminota bacterium
TGGCCGCCGAATCCGGATCGCCGGTGGCGTAGTAGGTGGGCAGGTTGTAGGGCACGAACATGCCGCCGAAGGGCCCCATGTTCTGCAGATCAATGTGCTGGCGGCCGTTGTACAGTTTCATGGCCCAGATCTTGGAGGGCTTTTGCCGGGCGATGGGCCGCAGCACCTCTTCCTGCCACTTTGCGTAGTCAAAATCCTGGAACTCCGGCCACACATGGTTGGGCTTGTAAATGTCGTACAGGCCCTCGCCGTTGGGATTGTCGCCGATAGGGGTGCCCAGGAAGGTGCAGTCGCCATTCCACCACTTGTAGACAATGCCCTTGCCCGGTTCCCATTCCTTTTTCATGTCGGTGTAGATGTAGATGCCCTCTTCCTCCTCGTACTCAGGATGGGCGAAGTCGCGCAGGGTGACATTGTCGGGGTGGAGCGAAGGGATGTGGCAGGTTTGGCAGGCGATTTTTTCGGTGTGCATGTTCAGGTAATCGGCCAGTTCGGGGTCGGCCCGGTGGGGTTCGGCGCCGTGGCACTGCTCGCAGGACACCTCAATGCCGGGCAGGTCGTTGGCCATGAGGGTGGTGGTATGGGTGCCCCGGGCGATGTAGTGGCCCATGGTGGTATGGCAATCTATGCAGGAGAGGCCGGCGGCGGCGTGGACATCCCAGGAGGGCGAGTAGGGGGTGCCCCGTTTGGAGCCCGGATGGAACACCCGCGGCCGGTGATAACCGGGCTGGAGCCGGCTCTGCATGTAGGAGGGATCCAGGGAGTCCACATAGATGTCGCCGCCGAAGTTGTGCTGGTGGCACCGCAAACAGTTCTGGGCTGTGGGCACGCCCACGCTCAGGGCCGCCCGCAGGGAACGGTCCTGGCCCCAGCGGGTGCGGCCGTTGGGGTCCTGGACCACCACCCGCTGGTTCATGTCGTAGGCCACGGCGTGGCAAATGAGGCAGTCAATGGCGTCCCGTTCCTCCTGCCGGGCGGCGTACAGGGGCATGATCTCGCCGAGAGGCGGGTTGTACTGCCCCCCGATGTGGCACATGCCGCAGCCCTCGGAGTACTCGCGGCCGTCCCTGGTGCGCACGATCTCGGCCCAGGTGGAAATGGCAAAGGACCCGGGCTTGGGGCAGGGCCGGTCAATCTTGCCCATGGGGAAGTCATCGGCCAGTTTGCCGTTGAAGCCCCAGACCTCGGGATGCTTCATGGTGAAAAACCTGTAGTGGGCCGAGGTCAGCAGGTTGTCCATCAGGTCCACGGTTTTGGGCTTGTGGGTATAGGGGTCCACCACGGTGATGGTCTTGTGGCACTGCAAACAGGTCTTCGGGCCTTCGTAGGCGTAGATGCCGGCCTCCTTGAACCGCCGGATGTGGTCGAACCGGTATTGGGGGTAGGTGCGCCGGAGTTCCATGGCCACGCTGTCGAACTGGGCCGGCGTGAGGCGTTCCACCTGGAAGGGTACGGGTTCCGGCCGATCCTCTTTGGGCATCATGCGGTTGATGAGGTTGGAGGGCGAGCATGCGGCCAGCAGCAGGGCTGCACCGAGCACGGCGAGCCGCAGAGGTTTGTGAAAGCCCACAGACATTGAAAACCTCCTTTGGTTGAAAACGGAACAGCGGGACAGGGGGAAATTGTGTGAAGAAGGCGGCAACCCCTTGTGATCCCGTCCATTCCGAGCCATAGGTGGCCGGAAGGGTTGCAAAACCCCTGCCGAAGCCCCTGGGCCGCCAAAAACGGAGCCACAAGGGGGCAAAGTCAAAACCGGAGTACACCCCTGCCTCAATGCCCCTTAGGGGAAGAAGTTGTTGGAGGCCAGGATCTTAGCGTCAAATTCCGGACGCCAAATCATCCTCTCCCCTGGCAAGCCAGCACCAAATCGTTCCCGCCCCTGGCGGGCCAGACATCAAATCGTCCCCTCCCCGGCGGGAGGGGATCGAGGGGAGGGGGATTCCAAGGCGGTGCCTTGGCACCGCACGCCGAGGCTACAGAATCTTTCGGGTTTTCTGGAGGACCGGCACCCGGAGGTCGCCGAGGGGTGTATGCACCAGGGCGCGCCCCTCCACCTTCACCTCCAGGTGGCGTCGGCGTACGGCCTGGGTGACGCTCTGGCCCAGGGCCGACCAGGTGAGCGGCACCGACACGGTAAAGGTCGTGCTGTCGCGGGCCGGGATGTCCACCCGCTCGTGGTGGGTCAGATGGGTCAGCAGGCGCTCATTGGCATAGAGGTCCATCTCAAAGCCGTCCAATACGGCCTTGA
>JALXEF010000043.1 GCA_027069855.1 Caldifarciminota bacterium
AGCCCCGAGCGGCGGGAGGTTTTCCAGGTCTTTGCCCAACTTATCGGCAACATTCTGGAGCAAAAGGCCACCGAACAGGTGGTCAAAATGCTCAGCCAGATCACGCGCCTGGGCTTTGAGCAAACCCGGGTAGAAACCCTGTTCTACGAGGGTTTCCGCCAGCTGGAAGAAGTGGTACCCTATCACTTCATCGCCTTCCTGCAGGTGGATCCCCAGCGTCGGCAGGTGACCCCCAGTCCTTACACGGCCAGCCGACGGCCCCAATTGGGGGTCAACCTCTTTGATGGCCGCCGGTTTTCCTTGGAAGAGAACCGGTTGAACAAAATCCTGGAAACCCTACGCCCCCTGGTGATAGAGGACACCTTCAAGGCCGAAAACACCCCTCTGGTGCTTCGGCTCCGACGGGCCGGTTTGCGCAGCGTGGTGGTAGTGCCCCTGCACCATCAGCAAACCCTGCTGGGGTTGCTGTTGGTGGCCCGTTCGCCGGTGGATGCCTTCTCCCGTCAGGATGTGGAACACCTGGAAGAGTTCGCCCAAACCCTGGCTCTCATCCTTGAAAACCTGCAGCTTCGTGAACGACTGCAGGAAGAGTCCATCACCGATCCCCTCACCGGGCTCAAAAACCGGCGCTATCTTCTGGAACGGGCCCAGGATGAAATCGCCCGTGCCCGGCGGAACGGCGACCACCTCTCGGTGATCCTCTTTGACCTCAAAAACTTCAAAGACATTAACGATACCTACGGGCACCTCGTCGGCGACGAAGTGCTCCGAGAGGTCGCCAACCGTTTTAAAACCGCCCTTCGGAAGGGCGATATCCTCGGTCGCTATGGAGGGGACGAATTTGTCGTGGTCTTGCCTTCTGCCAACCGTAGGCAGGCCGAACGGGCTGCGCAACGGATCATCTCGCTCCTGGATTCCCCCATCATGGCCCGTGGTCAGGTGTTCCATGTAAAGGTCAACGCTGGCATCGCCACCTTCCCCGACGATGGAGCCGACATCGCCACCCTTCTGGAGGTGGCGGATCAGCGGATGTACAAGGCCAAGCTCAAAGGGGTTCCCCTTTACACCCAGAGTCCGGCCGTTTGATTGGAACCCGGCCAGGTAGCCACCACCCCCTCCTGCCGACAGACTCCACCCACTCCGTAGGTGCCGTTTTTTCAGGTGGTCAACCGGTGCACCACCTCGCCCCGGGGGTTCCGGATCTCGATCTCCAGCGGAATGCCGCCGGGCAAACTGTGGGTGGCACAGGCGTGACAGGGGTCGTAGGCCCGGAACGCCATTTCCACCAGGTTCAGCAGGCCCTCGTCCACCTTGCCGTTGTCCAGGTGCACCAGATCCCGGGCGGCCTTGTCCACGCTGAGGGCGATGCGGGCGGCGTTGTTCTGGGTGGCCACGATCAGGTTAGCCTTCTGGATGATGCCCCGCTCGTCGGTCTGGTAATGGTGGATCAGGGTGCCCCGCGGGGCCTCAATCACCCCAAAGCCCTCCTGGGGCGTGGCTTCGGGCAGGTTGCGGATCTCCGGCGAGGTGATCAGCGGATCGTAGGCCAGTTGCTGGAGCCTTTCGGCGGCCTGCACCATCTCGATTACCCGGGCCCAGTGGTTCGCCAGGGTCTGGTGGGCCGGCTTGCCGCCCAGCACCTCGTAAAACTGCTCGTAGAACTCCTGGGCCCTGGGGGTCTTCATGCCGTCGGCGGCGTTGAGCCGGGCCAAGGGCGCCACCGCATAGATGCCCGAGTCCGGGCCGTCCACAAAGCCCTTCCAGCCCACCTTCTTGAGGAACGGGAACTTGACATAGGTCCAGGGCTCCACATGCTCGGCGATGTGGTCCAGGTACTGCTGCACCGGGAACTTCAAGAACTCCCGGCCCTGGGGGTCCACCACCCGAATCTGGCCGTCGTAGAAGTCCACCCGGTTGTTCTCGTCCACGAGGCCCATGTAGTAGGTGCGGTGGGTGTAGGTCTCCGACATGATGAGGTCCACATACTCGCTGTTGCCCAGCACAAGGTCCTGGAACACCTTGTGGGTGAAGAGGGCGAAGTCCAGGGCGTCGTCGGCGATCTTCTGGATCTCCTCGGCCTCCTCGCGGCTCAGGCCGCGGGAAACGCCGCCGGGCAGCCCGCACACCGGATGGATGGTTTTGCCGCCCAGGAGTTGTTCAATCCACCGGAGCCGCTTGCGGGTTTCAATGACGCGCTTGCCTACCTCCAGCCCTACCTTCTGGATCACGCCCTGCACGTGTACATCC
>JALXEF010000044.1 GCA_027069855.1 Caldifarciminota bacterium
GAGGTGGTGGACTTCGTGGACATGGGCATCGGCCGGTACCGCTGGCCCGGCGTGTACAACCTGGCCGATGCGGCCATCAGCGTGGGCATTGTGCTGTATCTTTTGCACACGCTCCGAACCCTGCGAAAACAACAAGGAGAGGCATCATGACGGCATGGGTGCTGGCAGCCCTTTTCCTTTCCGGCTTTACCCGCTCCGAGGCCTGGACGGCCGGCGGCGATCTCCACCGGGCACTTTCGCCCTATGACCAGGGCATGGCCGGGGCCCTGTTCTTTGAACCCTCGCTGCACGCCAAGAACCCGGCGGCCCTGCTGACCCGCACGGGCTGGTTCGTGCAAGCCGGCCTGGAATACGGGGCCTATCGCGAGGCCTGGCGCACCTATGTGTACGATCGGTTTGACCAGACCATCGGCCAGGCCACCCTGTACAGCCGCATGAACTCGGCCCTGGGGCCCGGCCTCGTGAGCCTGGCCTACAGCACCGGGCGCTGGGGCGTGGGCGTTTCCTACGATCCTGTTCGCGATTTCTCCTACGAGATGCAGCGCGTGGTGCGCCTGGACACCTATACCGAGGTGGAAGGGTTCACCGAGCAGGCCACCGGCTCCCTGGGCCGGTACCAGGTTTCCGCGGCTTACGGCCTCGGGCCCTTCAGCCTGGGCCTGGGGCTTCGGTACTACCAGGGAAGCCGCGACCAGACTTCCGACCACTGGACCGCCGACGGCGGCCGGGAAACCACGCACGAGGCCTGGACCTTCCAGGGCATAGATTTCCAGGCCGGCATGACCTATCGCCTGGGGTACCGGCTGAAACTGGCCGTGGTGCAGAACTTGGGCCGGGTGTGGAGCCGGGAGGACGGCACCGCCCTCACCTGGGTGCCCCGGGAAACCGACCTGGCGGTGGAACTCGTGCCCCTTTTGAAGGTGCCGTCGCGGGTGGCCTTTGCCGTGCGCCGGGAGTGCCACTTCGCCCGGGAGGATTCCCTGTTCGCCCGCTGGGTGTTTGCCCTGGGGATCGCCCACGACCTGCCCCTCGGGACCCGGTTTACCATGGGGGCCCAGCTGCGGCGTCTGGAATCCCGGAAGATCTGGGTGCCGGTGTATGCCTTCGGCGTGCAACAGGTGCTGGGCCGGGGCCTTTACGGCCAGTTCGGCCTCGCAATCCAGCCGGTGCAGTACTCCGTGTGGGTGCCCTTTGAAACCCAGGCCCCCGAGAACTTCTCGGTGGAAGAGGTGCTGACCCGCGTGTCGGTCGGGCTGCTGTACCGCCACTGAGAGGAACCCCCACCTGTCGGATCGGAGATTCTCGGAATGGAACCAAAAGGGATAGGTCCAGACACCTGGGTTCGTAGAGACCCCAATCGGGTTTCTACCCGACTGGGGGAAGAGGTCATCCTGCTGGACTTCCCGTCGGACTCCTACCTGAAATTGAACGAGGTGGGGGCCCGGATTTGGGACCTGCTGGAACACCCCATACGAGTTCAAGACCTCTTTGAAACGCTGCTCCGCGAGTACCAGGTGGATTCCACGCAACTGGAGCAGGATCTGCACCGGTTTTTGCGAGAAATGCTGCAACGGGGTCTTGTCCATGTGGTAAAAAAACCATGATCCGCTTGCTCCAGAGGCTATGGAGCCTGAGTGTGGATGAAGTTCTCCTGTTTCTTGAAGTCCTCTTTTTGCTGGCCTTTATGGCCTTCAGCCTGCGGCGGAAACCGTTGCAGGGCATTTTGCGCCACCTGCCACGGGCGACCTCGTTGAAAAAGTCCCTGGATCCTTACCGGCGAAAACAGGTGGTGTGGGCGGTAAACGCTGCAGCGCGCCGGTTTCCTGTATTTCGGAATTGCCTGGTTCAGGCCCTGGCGGTATATGTTTTGCTGACCCGCCGGAGGGTAGCGTCTGTGCTGCTCATTGGAAGCCCAATGAATGCCGAAACCTTTACCGCTCACGCCTGGGTGGAAGTTGGGGGTCTTCCTGTGTTCGGAGAACCCGCGCAGCATTTCCAGGTCCTGTATTCCTACCCTCCATGAACCAGTACCGCCTCTTTGGGTTGACCGTTGCGTCGGAGATCCCGTTGCCGCTGGACCCCCAGGCCTTTACGGGCGAGCCCCGGGTGTGGATTGCCTGGGGTGCTGCGAAGGATCTCTGTGCTGAGCCCGGAAAAGTATTGGCCCGATTCACCCTGGGAGATCGCACCGCCTATGTGCTGAGCCAATGTGGCAGTGGGTACCA
>JALXEF010000045.1 GCA_027069855.1 Caldifarciminota bacterium
ACCCAAACCCGCCCCCCGGTTTTTCCATGCCGGGCGGGTGCACTCCCTCCGATACGCCGAGGTTCAGCGGGCCCAATTCCTTGAGGAAATCGGGTTTCCCGACGAAGCGGTCCAGTACTGGGTTCGGGCTGCCCAAAAGGAACTGGCCCGAGGACGGCTCTCCCAGGCCCTGCGATACCTGGACCGGGCCGAAGGCCTTGCCCGTGACCCACTGCCCCTCCTGCGCAAGCGGCTCCTGTGGCTCCTGGAGTATCAGAAACTGGACGAAGCCCGAAGGATTATTCGGAACCTGGACCCCGAAAAACCCCTGGAATTTCTGACCATCAAGGAAGTAGAAGCCCGTTATCGGCCCATTCCCGAACTGCTGCAAGAGGTGGAAGCCTACCTGGAACAGCACCCGGATCCCTCCCTTCGCCTTCTGGCGGCCCGTTTTGCCCTGGACATCCATGATCTGCCTAAAGCCCATGCCCATCTGAGCCAGGTCCAGGAATCCGATCTCACCTCCCCTAAGGAGAAAACCAAGTTCTGGGACCTGTGGGGCCGGTACTACACCTACAAGCGGGAATTCTCCAGGGCACGACAGTGCTACCGGAAAGCCCAGGAGATTGTGGAATCTCTGGATCAACCTGAATACCGGGCCGTTCTGTACAACAACCTGGCCGGCTTTTTCCTTTACCAGGGGAAAACAGACCAGGCCCGCTACTACCTGGACCTGGCCCGGGAGACCGCCGGACGCATCGGCTACCAGAACCTGTACCGGGTGGCCATCATGAACCAGTTTCTGCTGTCCGAAAGAGCGTTGCGGTTTCTGGAAGCCCGGCAGATCCTCTTTGAAACGATGAAACAACCCTGGTTCCACCGTGCCCCACCCCACACTCGCCTCACGGTGCTGGGAAACCTGGTGCTGATTCTGTTTCGCCTGGGAGAGTTTGAGCAGGCCGTGTATCTGTACCGAAAGATCCATCCCCACTACCTGGAGCACTTTCCCCTGATCCTTCTGGACCCCGCGGAAACCTGCATCCATGCGTTGTATGTGCTGGAAAGGGATCCGAAAATCGGAGAAGCGATCCTGGCCGATTTTCGGACCCGCGCCGAAAGGGGCCAGGATTTTCCCGAACTCCACCTCCATTTTCTCCACTACCTGGAGGGTGTGCTGAAGGTGGCCCAGGGCGACATTGCTGGTGGGCTGGAGGTGTACGAAGAGGTTCTCCGGGAACTCGACCCCCGACGCAGTCCGTATCTGGTTTTCACGGTTCGGGGGTTCCGGGCCGAGGCCCTGATCCTCTCTGGAAGGCTCCAGGAAGGACGAAAGGAGTTTAACGAGCTCCTTGAGGAAACCCGCCAGCGCTTTCCCCAGGAAACACCGTTTTTCCGCTACCTCAAGGTTTGGGCATTGGTGCGCCGGGGGGAAATTCCGCTCCACGAGATTGAGAGCCTGGAGCAGGAGTTCCATCAACTCCGGGCCTTCGGGTTTGCCCAGAGGGTACGGGCCCTGCTCCCCGAAGCCCCTGCTTCCTGAAAACTACGCCTCGGTTAAGTCCAGGTCGGGCACGGCGTCCAAACTGAGGGGATGGGTTTCGCCGGCTACGGCTCGGTGATACGCCACCATGCCGATCATGGCCGCGTTATCGGCACAGTATTCCGGCAGGGGCAACAGCACCTCACAGTCGGCGAATTCCCGGGCCAGGCGTTCCCGCAGCCGGGAGTTCAGGGAGACACCGCCCACCACCGCCACCCGGCGCAGGCCGGTTTGGTCCACGGCGGCCCGGAGTTTCTCCAGCAACATGTCCAGCAGGGCCTCCTGGTAGGCGGCAGCCAGGTGGGGCAGATGGGCCTGAACCCAGGCTGGTTCCCTCTTCTCCAGGTAGTACCGGAGAGCGGTCTTGATGCCGCTGAAGCTGAAGTCCAGGCCCGGCACCCGGGCCCGGGGGAACCGGTGGAACCCGGGATCGCCCTGCCGTGCCAGCCGGTCGATGTGGGGCCCTCCGGGATAGGGCAGGCCCAGAAGACGTGCCCCCTTGTCAAAGGCTTCCCCCACGGCATCGTCCAGCGTGGTACCCAGAAGGCGATACCGGAACCGTTCTTCCATGACCACCAGTTCGGTATGGCCGCCGGACACCAGCAGGAAGAGGATCGGCGGGGCAGCCTCGGGATGGTTGATGAAGATGGAAAACAGGTGGCCCTCCAGGTGATTGATCCCTAAGAAGGGTTTGCCCAGGCTGTGGGCCAGGCCCTTGGCGAACACCAGGCCCACGAGCAGGGCGCCGATCAGGCCCGGGCCCCGGGTGGCCGCCACCACCTGCACTTCGTGGGGCTCGAGCTCGGCGCGCTTCAGGGCCTCCAGCGTGACCGGCAAAATCAGGCGGGCATGGGCCCGGGACGCGAGTTCCGGCACCACCCCGCCGAACTCCGAGTGCACCAGTTGCTGGCGGGTGACATTGGCCAGCACCCGTCCATCCTCGATCACCGCTGCCGAGGTCTCGTCGCAGGAGGTTTCAAAGGCCAGCACCCGCAGCATGGTTCGGCATCAAAAACGGGGGATTCGGCGAATCCCCCGTTTTTGGCGTTTTCCAGGATTCTCAGTGGCTGTGATGGGTGTCGGGACCGTGGACATGGCCATGGGCCAGTTCCTCAGGGGTGGCATCCCGCACTTCCAGCACCTTCAGATGGAAGGTCAGGGTCTCACCCGCCAGGGGGTGGTTGAAATCGGCCACCACCACATCGTCCCGCACTTCCCGGATCAGGAAGGGCAACTGGTGCCCGTCGGGGGTGCGGGCGTACATGACCATGCCGGGCTGGAGATCCATACCTTCCCCAAAGGCACTTCTGGGGATGTGCTGGATCTGGTTTTCATCGTACTCGCCAAAGGCCTGGTCGGGTGCCAGCGTGAGTTCCACTTCCTCCCCCGCCTCCTTGCCTTCCAGAGCCTTCTCCAATGCAGGCAGCAGCTGGCCGATGCCCTGGATATACTGCAGAGGATGTCCCGAGGTATCCTCCACCACTTCACCCTGGGCGTTCCGGATTTGATACTCCAGGGTGACCACTTTGTTCTGCGCAACCTTCATGTTGTCAACCTCCAAATTCGCAAAATCCTGTGCGCTACGGCTACTATACATGGCAGCCCAGGGCTTGTCAAACCGGCGAGAGCCCGGACAAATCCTCAAAAACCACCTTGATTTTGCAAGCTTTCCCCCTTATGTTAGTGTCTGCAAACAGGAGGTGTTCCATGAAGCGGCTGGTACTCGGGGGCTTGGTGGTACTGGCTGTGGGATGGTTCTTCTATGCCCATCAGGGCAACGCGCAGATGTCCTCCGCGAAGTCCCAATACCCCCTCTGGCAGGTGTACAACGACTACTTCGTGAACGCCAAGTACGTGGACCTCACCCACAACATGACCCCGCACATCCCGGTGTGGCCCGGCTTCGGCAACGCCCGGTTTGAGCCCACCCGCGCCGGTCGCGACCTGGGCGACTACGCCAAGAAGGGCGAGGTCTTCACCTACGAAAAGCACGGCTTCGTGGCCACCGCCTACTGGCTGCCCACCGACCAGTACGGCACCCAGCTGGATCCGCCGGCCCACTGGGACCCCTACTATCCCACCATTGACGAGCTGCCGGCCACCTACACCATCCGGCCGCTCGTGGTCATCAACATCGCCGACAAGGTGAAGGAGAACCCGGGCTACCACCTCCAGGTGTCCGACATCCTGGAGTGGGAGAAGAAGCATGGGAAGATCCCGGAAGGCGCGGTGGTGATGGTGCGCTCCGACTGGTACAAGCGCTGGCCCAAGCTGGGCGATCCCGATTTTGACAAGAAGAAGGAGCGCTTCGCCAACAAGCCCTTCCCCGGGGTTTCCCTGGAAGCCCTGAAGTTCCTCCACGAGGAACGGCACATCCTGTTCCACGGCCACGAACCCCTGGACACCGACACCACCCCCACCCTCGTGGGTGAGTACTGGCTCATGCACCACGGCTACTGCCAGGCCGAAGGTGTGGCCAATCTGGACAAGGTGCCCGAGGCAGGTGCCCTGATCGCCATCGGGTATCCGAAGTTCCAGGGCGGCACCGGCGGCTATGCCCGGTACATCGCCATTTGCCCGCCGGATTGGCCCTATGGTGTGTCCATCAAGGAAGCCTTCGGTGCCCCGCTGCCCAAGAGCGACAAGCCGCTCCACTGGGACGACAAGGTGGGCATGCGGGTCCGGTAAAACCCAAGGGAACCCTTTAGGCTGTCAACAAGGAGGTGATCTATGAAAAAGGCCCTGTTGATCCTGCTGGCCCTCGGTGTTGTGTCGCTTCGTGCAGAAGGCCCCAAGATCACGGTGGGCGGCACCTTCTACACCTACAGCTTCTTCTGGAACAACCAGGACTTTAACAGCGACTCCGCCGACGGTGACCAGAGCTACTATGTGCACGCCGACATCACAGTGAACGCCGACTTCGGCAACGGCATCACCGGCAAGATCACCGCAGGTGCCTGGGGCGACATCGGGCAGGATCCGATCTACGGCACCGGCCCGGACCCCAATGTGCACCTGATGGAAGCCTACCTGACCATCGGGCAACCTCGGGGCCTGCCCCTCTCCCTGACCATCGGGAAGAAGCATGTGCTCTTCGGCGACGGCATCACCATCTTTGACGGCGGCGAGGACGGCTACTGGCAGGTCATGCTGGAGCACGCCGGCGAGAACTACCACCTGAGCCTGTTTGACCTGCGGGCGATCGAGGGCGGCGGCATCGGCTACCTGGGCCTCGCCGGTCCGGGCAACCTGCCGGCCTCCGACAAGGACATCCTGGGCACCTACAACACCTTCACCTTCGGCAACCTGAACTTTGACCTCTACGGCTTCTACCGGGTGTACGGCGGCGACAAGCCCATGTGGGTGGGCCTCAGGAGCTACGGTTCCCCCATCGCCGGGCTCAACTACGCCGCCGAATTCGCCCAGATGCTCGGCAAGAACGAGGGCGCAACCGACACCTTCAACTACAAGGGCAACGCCGCCGAGTTCGTGCTGAACTACTCCATGCAGCCCTTTGACTTCGGCCTGGGCGCGGTGTACTTCTCCGGCGACAAGTCCGATACCGACGACAACGAGGCCTACGAGTCCGTGAGCAACGGTCCCTTCACCTACGGCTTCTACAAGTGGTGGCCCGGCTTCGGTCCGGCCCACACGCTCCACACCTGGTACGGCTTCGCCCTGCTCATGCCCGGTGAGCCCTTCATGACCAACCTGTTCACCCAGAATGTGCACCTGGGCTATGCGGTGAACAACATGCTCTCCCTGCGGCTGGACTTCTTCAACTACATGAAGAACGAGGTGGCGTCCGGCCAGGACAAGGATCTGGGCAAGGAGGTGTCGCTCTTCGCGCTGCTCCACTGCATGAAGACCGTGCACCTCGGCCTCGCCGTGGGGTACTTCCTGCCCGGGAAGTATCTGGGCGAGGACCTGGATCCGATGCTCGGCGGCTACTTCTTCGTGTTCAAGTCCTTCTGAGCAGGGACGACACGGACTTCAACGGGGCGGTGGGCCACAGGGCTTCACCGCCCCGTTCCTTTTTGTAGGCCCCAGGCTGCAAAATCTAAAACAAACGGAGGAAGCCGCCATGAAACCCTACAATCTGGGCATCGTGGGCTTTGGCACCGTGGGCCAGGGCATCGCCCGGCTCCTGGCCACCAAACAATCCCAGCTTCAGGTCAACCACGGCTTTTCCTTCAGGGTGGTGGGCATCGCCGACCCTGTAAAGGGCATGATCTACAACCCCAACGGCATTCCGCTTCAGGCGGCGCTGGATGCCGTGACCAACGGCCAGCGGCTGGAGGAAGCCGACCTCGGCGAACCGGGATGGGACAGCCTGAAACTCATCCGCGAGGGCAACCTGGACATCCTCCTGGAAATCACCCCCACCAACCTGCGAACCGGTGAACCCGGTATCACCCACCTGCGGGAGGCCCTGAGCCAGGGGATCCATGTGGCCACCACCAACAAGGGGCCCATCGCCCTGGCCTACGCGGAACTCCGAGACCTGGCCGAAAGCCGGGGCGCCGAACTGCGGTTTGAGGGCACCGTCCTTTCCGGCACCCCGGTGTTCAACCTGTGGCGCTACGGCCTCGCCTGCGCCGACATCCAGGAGGTTCAGGGCATCGTCAACGGCACCACCAACTACATCCTTACCCGCATGGCCGAGGGCATGGACTACGAGGAAGCCCTGAAGGAGGCCCAGGCCAAGGGTTACGCCGAAACCGATCCCACCGCCGATGTGGAGGGGCTGGACGCCCTGGCCAAGGCTGTGATCCTGGGCAATGTCATCCTGGGCGGCCAGCTCCGGCCCGAGGAGGTGCCCACCCGCGGCATCACCGACATCCAGAAGGCCGATGTGGAAGAGGCCCTGGCCCAGGGCCAGAAATGGAAACTCCTGGTTCGGGTGTGGCGGGAACAGGGCAAGGTGCAGGCCCAGGTGGCCCCGCAAAAGGTGGATGCGTCCCACCCGCTGTACGGCATCGACGGCGTCACCAACGCCCTCACCTTCTACAGCGACACCCTGGGCACCACCACCATCGTGGGCCCGGGCGCAGGGTCCCTGGAAACCGGCCACGCTTTGCTCATGGACCTTTTGGATATCCACCGCACCCTCCGGCAACGGGGTACGCGGTAAAACAGGAGGCTTTCCCATGAAGATGCTCATCGGCGGGGAATGGGTGGACCGGGACGAAAAGATCCCGGTGCTGGACCCCCAGGACGATTCCGTGATCGATACCGTGCCCGCCGGCACGCCCGACGATGTGAAACGGGCCTTTGACATCGCCGAGCGGGGCGCGGAGATCATGCGCAACCTCGCCACCTACGACCGCTACGAGATCCTGCTCAAGGCCGCCCATCTTCTGGAGGAACGCCTGGAGGAGTTCTCCCGGCTCATCGCCCGGGAGGGGGTCAAGACCATCCGGGAAGCCCGCAAGGAGGCGGCCCGCGCGGTCAACACCCTCACCTATGCCGCCGAAGAGGCCAAGCGGATCCAGGGCGAGATCGTGCACTTTGACGCCGATTTCCGGCGTGACCGGCGCGTGGGCTACTGGCTCAGGGAGCCCGTGGGGATCGTACTGGCCATCACGCCGTACAACGATCCCCTGAACATGGTGGCCCACAAGGTGTCGCCGGCCATTGCGGCGGACAACGCAGTGGTGCTCAAGCCTGCCACGGTCACGCCCCTGTCGGCCCTGAAATTCGGCGAACTGCTCCTGGAGGCCGGGCTGCCACCGGAGGCCCTGTCCATCGTGACCGGCCGAGCCTCCCAGATCGCGGACGCCCTGGTGACCGATCCCCGGCCGCGGGTGATCACCTTTACCGGCGGCACCGAAGCGGGCGAGGACATCATCCGCAAGGCCGGCCTCAAGAAGGTGATGATGGAACTCGGCTCCTCCTCGGCCGTGATCGTCATGGACGACGCCGACCTGGACCGGGCGGTGCCGCTTTCCGTGGACGGCGCCTTCTGGGCCGCCGGCCAGAACTGCATCGGCGTGCAACGCCTGTTCGTCCACCGCAAGGTGTACGACACCTTCATGGAACGCTTCGTGGAGCACACCCGCCGGATCAAGGTGGGCAACAAGCTGGACGAAAGCACCGACATGGGCCCCATGATCACCAAGGCCGAGGCCGACCGGGTGGAAGCCTGGATCAAAGAGGCCGTGGACCTGGGCGGCAAACTCCTTGTGGGCGGCCGGCGCGAAGGCAACTTCATCTGGCCCACGGTGCTGGAAAAGGTGCCGAAGAACGCCCGGGTGGTGTGCCAGGAGGTGTTTGGGCCGGTGGTGGTGGCCGAACCTGTGGACACCTTGGAAGAGGCCGTGGCCAAGGCCAACGACACCGAGTACGGCCTGCACGCCGCCATCTTCACCCAGGACCTGGACCGGGCCTTCAAGGCGGCCCGCGACCTGAAGTTCGGCGGCGTGATGATCAACGATTCCACCGACTTCCGGGTGGACTACATGCCCTTCGGCGGCTACAAGAAATCCGGCCTGTGGCGTGAGGGGCTCCGCTTCGCCATGGAGGTGATGACCGAGATCAAACTCGTGGCCTTCAATGTGAACTGGCAGAAGGGGTGAGCCATGCGAAGGCTCTTCGTCCTCGGCGGCATCCTGGCCCTGGGGATTCCGCTCCTCCTTTTGGGCCAGGGCATGGGCCGCCGGGGCATGGGGATGATGCGGGGCATGATGGGCGGCCGCACCGCGCTGCCCACGGCCACCTCTGAACTCTTCGCGGGTTCCGGCACCTGTGTGCTGTGCCACGCCGGCGCCCCGGGCTCCTTCCAGGCCCCGGACGGCCGCAATGTGTCTCCCATCGCCCTCTGGCAGGCCACCATGATGGCCAACGCCTTCCGCGATCCCGTGTTCCGGGCCAAGGTGGAAGCCGAACTCCAGGAAAATCCCTCACTCACCGCCTACATTGAGGACAAATGCCTCACCTGCCACGCCCCCATGGCCTTTACCGAAGCCCACCGCTCCGGTGTCCAGTATTACCGGTTCCAGCAGGCCGACCAAAACCCGCTGGCCCACGACGGCGTCAGCTGCACCCTGTGCCACCAGATTGAGCCCTCCAACTTCGGAAAAGAAGCGAGTTTTTCGGGCGGCTATCAGGTGAACGAACGCCGCGAGACCTACGGCCCCCACCCGCATCCCATCACCATGCCCATGGTGCGGCACACGGGCTTCAAGCCGGTGTACAGCGAGCACATCGCCCAGTCGGCCCTGTGTGCCACCTGTCACACCCTGTTCACGCCCACGGTGAACGACCACGGCGAGGTGGTCGGCGAGATCCCCGAGCAAACCCCCTTCCTGGAATGGCTCAACAGCGTGTATCCGGATTCCGGCCTCAGCTGCCAGGCCTGCCACATGCCGGCGCTGCGCCAGCGGACCCGGATCACCACCATGCCCAGGATGGCGCCGCGCCGGAGCCCAGTTCACCTGCACGAGTTCGTGGGCGGCAACGCCTATGTGCCCCGGCTGCTGGCCCAGCATCGGGGCACGCTCCAGGCGGTGGCCGACCCTGCCCGGTTCCAGGAGAAGGCCGAGGCGGCCCGGGCGAACCTGCAGAAGGCCGCCCGGCTTCAGGCCACCTCCCGCTGGCGGCACGACACCCTGGAACTCGCGGTTACAGTGGAAAACCTCACCGGCCACAAGTTTCCCACGGGCTATCCCAGCCGCCGCGCCTGGCTGGAGGTCCGGGTCCTTGCGGGCGATTCCGTGGTGTTCGCTTCAGGGGTGTGGGACCCGGAAACCGGCGATCTCCAGGGCCTGGACCTACCCTATGAACCCCATCATCAGGTGATCACCCACCCGGACGAGGTGCAGGTGTACCAGAGCGTGATGGCCACCCCCGAGGGCCGGGTGACCCAGAGCCTGCTCCGGGGCCTGAAGTACATCAAGGACAACCGGATTCCGCCCCGGGGCTTCCGGTCCAGCGGCCCCTACACCGAAGCCACCGGCATCCGGGGCCGCGCCGCCGACGATCCGGACTTCAACCGGTCCGGGGACACCGAGGGCACGGGTGCCGACCGGGTGTTCTACCGCATCGGGAGCCTGCGGCCCGACGCACAGTACACCGTGACTGTGCGGCTGCTGTACCAGGTGCTGGCCCCACGGTTCCTGCAGCACCTGCTGGGCCACGAAGGGAAGTGGGTGCAAACGCTGAAGCAGTTGACCACCGAGTATCCCGAGACCCCGGTGGTGGTGGATTCCCTGCGTCTGACCGTAGGGTCATAGGATAAAATTCAAGGTTTTTGGCGGGCGGGGCCGCCGAACGGCGGCCCCGCCCGCCAAAATTTATTCCTCCCTCAGGTACCGCTCCAGATCCTCAATCTCCTGCCGGCTCCCCAGAAAGACCGGCACCCGCTGGTGGATTTCCTCGGGCCTGACCTCCAGAAGCGACCGGGTGCCGTCGGACGACCGGCCGCCGGCCTGCTCCACCAGAAAGGCCATGGGTGCGGCCTCGTACAGGTACCGGAGTTTGCCCCGGGGGTTCTTCTGGTCGGCCGGATACCCGAAGATGCCGCCCTTGATCAGGGTGCGGTGCACATCGGCCACCATGGAGCCGATGTACCGCGCCGTGTAGCCCCGCTCCTTGAGGGCCTCAATGTACCGGCGAAGCCCCGGCTGGAGCCAGCGGGGCGCGTTGGCCTCGTTGAAGGAATAGATCTTTCCGCGGTCCGGCATCCGCAGGTTCCGGTGCGACAGCAGAAACAGGCCCACCGCCGGGTCCAGGGTGAACCCGTTGACGCCGTTGCCCGTGGTGAGCAGGAACATGGTGGACGAACCGTACACCACATAGCCCGCCGCCACCTGGTGCCGGCCGCCCTGCAGGAAGTCCTCGGCCGTGCCCTGCACCTTGCGGTAAATGGAAAAGATGGTGCCGATGCTCACATTCACATCAATGTTGGACGAGCCGTCCAGGGGGTCCAGGGCGATGATGTACTTGCCGTCGCGCCCCTTTTCCGGAAACACCACCTCCTCCAGTTCCTCCGAGGCCAGCGCGTAGAACTCGCCGGAATCCGCCAGTTGCTCCATCAGGATTTCGTTGGCCAGAAGGTCCAGCTTCTGCACCTCTTCGCCGTACACATTGCGCTGTCCTGCCCGGCCCAGCACATCGGCCAGCCCGGCCATCCGCACATGCGACACGATGATCTTGGTGGCGGCCTCAATGGCCATGAGCGCCCGCGACAGGGAGCCTGTGGCCTGGGGGTACTTGCGCTCCTCCTCCAGGATGAATCGGTTCAGGTCCATGCCTTCGGTGATCATGGTTCCCTCCGGTTTGCCTTGAGTGTACAGCAGCCCCTGCATTGCACCGGTGCACCGGCCGACCTATAATTGCCGCAAAAGGAGGCTCCGTATGCATCACCGCGTGGCCATCGTGGGGGTCGGTTATACCCCGCTCCGGCCGGTCTCCCCCGAGGTTTCCTTTCGCGAACTGATTTTTGAGGCCGCCATGCAGGCGTACCAGGACGCCGGCCTGGAGCCCAGGGACATTGACACCTTTGTATCCATCGCCGAAGACTACCTGGAAGGCACGGCCATCTTTGACGAGTATGTGCCCGACCAGCTGGGCGCCGTGCTCAAGCCCGTGCACACCATCACCGCCGACGGTATCACCGGCCTGGCCAGCGCCTACCTCCAGTTGAAAACCGGCAAGTTCCGCACCGCCGTGCTGGAAGGCCATTCCAAGGCCAGCAACATCCTGTATCCCTCCCACATTGAGGCCTTCGCCCTGGACCCGAACTTCGTGCGGCCCCTCAAGGCGAACCCCAGGTTCGTGGCCGGCCTGGACATGCACGCCTTCCTCATGGAAACCGGCGTGCCCGAGGAACTGGCGGCGTTGGTGGTGGCCAAGAATCGCGCCAACGCCCTCAGAAACAGCCGGGCCGCCTACCCTGCCCTCTTGGAACCCGAGGCCGTGCTGGATTCCCCGTACCTCGCCTATCCCCTGAAGGAACTGGAGGCCGCCCAGTACGCCGACGGCGCCGTGGTGCTCGTGCTCGCCACCGAGGATGTGGCCCTGGCCCTGGACACCGACCCCGTGTTCATTGAGGGCATCGGCTGGATTGAGGACACCCCGAACCTGGACCGCTGGATGTGGGGCCGCGCCCTGTATGCGGAACTGGCCGCCCAGATGGCCTACGAGATGGCCGGCATCCGCTCGCCCTTCCAGGAGATTGATGTGGCCGAAATCGACGACACCTTCGCCTACAAGGAACTCCAGCACCTGCTGGCCCTGGGTCTCGCCCGGGAAGACGACCTGGTGGACCTCTATCAGGAAGGCACCTTTGACCTGGACGGCGAACTGCCCGTGAACCCCTCCGGCGGCAACCTGGGCAGCGGCTACACCTACGACATGTCGGGCCTGCGGTCCGTGGCCGAGATCGTGTTGCAACTGCGCGGCGAGGCCGGCGAACACCAGGTGCCCGATGCCGAAATCGGGCTGGCCCAGTCCTGGCGCGGCATCCCCACAGCCATGGGCGGCGTGGTGATCCTCTCCAACCTTTGAAAATAGGAGGTTTTGGCAATGGCCTTTGCACAAAAGGTGGCGGTTCTGGGGCACGGCATCACCAAGTTCATGCGGCGCGCCCAGGAAACCCCCAAGGAACTCGCCTTTGAAGCGGTCCGCATGGCCCTGGAAGAGGCCCGTATGACCATCGACGAGATTGACTGCGTGGTGCTCGTGACCGCGCCCGACGCCTTTGACGGCGTGCACATGAACGGCGAGTACCTGGCCGAGGCCGCCGGTGCCAAACGCAAGCCCTACATGCGGTCCTATGTGGGCGGCGGCTCCGGCGTGTTCGCCATCATCCACGGGTGGTACCATGTGGCCTCCGGCCACTTCAACTCCTGCCTGGTGGTGGCCGAGGAAAAGATGAGCGACGCCCTGCCCCATCCCCAGGGTGTGTTCAACGCCATCTACGATCAGTTTCTGGAGCGGCCCCTGGGCGTGAACCTCCTGTGGATCTTCGCCCTGGAGATGAACCGCTACATGCAGGTGCACGGCATCCCTCTGGAAACCATCGCCAAGGTGGCCATCAAGAACAAACGCAACGGCCTCAGCAACCCGGTGGCCCAGGACGGCATCCCCGGGGAGTACACCCTGGACGACATCCTGAACTCCGAAGTGATGGTGTGGCCCGTGCACCGGCTCATGGTGTCGCCGGTGAGCGACGGGGCCGCGGCCATCGTGCTCGTGTCCGAACACGAGGCCAAACGGCGCACCGACAAACCCGTGTGGATTGAGGGCGTGGGCTGGAGTCTGGACACCTCCTACTGGACCAACCGAGACCTCTACTACCCCAAGTATGTGGAGTACGCGGCCCGCATGGCCTACGAAATGGCCGGCATCACGGACCCCCGCCGCGACATCCATGTGGTGGAACCCTACGACCCCTTCGCCTACAAGGAACTGCACCACCTGGAAGGCCTGCAGCTGGCCGATAAGGGCGAAGCCCCCAAACTCCTGGAACAGGGGTTCTGGGACCGGGACACCGAAACCGGCATCCCTGCCTCGCCCTCGGGCGGCCTTCTGGGCGTGGGCAACCCCATCGCCGCGGCCGGCCTCATGAAGGTGATCTCCATTTACCAGCAGCTCAAGGGCATCGCCGGCGATTGCCAGGTGAAGCGCGAGGTGCGGCGCGGCGTGGCCCAGGCCTGGGGCGACCTCATGCAGGTGGGCACCGTGGTGGTTCTGGGCCGCTGAACCTGCCAGCACAGAACTTTCTCGGGGCCACCCGCTGGGTGGCCCCGATCTTTATCCGGTTTGGCAATATCGGCAAAGAGCCGTATAGTTAACGGCGTTCGGGGATTGGTCCACGGTCACAGGAACCCAAGGAGGACCCGTGAAAGACTTTGATGTGGTCATTGCTGGCGCTGGACCGGCTGGCTCCTCAGCGGCCCGAGTCCTGGCGTCTCAAGGGTTCCGGGTGCTCATGCTGGAACGACAGCGCACCGTGGCGCAGTTCATCCCCTGCGCCGAGGGCATCTCCAGACGCATGCTCGTGACCTTTACCCCGGAAGACCCCCGCTGGATCGCCGCCCGTGTGGACAGGGTACAGGTGTGGGCGCCCGAGGAACAAACCCTGGAGGTGCTCACCCCCCATGTGGGCTACATCCTGGAACGCAAGGTGTTTGACCGATACCTGGTAAACCAGGCGGTGCTGGCCGGTGCCGATCTGCAAACCGGGGCCACGGTGCTCCGGGCCGAACGCCAACAGGACGGTGTCACCGTCGTGTACCAGCACCAGGGCCGGGAGAAACGGGTGACCGCCCGGCTCGTGATCGGCGCCGACGGCCCCGGCTCGGTGGTGGGCCGGAGCCTGGGCCTGAACCTGGAAATGGAACCCCGGGAGATCCACCGGTGTCATCAGGTGCTCCTGGCCGATGCTTCCATTGAGGCCGAACGCATGGAAATCGCGGTGGGCCACGAGGTGGCCCCTGGAGGCTACGCCTGGGTGTTCCCCAAGGACCAGGGCCTGGCCAATGTGGGGGTCGGCATCCTGGGCGACCAGGAGCAGGCCCGGCACTACACCCTCCGGTTCGTGGCTCAGCGGTTCCCCAGGGGCCGGATCCTGGGAGAACTGGCCAGCGTGGTGCCCACCGGAGGCCAGCGCATGGACCTGGTGGGCGACCGGGTGATGGTGGTGGGCGACGCCGCCCGCCTGGCGGATCCCCTTTCCGGCGGTGGAATCCCGCCGGCCCTGGAATCCGGCAAGATCGCCGGTGAGGTCGCCGCCCAGGCCCTGGAACAGGACCGCCTGGACGCCTCGTTCCTGACCCGGTATCCGGAGCGTTACTGGCAAAACAACGGCCGGTACCAGGATCTCTCGCTGCGGATCCGGGACTTCTACCTAACCCTGAACGACGCCGACCTGGCGTACCTCGCGCGTTCCCTTAAGCCCGTGTTTGATGGCAAAATCCTCTCCTCGCCGGACGCCTTTTCCCTGGTTCGGCGGGTGCTGCTGGAACGACCCGGCCTCATGGTATTCCTCTTGCGAAAGGGGAGGAAGGCCCTTGTGGACTATTTACAGGAGCGTATTCTCGGAGGCTGACCGGGGGCTGCTGGTGCTTCTGGACCCCGATCGGTCCGATGAAGAACACCTGAACCGGCTGCTTCCCCGGCTCAACGACTCCCCCCGGGTGCGGGCGGTGCTCGTGGGCACCAGCATCCTCATGTCCCCCGGGCTTGACACCTTTGTGGAAAGGGTCAAAAATAAATGCCGTAAACCCGTCATCCTGTTCCCGGGGAGCGTGGTACAACTCACACCCAAGGCAGATGCTCTCCTATACCTCGTGATGGTCAGTGGACGGAACCCGGAACTTCTGATTGGGGAACATGTGAAGGCAGCCCCGCTGATCCGCCATTACGGCATGGAAGCCATCGCCACGGCGTACATCCTGGTGGAATCCGGGGCCTATACCGCGGTGGAGTATGTGTCCTTCACCCGGCCCATTCCCCGGAACAAGCCGGAAATCGTGGTGGCCCATGCTCTGGCCGCCTACTACATGGGCATGAAGGCCGTGTACCTGGAAGGAGGGTCCGGTGCCCGCGAGCCGGTGCCGGCCCAGGTGATCCGGGCCGTCAGGGAAGCGGTGCCCCTGCCTCTGATCGTGGGCGGCGGCCTGCGGACCCGGGAACAGGTGGAAACGGCGTTTCAGGCCGGCGCCAACCTGGCCGTGGTGGGCACGGCCCTGGAGGAAGATCCCGACCTTCTGGAACTCCTGTAGTTCCAGCCCTTTGAGGATGGTACGATGATCAAACCCCGTCAGGTAATTGAAAACGAACGTGTGCAGTACATGATCCAGAGTGCGGACGCCCAGCTCGCCGCCCTGGGATACACCGAACACGGCCTGCGGCATGTCAAACTCGTGGCCAAGCGAGCGGGCTACATCCTGCGGCAACTGGGTTATCCCCGGCGGACCGCGGAACTCGCGGAAATCGCGGGGTACCTGCACGACATCGGCAACCTGCTGAACCGCGAACACCACGCCCAAACCGGCGGCGTCCTCGCCTTCCATGTGCTCACCGAGATGGGCATGCCCTTTGAGGAAACCATTGAGGTGGTGCGGGCCATCGGCAACCACCACGAGGAGGACGGCCTGCCCGCCACCCCGATTTCCGCCGCCCTGATCCTGGCCGACAAGTCGGATGTGCACCGCTCCCGCGTACGCCCCCGGGGCGACATCCGCAGCGACATCCACGACCGCGTGAATTTCGCGGCCATCGCGTCCCATGTGCGGGTGGACGCCTCCAGCAGTCCGCCCCGCGTGTACTACGACATCAAGATCGACACCTCCATCGCTCCGGTGATGGAGTACTTCCAGATCTTCCTGTCGCGGATGCTCATCGCAGCCAAGGCGGCGAAGGTGCTGAAGTGCCGGTTTGACCTGTACATCAACAAAACCAAAATGACCTGAACCAAAGGGGGTGAAAACCCATGGAAACCACCCAGGAGGCAACCAAACCCTTGAAGGAACTCACCCAGGCCGACCTGGAAAAGAAAAAGGTGGTAGAACTTTACGAGATCGCCAAGGAGCTGGAAATCCCGAACTACTCCAGCCTCCGAAAGGCCGAACTCATTGAAAAGATCCTGGCTGCCATCGCCGAAAAGTACAAGAAGGAACCCGAAACCCCGATCCGCGAAGGCGTGCTCCAGATCCTGCCGGAGGGCTTCGGCTTCCTCCGCTTCCCCGAGTACAACTACGCCCCTTCGCCCGAGGACATCTATGTGTCGCCGTCGCAGATCAAGAAGCTGAACCTGCGCACCGGCGATGTGCTCCGCGGCGAGATCCGACCCCCGCGCACCAGCGAGCGGTTCGCCGCCATGATCCGGATCCTTTCCGTGAACGGTCGTCCGCCCGAGGAGATGCGCCACCGCGTGACCTTTGAACGCCTCACGCCCTACTACCCCACCGAAAAGATCCGCCTGGAAACGCCCGACGACCCCGACCTTTCCATGCGCATCGTGGACCTGTTTGTGCCCATCGGCAAGGGCCAGCGCGGGCTCATCGTGTCGCCGCCCCGGGCCGGCAAAACCGTGCTCCTGCAGCAGATCGCCAACGCCATCGTCAAGAACCACCCCGAAATTGAACTCATCATCCTGCTGATCGACGAACGGCCCGAAGAGGTGACCGACTTTCAGCGCCGGGTGCCGGCCGAGGTGGTGTCCTCCACCTTTGACCAGCCGGCCGAACGCCACGTGCAGGTGGCCGAAATGGTGCTGGAAAAGGCCAAACGCCAGGTGGAACTCGGCAAGGATGTGGTGATCCTTCTGGACTCCATCACCCGCCTGGCCCGGGCCTACAACGTGCTCACCCCCCACTCCGGCCGAACCCTCACCGGCGGCATTGACTCCACCGCCCTCATCAAACCCAAAAAGTTCTTCGGCTCGGCCCGGAACATTGAGGACGGCGGCAGCCTCACCATCATCGCCACCGCCCTTATTGAAACCGGCTCCCGCATGGACGAGGTGATCTTTGAGGAGTTCAAGGGCACCGGCAACATGGAACTGGTGCTGGATCGCCGCCTCGCCGACCGCCGCATCTTCCCGGCCATTGACATCCACAAGTCGGGCACCCGCCGCGAGGAGCTGCTGCTGACCCGGGAACAGTTGAACCGCATCTGGGTGCTGCGCAAGATCCTTTCCGAAATGCCCACCATCGAGGCTATGGAGTTCCTGCTGGACAAGATGCGGCTCACCCGGAACAACGAGGAGTTCCTGAAAACCCTGCCCCGCATGGCCGCGGAGGTTTAAGGCTGAACACCCTCGGCCTGCTTCTTCTGGTCGGCCTCCTGCCCCTGCCCCGGTACACCTACCTGACCTCGGGCTTCGGGGACAGCCGGGGCTTCCGGTACCACACCGGCATTGACCTTTCCACCGGCGGCAAACCCGGCATGCCCGTGCTTGCCCTGGATTCCACCCGGGTGTGGCGCGTGAAAACCTCCTACTTCGGCTACGGCAAGGCCCTGTACCTCATGAGCCCCCACGGCCACCTGTATGTGTACGGGCACCTCTCCCGCTTCGCTCCCCACCTGGAAGACTGGATATGGAACGAGCAGATGCAGCGCCGCACCTACTTCCTGGACCTTTACCCGATGCAGGACCACTTTTTCCTTCCCGGCCAGGAGGTGGCCCTGTCGGGCGCCACGGGCGCCGGCCCGCCTCACCTGCACTTTGAGGTCCGCACCGAGGACAACCGGCCCGTGAACCCCCTGTTCTTTTTGCCGATTCCGGACCACCGGGCCCCGGTGTTTGAAGGCCTCCGCATTGTGTGCCGCTCACCCCTCACGCTCGTCAACCGCGAACCCCTGGACCTGGAACCGCCGCTGGAGCAGGTCAGCCGCACCCTCTGGCGCGCCGAAGACCTGGACATCACCGGCCCCTTCGGCCTGGAGGTGCAGGTGGCCGACAGCATCGACCGGAGCCACTATCGCATCAGCCCCTACGAACTCCTGGGGCTCGTGGACGGCGACACCTTCTTCTGGGTGGTCCACGATACCCTGCCCTTCAGCAACAACTCCGTGGCCGTTGTGGAGTACCGGCGCGATCCCTGGGGCCGGCGGTGGCACCGCCTGTACGCTCCGGGCAACTGGTACCACCGCCCCATCCGTCGGGCCCGGGCCGCCCTGGATCTGCCCGACGGCGAGCACCACCTGGAAATCGTGGCCCGCGATATCCGGGGGAACACCGCCCGGCTGGTCCTCACCGTGTACACCGGCACCTACGGCCGTGACCCCTTTGAGGCCCCGGCGACCTTTGACTTTGAAAGCCTGTACCTGAACAGCCTCATGGCCGTGGGGTTCCTGCCCAACGCCGTCATCGTGGAAACCCCGGATTCCGTCACCCTGCACCTGGGCCACGGCACCCTGCCCCTGATGCCCTCCGACCTCTCGGCCACCCAGGACCTCTATGTGCTCACCCGTCAAGGACTGTACCAGGTGGGCCCCCGGAAACTCTGGGTGTTCTTCGCAGGCCCCGAAGGCGACACCTTGCACTTCGGCTCCTGGACCCTCCGGATTCCCGAGGGCGCCCTGGCCGAACGCACCCCCTTCGTGGCCTTTGAAACCCCGGCGCCGCCTCTTCCGGAACTCGTGCCTCAGGGCACGGCGCTTCGCCTGCTCGCCCGCGATCCGGTGTTCCTTCACGCGGCCTACCTGGCCCACCAGGACACACTGCCCGTGTACTGGGTCAACGAAGACCGGGGCCGGGCCTCCCTGCTGCAGGAGGGCGCACTGCGGGGCACAGGGCTCTTCGCTTCCTATGCCGATACCCTGCCCCCGCGGGTGCGGTGGCTCTCCCAGCACCGCATCCTGGCCCGGCTGGAAGACCAGGGCAGCAGCATCGACGCCCGCACCCTGGAGGTCCGGGTGGACGGCGACTGGATTCCTGCCTATTACGACATTGACCGTCATCGGGTGACCTACGAGCATCCCCTGCCGCCGGGCCGGCACCGGGTTTCCCTCACGGTGGCCGACAAAGCCGGCCGGCGCACCACCTCCGAACACACCCTGCAGGTCCGCTGATTCCCCCGCCGCCCGCGGCCGGATTTTTCGCGAGTTCTGTATAATTGGCGGGCACTCTGACCATGCCGACAAATCTTCAGGCCAAAGACCGACAAGTCCTC
Source organism: Caldifarciminota bacterium (assembly GCA_027069855.1). Lineage (GTDB taxonomy): Bacteria > Hydrothermota > Hydrothermia > WGAB01 > WGAB01 > WGAB01. The sequence goes on from JALXEF010000045.1 coordinate 19,147, forward strand.
GTGACCGGTGCCGCAGGCTTCATCGGCTCGCATCTGGTGGAAGCCCTGGTACAGGCCGGCGCCCGGGTTCGGGCCTTCGTGCGGTACACCTCCACCGGCTTTCCCGGCGCCCTGCTCTTCGTGCCGCCCGAAATCCGCCGGGAGGTGCACCTCATCTACGGCGACCTCCGCGACCCCGATGCCGTGGATGCCGCCCTCCAGGGCGTGGACCTGGTGTTCCACCTGGGCGCCGTGATCTCCATCCCCTACTCCTACGAAAACCCCCGCGAGGTGGTGGAAACCAATGTGCTGGGCACCCTGAATGTGCTGCAGGCCGCGCGACGCCACGGCGTGGCCCGCATCGTGCATGTGTCCACCTCCGAGGTGTACGGCACCGCCCGGTACACCCCGATGGACGAAAACCATCCCCGCCACGCCCAATCGCCGTATGCCGCCTCCAAAACCGGCGCCGACGAACTGGCCCGCAGCTTCGCCCGCACCTACGGGCTCCCGGTGGTGATCCTGAGGCCCTTCAACACCTACGGCCCCCGCCAGAGCACCCGGGCGGTGATCATGAGCACCATCGTGCAGGCCCTCCAGGGCCCGGAGATCCGCATCGGCAGCCCGGACCCCGTGCGCGACTTCACCTTTGTGGCCGACACGGTACAGGGCCTGCTCCTCGCCGCCCTGCGGGAAGGCATGCCCTTCGGCGAAGACCTCAACCTGGGCACCGGCCGGGGCGTGCGCATCGGCGATCTGGTGGAAACCATCCGCCGGATCTCCGGCAGCCCCTATCCGGTGGTCACCGAGGAGCGCCGCCTTCGGCCCCCGGAAAGCGAGGTGTGGCAACTGGTGTCCGACAACCGTCGGGCCCGCGAGGTGCTGGGCTGGCAGCCCGAGGTTTCCCTGGAACAGGGCCTGGAACAAACCCTCCGCTGGGCGGAACAGGCCCTGAAAACCCCCGAAGGGAGGTTGTGGATTGCAGGCAGTGGTACTGGCTGGCGGTAAAGGGCGCAGGCTGGAACCCTATACCACCCTGCTGCCCAAACCCCTGATGCCCGTGGGCGATTATCCGGTGCTGGAGATCCTGCTGCGCCAGCTCAAGGCCCAGGGGTTCCGTGAAGTGATCCTGGCCGTCGGCCACCTCGCCGAACTCATTGAGGCCTACTTCCAGGACGGCCGCCGCTGGGGCCTGAACATCCAGTATTCCCGCGAGGACACCCCCCTCGGCACCGTGGGCCCCCTCACCCTGCTCCAGGACCGGCTCCAGGACCACTTCCTCGTGCTCAACGGCGACATCCTCACCGAACTTCCCTTCGGCGAGGTGCTGCGGTTCCATCAGCAGCAGGATGCGCCGCTCACCATCGCCATCAACCGGCGCACCGTGGAGGTGGACTTCGGCGTGGTGGACCACGAGAACCACCGGCTCGTGGATTACCACGAAAAGCCGGTCATCGCCTACTGGGTGTCCATGGGGGTGTATGCCTTTCGGCGCGATGCCCTGGACCACATCCCCCGGGGCCGGCGGTTTGACCTCCCCGATCTGGTCCACACCCTGCGGCGGGCCGGGCAACCGGTGGCCGTGTATCCCTTTGAGGGCTTCTGGCTGGACATCGGCCGCGAAAGCGACTTCCGCGAGGCCCAGCGGGCCTTCGCCGAACGCCGGGAGAGGTTGCTGCCATGACCCTGAAACTCCTTCTGGGCGTGCACAACCACCAGCCGGTGGGCAACTTTGAGCATGTGATGGAACACGCGTTCCAGCAGGCCTACCGGCCCTTTGTGGAAGTGCTGGACGAGTTTCCCTCCTTCAAGATCACCTACCACTTCACGGGCCCGCTCCTTCTGTTCCTGGAGGCCCGACACCCCGAGTTTTTGAAAACCCTGGCCCACCAGGTTCGGCGGCGCCAGGCCGAAATCGTGGTCAGCGGCTTTTACGAGCCCGTGCTGGTGTCCATCCCCGAGGCCGACCGCCTGGGCCAGATCCAGCGGGCCCGCCGGTATGTCAAACGCCGGTTCGGCTACGATGCCCGGGGCCTCTGGCTCACCGAACGGGTGTACGAATCGGAACTGCTGCCCGCGCTCCTCAAAAGCGGCATCCGCTATGTGGTGGTGGACGATTACCACTTCCTGCAAACCGGGCTCACCGAAGACCGGCTCCACGGCTACTACCTCACCGAACACGAGGGCCAGCCCCTGGCCATCTTCCCCATCAGCGAACGGCTGCGCTATCTCATTCCCTTCCGGCCCCTGGACGAGGTGATGGCCTATCTCCGGCGGCTCTACGAGGCCGGGGCCCGCGCGGCCGTGATCTTCGACGACGGCGAGAAGTTCGGCCTCTGGCCGGGCACCCACGACTGGGTGTACGGCAAAAAGCAGTGGCTCCGCCGGTTCCTGGAACGCGTGCTCCAGGAACCCTGGATTGAGCCCCTCACCTATACCGAGTTTTTGGAAACCGAAGGGCCCCTGGGCCGCGTGTACCTGCCCACGGGCTCCTACTTTGAGATGGGCGAGTGGGCGCTGCCCGCGCCCCAGGCCAGGGCCTTTGCCGAGTTCGTGCATACCCTGCGGGAACAGGGCGTCTGGGACCGGGTTCGTCCCTTCGTCAAGGGGGGCATCTGGCGCAACTTCCTGGTGAAGTACCCCGAGGTCAACCGGATGCACAAGAAGATGCTCCTGCTCCGGCGCCAGGTGGAACGCATTTCCCGGCCCGAGAAACGGCGCGAGGCGGTCCACGAGATCCACCGGGCCCAGTGCAACGACGCCTACTGGCACGGGGTTTTCGGCGGCGTGTACCTGCCCCATCTCCGGCATGCCGTGTATCGCCATCTGCTGAGGGCCGAGCGCGCCCTGGGCCGCCGCTTCGCCGCCCTCCGCGACCACGACCTGGACGGCTTCCAGGAACTCTACCTCCGGCACCAGGACCTCGTGCTCCAGATCAGCGAGCAGGGCGGTACCCTGCGGGAGTTCTCCAGCCTCTCGCTGGCCTACAACTTCCAGAACACCCTCACCCGCCGGTATGAGCATTACCACGAGGGGATCACCGTGGGCGAGGCCCCGCCCGAAGAGGGGGTGGCGTCCATCCACGAAATCGGCAAAACCATCACGGCCGAAACCGCCCGCGAACTCAAGTACGACTGGCACGAACGCGTGTCCTTCATTGACCACTTTCTGCCGCCAGATATCGGCTGGCAAGAACTCCACAGCATGGCGTTCCACGACGAGGGCGACTTCGTGCTCGGCCGGTACCAGCTGGGGCAGCAGCCCTTCCGGGCCGAGCGAAAGGGCACGGTGGCCGGCCAGCCGGCCGAGATCCAGAAGTTCTTTTCGCCCGGACGCCAGGGCCTGGAGGTCACGCTCCGCGTCCGGGCCAACGAGGCCGGCACCCTGGCCTATGTGGTGGCCCACAACTTCATCCTGCCCTCGGCCCTGCAGGGAACCCTTCAGGCCGGCCCGGGCACCCGGGCGCCCTTCGCCGAGGTCCTGGATCTGGCCTCGCCCGAGGTACTGGAATTCCACGATGCCTCGGGCGTCGTGCTCCGGCTCCGGGTGCCGGAGGCCCTGCGGGCCGTGGTCTTTCCCTTTTACACCGTGTCCCAGTCCGAATCCGGGCTGGACCTCACCTACCAGGGCCATGCCCTGTACCTGTTTTACCCCCTCCGGCCCGGCTGGAACCGCTTTGTCCAGCACCTGGAGATCCTGAAAACAAAAGGAGGAACCCTTCATGCCTGAACTGAGATACGACCCGATCCGCCCCCGATGGGTGGTGATCGCCACCGAGCGGGCGTTACGGCCCCAGGATTACAAACGCCAGCGGCAGCAGGTGAAGAAACCGGACAACTGCCCCTTCTGCTACGGCCACGAGCACATGACCCCGCCCGAGGTGTTCGCCATCGGCCCGGCCGACCGCAAGCCCAACACGCCGGGCTGGCGGGTGCGCGTGGTGCCCAACAAGTACCCGGCCCTGCGCATTGAGGGCGAACTCAAACGCGAGGGCATCGGCATCTTTGATGTCACCACCGGCATCGGCGCCCACGAGGTGATCATTGAAACGCCCGACCACTTCAAACACCCCGATGCCTTTTCCGACGAGGAGGCCCGCGACTGGCTCATCGCCGTGCGCGAACGGATGCTGGACCTGCAAAAGGACAAAAGGTTCCGGTACATCCTCTTTTTCCGGAACCACGGCGCCGAGGCCGGAGCCTCGCTGTCGCATCCCCACAGCCAGCTGATCGCCACCCCCATCATTCCGCCGGTGGTGGTCTCGGAACTGAACAACGCCAAAAACCATTTCCACCTCAAGGAACGCTGCATCTTCTGCGACCTCATCAAGCAGGAACTGCTGCTCAAGGACCGCGTGGTGTATGACGACGAACACTACCTGGTGTGGGAGCCCTTTGCCTCGTCCTTCCCCTTTGAAACCTGGATCCTGCCCAAGCGGCACCTGCACGACTTCACCCGCCTGAACGACGACGAACTCCTGATCCTGGGCCGCACCATCCGCGACACCCTCAAGCGGATCAAGATCGCCCTGGACGACCCGCCCTACAACATGATCCTGCACACCGCGCCCACGCCCCACCTGCGGCCCGCCCGCACCTACTATTGGGAGACCATTGAGTACGATTACCACTGGCACATTGAGATCATCCCCCGGATGACCCGCATCGCGGGCTTTGAATGGGGTGCCGGGCTCCATATCAACCCCACGCCTCCGGAGGAGGCGGCCCGGTACCTTCGGGAAGTTCAACTCTGAAGGAGGGGTCTATGGCCAGGTCTTCAGCAAAGCCGGACCGATTCCGGGTGCCGGCCCATCAGCTGTACCGCCGGTGCACCCCGGAGGAGGTGGGCGCCGAAACCACCAACGAGATCGAGCCCCTGGAGGAGTTCATCGGCCAGGAGCGGGCCCACCGCGCCATCTCCTTCGGCCTCCGCATCAAGGGCTACGGCTACAACATCTACGCCTCGGGCCGGCCGGGCACCGGCAAACAGGCCATGATCGCCGATTACCTGGAACGCGTGAGTCGGGAACTGCCCGTGCCCAGCGACTGGTGCTATGTCTACAACTTTGAGGAGCCGTCGCAACCCCGCGCCCTGCAACTGCCCGCCGGCTACGGCAAACGCCTGAAAAAGGACATGGCCGAACTCGTGGAGGCCGTGTCCAAGCGCATCCAGGCCGTTTTTGAAAGCGATCAGTTCACCCAGCAGCGCGACCGGCTGGTGCAGCAGTTTGAACAGGAAAAGCAAAAGCGCATCGCCCAGATCCAGCAGGAGGCCCAGGAACTCGGTTTCGCCGTGCAGTTCACGCCCACCGGCATCGTGGTGACCCCGCTCGCCCCCGGCAACCGGCCCATGACCCCCCAGGAGTTTGAGGCCCTGCCCGAGGAAACCCGCCGGGCCATCCTGGAACGCCGGAACAAGGTGGAAGAACGGATCAAGGAACTCACCCGCGAACTCCGGCAACTGGAAAAGAAAACCCAGGAGGAGATCAAAAACCTGGAACAGAAGGCCGTGAGCTTCGCCGTGGAACCCCTGTTC
>JALXEF010000046.1 GCA_027069855.1 Caldifarciminota bacterium
ATGTTTTGAAGCGTTTTTGCGCCGTGCCCCGACTTCTTTATGCGGCACGATGTCTTTCGCAGCCGAAGGCCTTTCCCGGGTTCCGAAGAAACGGCGAAGGCAGGCCGGCGGGAATCGGCCCTATTCCGGGTGTTTGTACCGCAGGTCCGGGAAGCGGGCCGCCCGGGCCTCGTCCAGCCGGCGCACCGGGGTCCGGTGGGGCGCCTCGTGCAGGAGTTCGGGGTTCTCCTGGGCCTCCTTCACGATCTTTTGCAGGGTTTCGGCAAAGGCCTCCAGCGTTTCGCGGGTTTCGGTTTCCGTGGGTTCCACCATGAGCGCCTCGGGCACGATCAACGGGAAGTACACGGTGGGGGCATGGAATCCGTAGTCCAGGAGCCGCTTGGCCACATCCAGGGTGCGCACGCCGTATTGCTTCAGGGGTTTGCCGGTGAGCACGAACTCATGCATGCAAAGCTGGTTATAGGCCACGGGAAGCGCCCGGCTGGCCAGGACCCGCAGGTAGTTGGCGTTAAGCACGGCATCTTCGGTGACCTGTTTCAGCCCCTCGGGCCCCATCATCCGGATGTAGGTGTAGGCCCGGACCATCACCAGGAAGTTGCCGTAAAAACTGTGGATCTTGCCGATGCTGTCGGGATGGTCCCAGGAAAGCCGATAACCTTCTTCGGTTTTCACGATCCGGGGCACCGGCAGGAAGGGCTCCAGAAAGGCCTTGACGCCCACCGGGCCGGACCCGGGTCCGCCGCCGCCGTGGGGTGTGGAAAAGGTTTTGTGCAGGTTGAAGTGCATGATGTCAAACCCCAGGTCGGCGGGCCGAACGCGCCCCATCAGGGCGTTCAGGTTGGCGCCGTCCATGTACATCAGGGCGCCCACCTCGTGCACCAGCCGGGCCACCTCCACAATGTCCTTTTCAAACAGGCCCAGGGTGTTGGGGTTGGTGACCATGAACACGGCCACCTCTTCGTTGAGGTTCCGCCGGAGGTCCTCCAGGTCAATGGTGCCCTGTTCGTTGGACTTCACGGTTTTGGCCACATAGCCCGAAAGGGTTACGGAGGCGGGGTTGGTGCCGTGGGCGGAATCGGGCACCAGCACGACCCGGCGGGGATTGCCCTGTTTTTCGTGGTACGCCCGGGCGATGAGGATGCCGGTGAACTCACCGTGGGCACCGGCGGCGGGTTGCAGGGTGACGGCATCAAAGCCCGAGATGGCTCCCAGGTACTGCTGCAGTTCGTACATCAGGGCCAGGGCGCCCTGCACTGTTTCGTCGGGCTGCAGAGGGTGGAGGCCGGTAAACCCGGGCAACGAGGACATATCCTCGTTGATCTTGGGGTTGTACTTCATGGTGCAGGAGCCCAGGGGGTAGAAGCCGGTGTCCACGCTGTAGTTCATTTCGGAGAGCCGCACGAAGTGGCGGATCACCTCGTTTTCCGATACCTCGGGCAGAGGCGCGGGCCTGCGACGGAGTTGTTCCTTGGGCAGGAAGGATTCCAGAGGCCGGGCCGGGACATCCAGGGCCGGCAGCGTATAGCCCCGGCGGCCGGCTTTGGAAAGTTCGTAAATCAGTTTTTCGGGCATGGTTTACTCCTTGGTTTGAAGGCCCCGCGCATAGGGGGCCAGCAGGGATTCCACATATTTGGCCACCAGGTCAAACTCCAGGTTCAGGGGATCCCCCGGGCGGCGATCGCCCAGGTTGGTGACCTCCAGGGTGTGGGGGATCAGGAACACGGTGAACCGGGAGCCCTGAACCCGGTTGACGGTCAGGGAAACGCCGTCCACAGCCACCGAGCCCTTGGGTACCAGGTAGCGGAGGTAGGTCGGCGGCACCTCCACGGTCCACTCCTGGCCCTCGGGCAGGGTTTTTTGCCCCCGGAGGACGCCCACCGTGTCCACATGGCCGGTAACCAGATGGCCGCCGAGCCGGTCAGCGGCCCGCAGCGGGCGTTCCAGGTTCACCCGATAGCCGACCGGGAGGCCGGCGTGGAACTTGGTCACCCGCAGCGTTTCCGGGGAGAGATACACCTGGAACAGGGCCCCTTCCAGGGCCTCCACGGTAAGGCACACGCCGTCCAGGGCCACGGAGTCGCCCACCTTCAGTTCAAAGGGCGAAAGCTCAGGCTCGATCCACCAGCGGATCCCCCGGTGCACGGGCCGGAAGCGGCGCAGGCGACCGGTGCCTTCCACGAGGCCGGTAAACATTCTCAGGGTTTCTTTTTCAGGCCCCGCAAGGGCGAGGGGGTGCGGAACAGGAAGAAGAGTTCATCGGGCGCAAGTCGGATCACATCGTTCCGGTTGAGGCCGGGGCGGGGGGTATCGGGCCGCATCCGCTGGAAATGGCCTTCGTGGGGGTAGGGCAGGGGATCCACGCCCTCCACGGGCACCTCCTTGAGGGTTTCCACATACGACAGGATGCGTTCCAGGTCGCGGCGCAGGCGGACGCGTTCTTCAGGCGAGAGGTCCAGTTTGGCCAGGCGGGCGATGTGGTCAATATCAAGTTTCCGGTTCATGACTGCAGCAGTTCTTCGGTTTTGCGGATGTAGTCTTTTTTAGGGCGGGCGCCCACATAGCGCCAGCGTTCCTGGCCGCCCTTGTAAAAGATGATGGTGGGAATGCTCATGACCCCCAGGCGGGCGGGCACATCCGGATAGTGGTCAATGTTCAGCCGGAGCACGCGTACGCGGCCGGGATGCTTTTCGGCCATCTCGTATAGGTAGGGCTCAATGCGTTTACAGGGATGACACCAGTCGGCCCAGAGGTCCAGGATGAGCACCTCCTCGGGATCGGCCTCGGCGACGATGCGTTCCAGGTCCGGGCCGGTAATGTTCTCCACGCCTTTCGGTTCTTCAGCCATGATCACCTCCTGATTCAAAGCCGAGTACGGCGCCGTCGGGCACCCGGGCGTTCACGAGTTTGACGCCGGGGCCCACGGTGGCGCCCCTGCCCACATGGGTTTGGCCGATGAGCGAAACAAAGGGATAAATCGTGGCGTCCTTTTCCAGCACGACATCGTACTCCAGGTACACCAGATCGGGGTCAATGAAGGACACCCCTTCCCGGATCCAGCGGTCCACCAGCCGCTGCTTCAGGATCTTCTGGGCCTGGATGAGCTGGGGCCGGGTGTTGACCCCCAGGGTTTCTTTCCAGTCGGCGATTTTGAAGGCCAGGACCCCGCCGCGTTTCCGCTGGACGATCTCAATGACATCGGTCAGATAGTACTCGCCCTGGGCGTTCTGGGGTTTGATCTCCGGCAGGAAACTGAACAGGTCGCCGGTTCGGAACAGATAGATGCCGGAGTTGATCTCGCGGATTTCCTTTTCCTCGGGGAAGGCGTCCTTTTCCTCCACGATCATGAGCACGCGGTCGCCGTGGGAGCGGACGATCCGGCCGTAGCCGGTGGGATCGGGCACCTCTGCGGTGAGGATGGTGATGCGGGCATCGTTTTCCTTGTGGAACCGGTACATGAGTTTGGCGGTATCCTCGCGCAGGAGCGGGGCGTCGCCCGGCATGACCAGGAGGTCCACATCCTTGTCTTTAAAGTAGGGGGCGAGTTGCATCACGGCGTCGCCCGTGCCCCGGGGCTCGGGTTGGACCACGAACTCAATGGGTTCGTCGGGGAACATCTCCCGGACCCGGGCGGCCACCTCCTGGTGGGTATCCGGGCTTACGATCACGAAGATGCCGGCAGGGCGCAGGCTGCAGGCCACCTTCAGGGGAAAGAACACGAGGGGCTTCCCCAGCAGGGGGTGCAGGACCTTTGATATCGTGGAGTTCATGCGTTTGGAGCGGCCTCCGGCAAGAATCGCTGCGTAGATATCCATGGGCCTTTACTCCTCGTAATAGCCTTCGTGCACCTCAAGGTCCAGGTATTCCCGCAGGGCCTCCAGGGCGTCGTCCACGCGTTCCTCGCGGATGACCACGGCAATGGAATCCAGGGAGGTGGAGATCATGTCAATGTTGACCCCGGCGGCCGCGAGGGTGTTGAACAGGGTGGCCGCGACGCCGGGCGTGCGGTGCATCTCCCGGCTCCCGTAGAACACGAGAAGGGCCACCTTTCGGTCCACCTGCAGGTCATGGGCATCCACGGCCTCCACCAGCTGGTCGTAGTAGTCCATCACCTTGGGCAGTTCGGATTCCAGCACCAGGAAGGCGAGGTCGGCGCGGCCGCGGCGGGCCGGACCCTGCAGGATGAATTCGGCGTTGATGCCGAGTTCGGAGAGCAAACTGAAGAGGTCGGCGGCGACCCCGGGTTTGTCGCGGGCGTCGCGGAGGGTGACCTTCGCGACCCGCCGCGCCACCCAGAGGTCTTCCACCGGCAACCTCACGCCATCACCTCCCGGAGGCGTTGGACCACCCGGTCCATCTCCTGGCGGGTGCGTTTTTCGGTGACCGCCACCAGCAGCCGGTGTTTGGCCACGGGATGGCCGAAGAGGATACCGTCGGCCAGCAGGGCGTCGCGCACCTCGCGGGCGGTTTTGCCCTCCAGTTCCAGCACGAACTCCCGGAAGAAGGGGCCCTCAAAAGCCAGGCGCACGCCGGGGATCCGGGTGAGTTGATCGGCCAGATAATGGGCCTTTTGGGCCGACTGCTCGGCCACCTCCCGGAGGCCTTCCTTGCCCATCAGGGAAAGGTACACGAGCGCGGTCAGCGCGCAGAGCATCTGGTTCGTGCAGATATTGGAAGTGGCCTTTTCCCGGCGGATGTGCTGCTCCCGGGTTTGCAGGGCCATCACATAGCCGCGTTTGCCTTCGGCATCCACGGTGGCGCCGGCGATGCGGCCGGGCATCTGCCGCAGGTACTTTTCCCGGGCGGCAAAGAGCCCGAGATAGGGCCCGCCGAAGCCCAGGGGCAGGCCCAGGGGCTGGCCTTCGCCCACGGCGATGTCGGCTCCATAGGCACCGGGCGGCTCCAGGATCCCGAGCGAAATCGGGTCAAAGGCCACCACCAGCAGAGCCCCCACCCGTTCGGTGAGTTCCCGCAGGCGGAAGGGCTCTTCCAGAATACCGAAGTAATTGGGATGCTGGAACAGGAGGGCGGCGGTCCGGTCGTCCAGGGCGTCTTCCACGAAGTTCAGGTCCATTTGCCCGGTGCGGGGGTCTGTGGGGACCTCCACGATTTCCAGGTCCTGGCGCCGGGTGTAGGTGTGGAGCACCTGCCGGTACCGCGGATTCAGGTCCTCGCTGTACAGGATGCGGTTCCGCTTTTTCTGGATCCGAAGGGCCATGAGGGCGGCCTCGGCCAGGGCGCTGGCACCGTCGTACATGGAGGAGTTGGCCACCTCCATGCCTGTGAGGTCGCAGATCGCCGACTGGAACTCGTACATGGCCTGCAGCGTGCCCTGGCTCACCTCGGCCTGGTACGGCGTATAGGCGGTGTAGAACTCGGACCGGGAAACGATGTGTTTTACGGCTGCAGGGATGTAGTGGTCATAGACCCCGCCCCCGATAAAGAGGGTGAGATCGGCCCGGTTCTGCCGGGCCAGGGACTCCACCACCTTTCGGACTTCCAGTTCCGAAAGGGCCGGGGGGAGGTCCAGGGTCCCCTGAAACCGGGCCTCTTCGGGGATGATCCGGGCAAAGAGTTCATCAATGGACTGAAACCCCAGGGCCTGGAGCATCGCCCTGCGGTCTTCGTCGGTCAGGGGCAGGTAAGGAGAGCCCAAGTTACGCCTCCTCCTGGATGAGCTTTTCGTAGTCCTCGGGCGAGAGCAGGGTTTTCAGTTCATCGGGATCGGCGATCTTCACCTTGATCATCCAGCCCTCGCCGTAGGGATCCTTGTTGACCAGGTCGGGCTCGTCCTGCAGGCGCTCGTTGACCTCCACCACCTCTCCGGTCACCGGCGAATAGAGGTCGGAAACAGCCTTCACGGCCTCCACGGTGCCGAAGGGTTCCATAGCCTTCACCTGCGAGCCCACCTCCGGAAGTTCCACATATACGATGTCCGAAAGCTGGCTTTGCGCGTAGTCCGTGATGCCCACGGTCACGATGTCGCCCTCCACACGGGCCCATTCATGTTCCTTGGTGTACAGCAGATCCTTCGGGACATTGGCCATGACGAAAGCCTCCTTTGCTGTTAAAAGAACGGTTCCCGGCCAATTATACTTAGGCCCGCGCCCGAATTCAATCGGCTCAAGGGAATCAAGGAAAACGGGCCATAGGCCCGGGGATGGCACCGGGACCCTGTCGCTTGACAGTTGTTTTCTGCTTCCTTAAGATTGCGCGGAGGGGAAGAATCACGGAAAATCAGGGAGGTGCAGGATGAACCGTTCATTTGCAAAGGAGAAAAGGGCATTGGCGGTGAAGGTGCTGGGGGTACTGGGAACTACCGTCCTGCTATTGATGGCCTGTTCTCAGCCCAGCTCCTGGCAGGCCGCCGAGGCCGGGGACCCGGTGTCGCCCCAGGGGGGCGTGGCTCTGGATACCCTGACCTTCGTGTGGCATGCGGGCGATGCCGATCTGTACTGGATCCAGGTGGACAACAGCAGCACCTTCGCGACCCCGGTATTTGAGGACAGCACCGTGACCGATACCGTGTGGCGAGCGCCCGATCTGCTGCCGGCCGGCACCTATTACTGGCGCGTTCGCGGCCGGCACCCGGGCGAGCCCTGGGGGCCCTGGAAGGGGCCGGTGGCCTTCACGACACCGCCGGATCTCGCACCCCTTTCCTTTGTAGAATCCTCGGGCTATGTCCACGGCCTGGCGTTGCAGCCGGACATGGGGCTGGTCTTCTATGCCCAGGCCCAGGCCGGCCTGGGCCTCGCGGAACTGAACGGCTTTGTGCTGTTTCCGGGGCCGGAATGGGACGATCCTGCTTCCCAGGACAACGCCCGCGGTGTGTTCCTCTGGCCCGGCGACACCCTGGTGTACCTGGCGGATACCGACGGCGGCATCAAGATCCTGCGGTGGCAGACCTCCGGGTTCCAGTACCTGAACGCCGAGTTCGGCCGCAATGTCTATGACCTCACGGGCTGGCAATTCCAGGACACCCTGTACCTGTATGTGGCCGACCAGGACGACGGCGTCCTGGTGTTCAAGGTGGAGGTCCCGGGCTTCCTGACCCTGCTGGCCACCCTGCCGATGGACGGCTACACCTACGGCGTGGCCACGGACGGCAATTATCTTTATGTGGCCCAGGGCGAAGCGGGCCTGGCGGTCCTGTCGCTCGCCGATCCGGCCCAGCCCCAGGTGGTTGCCACGCTGGACCTGCCGGGCAACGCCCGCCAGGTGGCCGTGCAGGATACCCTCGTGGCCGTGGCCCTGAAGGAGGCCGGCGTGGCCCTTGTGTCGGTGGCCGATCCGGGCCAGCCCCGGCTCCTCGCCACCTACGATCCCTTTGACGGCTATGCCTGGGATGTGGCCCTTTCGCCCATGGTTCCTGAACTGTATGTGGCGGCCGGCGGCGGAGGCTTCTGGGTGATCAACATCCAGGATGCCGGCCATCCCGTGGCCACCGGGCGGTACACCGGCCCCTATGCCCTGTCGGTGGTGGCGACGCCGTATCAGGGGGCCGGCATCCTGG
>JALXEF010000047.1 GCA_027069855.1 Caldifarciminota bacterium
ATGTAGGAGCGACTTCAAATTTTTGGAGTGCGGCACCTGGGTGCCGCTCTGGAATTCACCCCCCACCTCAATCCTCCCCCTGAGGGGGAGGAAGTTATTGGGCGGCAAAGATTTAGCGTAAATCGGCCCCCTGAGAGGGAGAGGAAGTTGTTGGGTGGCAGCGAGTTAGTGATGGTCTGCTCCTGCGGAGAAGGAAGTTATTGGAGGGCAGGGGGTTAGCATCGAATCCGGACTCTCATTCGTCCCCGCCCCCGGCGGGCGGGGATTGAGGGGAGGGGGTGCAGCCCGCAGGGCTGCAAAATGTAGGAGCGGCTTCAGCCGCGATTCTGCAGCTCCGATGTATTGTGGGTTTCCGAGGTGCCTTCTGCACCGTTCGCCAGAGGGCAACATGTATAATTGGGGGAACAGGAGGAGCGTATGTCGGGCATACAGGAAACTTTAACTATCCTTGGGCAAGTCCTATCCATTGTTGTGCCTCTGGCCCCTCCGGTTGTAAAAAAGGGGTTAGAGCTCCTGCAAGAGAGAGAAAACGAACAGCGTTTCCGCGAAGCCCTGGAACGGACACGCCAGCGGTTCATTGCCGAGGCCCAGCAGCGGGGGTGGAAGGGTGTGGCTCTGGCCCTTCTGAAACTCGGCCCTTCGTTTTACACCTCCGACGCCTTTCGGAAAGCCCTGGAATCAGCGCTGGGACGGGCCGACCTCGAAACCCTGGAAACCGAACTGGCCCGCCTGCTGGGCGATCAGGTAGAGGGGCAGGACTCCACCGCCCTGGCCAGGGCCGCCCGCCTGTATGCGGTTTACATCATAGATGCACTGTGGGGCGTGGCCGCGTTTCGTGACGCGGTACGCAATATGCTCTTCCGCGAACAGGTAAAGACATTCCACAGGCTGGAAGCGAGTATCCAGCGCCTCTCGCGCTGGTGGAACCTGGTGCCTGCGGTGCAACACCTGCCCCGGGAGGACCTTGTTTACAACGGCGACATCACCCTCACAGCCCTGAAGGCCCCTTTGCGTGTGGTGAAATTTGTGGGCCGCGCGCACCACGCGTTGCGGGATAACCTGGTGGGCTGGGCATCAGGCCTGGCCGAGGGCCGCTACCGCACAGGCATCCGGGTCATCTACGGGCCCGGCGGCTCGGGCAAGACCCGCACGGCCGTGGAAGTGGCCCGAGAACTGGAGCAACGGGGGTGGGAAACCTTCTTTCTCCCTTCCGAGATACTGCGCCGGGTGCAGGAGGAACAGGTTCACCTCCGTGCCGAGGCCCGCTTCTGGTTCACGCCCCTGCGGCCCACCCTCTACATTCTGGATTACAGCGAATCCCTGCCCGACCGGGCCCTTCGGGTCCTGCTGGGCACCCTGTACGAGACCGCGAAGGAGCGCGAGTTTCCTGTGGCCCTGCTCCTGCTGCGGCGTTCCCATCCTGATAAAAGCCAGCTTGGGGCGTTGACAGACCCCACAGGCGAAGATGCAGGCCAAACCCTCTTCCTGCGGGAGGTGGTGCAGCCCGCATTGACCGCACCCCATCCCGCGCCCATCCTGGGCACCGAGGCCGACCTGTTGACCCTGTTCCAGGCGGCCCGCGATGCCTTCGTGAGATTGCGTGGGCAGGCCCCCGAACAGCAAGTGACTTACCGGGCCGAAGAGTTGCCCAACCGACCCCTGGCCGTGGTGTTGTTGGGCCTGCTGGCCGCGTACGGCCACCGGGTGGCCCGGAGCCCACAGGAGCAGGCCGTATTTGGAGAAGTTTGGCGATGGGAGCGGGCCAAGTGGGCCCGGGTGCTGCAACAAGTGTCCGACTGGCTCCAAGGCAACGACCTGCTGACCGAGGCCCTGGACCGGATAGAGCAGGCCCAAGTGGCCGCCACATTGGGGCGGCCCTTTTTCACCCCGGAGGAACTGGTGGACTTCTGGGAGCAGGTGGACGGTGCCGGGCTTCTGGAAAAAAGAGACCTGCGCCGCCTGGCCCGTCATCTGCCGCGGCTTTTCCCTTCTGCAGGGGAGAATGCCTCGTTGGTGCCGCCCATCGTGCCCGATCCCCTGGCCGATTTCGTGCTGGCCCAACTCAGGGACCTGAAAACCCTGGCGGAGGTTGCTCTACCCACCGTGGATGCGGTCTATAGAGCAGATAGGGAAGCAATGAGGCGGGCACAAGAAGCGAGAGAGGAAATTGTGCTGGCTGGAAACGACCCCATCCTTGCCCCGCTGGCCTGGCCCCTGCACCTGGTGCAGAATGTGCTGCCCCGGGTGCGAGACGCATATCCGAAGGTGGGACACGGAGTGGCCGAGACGGTGGCGGCCTGGCTGGAAAGGACGGCCCGCGCGCTGCAGGAGCGGGATCCAGGGGCCGCGGCTCGCTGGCTGAATCTATGGGGGGTGGTTTTGCCCCATCCCGAACGCACCGTAGCCCTGCGGGAGGTCGTGGCTGCGTACAACCGGGTGCGCACAGCCCTGGCCGAAGACGACGAAGAAAAGGCCCTGTGGCTGAACAATCTGGGCGCTGCTCTGGGCGCTCTGGGGCGTCGGGAGGAGGCCCTGGAGGCTGTGCAGGAGGCGGTGGAGGTGTACCGTCGGCTGGCCCAGGCCACCCCCCAGGCCTTTGAACCGGATCTGGCCATGAGCCTGAACAATCTGGCCCGCAGTCTTGCCGATCTGGGGCATCGCGAGGAAGCCCTGAAGGCTGCGCAGGAGTCGGTGGAAATCCGCCGCCGTCTGGCCCAGGCCAATCCCCAGGCCTTTGAACCGGATCTGGCCATGAGCCTGAACAATCTGGCCCGCAGTCTTGCCGATCTGGGGCATCGCGAGGAGGCCCTGAAGGCTGCGCAGGAGTCGGTGGAGGTGTACCGTCGGCTGGCCCGGGCCAATCCCCAGGCCTTTGAACCGAATCTTGCAGTAAGCCTGAACAATCTGGCCGTGTTTCTCTCCGCTCTGGGGCGTCGGGGGGAGGCCCTGGAGACTGCGCAGGAGGCGGTGGAGGTGTACCGTCGGCTGGCCCGGGCCAACCCCCAGGCCTTTGAACCGGATCTGGCCATGAGCCTGACCAACCTGGCCCGCAGTCTTGCCGCTCTGGGGCGTCGGGAGGAGGCCCTGGAGGCTGCGCAGGAGGCGGTGGAGGTGTACCGTCGGCTGGCCCGGGCCAACCCCCAGGCCTTTGAACCGGATCTGGCAGCAAGCCTAAACAACCTGGCCGCATCTCTCTCCGCTCTGGGGCGTCGGGAGGAGGCCCTGGAGGCTGCGCAGGAGGCGGTGGAGGTGTACCGTCGGCTGGCCCGGGCCAACCCCCAGGCCTTTGAACCCGAATTGGCTCGCAGCCTGGGGACCCTGGGCATGGTGTTGCTGGGCTCAGATCGTGCCCGGGAGGCGGCCGAGGCTTTCTCTGAGGGCGTTCGGCGCCTGCTCCCCCACGCCCGGGCCCTGCCCCAGGCCTTCGGCCCTCTGCTGAAGACCCTGGTGCAAGACTACCTGCGGGCCTGCCAAGCTGCAGGTCTTACGCCCGACGCCGATTTGATGCAGGAAGTCGCTTCTATCCTGGAACCCCGCGTTTCCCCCGCGCTTGTGCACCTGATCCCCTTGCTCCTGGCGGTGGCAGCCGTGGCCCGTGGGGAGGGGGACCAGGGCCTTGCCAGCCAGGTGCGAGAAACCCTGGGCCAACTGCAGCAAGCCCGGGAGTGGCAGGCCCTGGCCACAGCACTCTTGCGACTCCTGGAGGGTGAACGGGACCCCCAGGCCCTCACGGCCGGCCTGAACCTGGACGAGGTGGACACGCAGGCACTGGCCCTCACCCTGGCCGCCGTGACCTCCGACGAGGGGTTGCAGGCCCTGGCAGCGCTGGCCGCCCTGGTCCGGGAAGCCGGCCAGGATTCCCGGTAGGGCGAATAACAGAGGCGCGCAGACAGGCTCACCCCCACCTCAATCCTCCCCCTGAGGGGGAGGAAGTTACTGGGCATCAAGGAGTTATAGGAACCCCCACCTTCTCTGGGGGTTGAGGTGTGTAGAGGCTTAGCGGCAACCGTACCTGAGAGGATATTACAAAATCGCCGCTAAAGCGGCTCCTGCAAGATCTGGCCCTCGGCAGGGTGGCTTCAGCTGCGACCAGGGCCTCTCTCAAAAACCGAAAACGAAGTTCAGACTGCTCCGCAGGCCGGCACAGGGGCCGAAGACCCCGGACCCCACGACCCGAGAACAGCGGGGTGTTTGAGCAGGATGGGGCCGACCTGTATACTCAGCAAAAACCTACCAAGGAGGTCAAGATGGTTCGCATAGGTGAACAGGTGCCCGACCTGAGGTTCCAGGTGTACCACAACGACGAGATCAAAGAGGTGAACCTGGCCGATTTCCGTGGAAAATGGCTCATCCTGGCCTTTTATCCCGCCGATTTCACCTTCGTGTGCCCTACGGAACTGGAGGAACTGGCCGAACTCTACCCCGAGTTCCAGAAGGAGGGCGCCGAGATCATCAGCGTGAGCACCGACACGGCCTATGTGCACAAGGCCTGGCACGACACCTCGCCGGCCATCCGAAAGGTGCAGTATCCCATGGGGGCCGATCCGGCGGGCAAACTCTGCCGCGCCTTTGGCACCTACTTGGAAGACGAAGGGGTGTCGCTGCGGGCTACCTTCATCATTGACCCCGACGGCATCCTCAAGGCCATGGACATCCACGATAATTCCATCGGTCGGAGTGCCCGGGAGATCCTGCGGAAGCTCCGCGCCTCCCGCTATGTGCGCGAGCACGAAGGCGAGGTGTGCCCGGCCGAATGGGAACCCGGCAAGGAAACCCTTAAGGTGGGGCTGGACCTTGTGGGTCGTATTTAACCGGGAAGGAGGGAAGCCATGAGCAAAGTCGCCTGGAGCATCGGCGATCCGGCACCTGATTTCTGTTTGCCGGACCAGAACGGCACCGAGCGTTGCCTCAAGGACTACCGTGGCAAGTGGGTGGTGCTCTACTTTTACCCCCGGGACAACACCTCGGGGTGCACCGCCGAGGCCCGGGAGTTCACCGAGCTCAAGCCCGAATTTGAACGGTTGGGCGCCGTGATCCTCGGGGTGAGCAAGGATTCGGTACAGAGCCACCAGAGGTTTGTGGCCAAGCACAACCTGGGGATTACGCTGCTGAGCGACCCCGAGCACCAGGTGCTGGAAACCTACGGCGCCTGGCAACTGAAAAAGCAGTGCGGCCGGGAGTCCTGGGGCACGGTGCGGTCCACGGTGCTCATTGATCCGGAGGGCCGGATCGCCTTCCACTGGCCCAGGGTCAGGAAGGCCAAGGGCCACGCCGAGCAGGTGTTGCTGAAACTCAAGGAATTTTTGGGCAAGGCGTAGGCTGGTGTGATTCAGGCCTTTGGCGGCGGCCGGCGTACGCCGGCCGCCGCCAAAGGCCGCTTTTGCGATTCTCCGGGCACCGCCTCATAATCAGGCCCTACGAGGAGGATTCCCGATGCCCGAAACGCAATCCATGCCCCGCTGGAACCTGGATTTTCCCTTTCCCGGACTGGATTCCAGGGAATTTAAGGAGGCGTTCAAGGGCCTGCAGCAAGCCCTGCAAGCGTTGCAGACCTTTTTTGACACCCACAGGATCCAGAAACCTGAACACCCCATCACCACCGACGAAACCATCGCCCGCATTTTTGAGGAAGCGCTGGACCGACTGGACCATCTGAACGAGGAACTCCACACGGTCGGTGCCTACATCTACGCCCATATCACCACCGATTCCCACAACAGCCTGGCCCAGGCTCGGCTCAGCGAGTTCCAGAAGCTCACGGTACCCCTGCAGGTCCTTGGCACCCGGTTCACGGCGTGGCTCGGGGCCTTGGATCACGATCGCCTTCGGGCCCTGAGCGCCAAGGCCCGGGAGTACGACCTCCTGCTCCGGGAAGCCCGCATCGAGGCCGAACACCAGATGTCGCCCGCCGAGGAACGGCTGGCCGCCGAGTTCTCGCTGGTGGCCGGTTCGGCCTGGGGACGGCTCCACGGCACCTACACCTCCCAGATCCTGGTGCCCGTGCGGCTGGAGGGCAAGGAAAAGCGCCTGCCCATGAGCGCAGTGCGGAACCTGGCACACCACGCCGACCCCGAAGTACGCCGCCACGCCTACGAGGCCGAACTGAAGGCCTGGGAACAGCATGCTGTGCCCCTGGCCGCCGCCCTCAATGGTGTCAAAGGCGAGGTCTTGATCCTGGTGCAGCATCGGGGCTGGCCCTCGGCCCTGGATGAGGCCCTGTTCCGCAACCGGATTTCCCGGGAAACCCTGGACGCCATGTTGACCGCAGCCCGGGAGTATTTCCCGGTGTTTCGGGAGTACCTGCAGGCCAAGGCTCGTGCCCTGGGCCACGACGGCGCTTTGCCCTGGTACGACCTCTTTGCACCCATGGGCAACCCGGGCCGGGCCTGGACCTTTGACGAGGCCCGGCGGTTCATCGTGGAGCAATTCGGCACCTACTCCGAAAAACTGCGGCGCTTCGGCGAGCGGGCTTTCGCCGAGAACTGGATCGACGCGGAGCCCCGCGAGGGCAAGCGCGGCGGCGGCTTCTGTATGCGCTATTACCGCGAGCAGTCGCGGATCCTGATGAATTTTGACCCCTCCTTCAACAGCGTGCGCACCCTGGCCCACGAACTCGGCCACGCGTACCACAACCTGCAACTGAGCCAGCACCCGCCCACCAAACGGCAAACCCCCATGACCCTCGCCGAAACGGCCAGCACCTTCACGGAAAACCTCGTGTCCGACGCCTACCTGAGCCAGGTGACCGATCCCCAGGAAAAGCTGTACCTGCTGGAGGCCTCGTTGCAGCATGCCACCCAGATCGTGGTGGACATCACCAGCCGATTCCTGTTTGAGCAGGCCGTGTTTGAACGGCGGAAACAGCGGGAACTCACGGTTCCGGAATTCAACGACCTGATGCTCCAGGCGCAGGCCGACACCTACGGCGAGGCGCTTCACCCCGAGTACCGGCACGCCTATGCCTGGGCCGTCAAACCCCATTACTACTCAACCCGGGGCTCCTTTTACAACTTCCCGTACATGTTCGGCGAACTCTTCGGCCTGGGCCTGGTGGCCGAGTATCGGCGCGATCCGGACGGTTTCCGCGAGCGCTACGACGACCTTTTGGCCAGCACGGGCCTGTACACGGCCGAAGAGCTCACGGCCCGGTTTGGCTTTGACATCCGGTCGCCCGATTTCTGGCGCCGGAGCCTGGAAACCCTGGCTCGCAGGGTTTGGGAGTTCCGCCGCCTGCTGCAAGGAGCATAGGCCGTGGAGGTGAAGAAGGTCCATTTCCAGTGGCGCCCGGAAATGAAGATCGTGGCGGTGCCGCCCTC
The DNA here is from genome assembly GCA_027069855.1 of Caldifarciminota bacterium. Lineage (GTDB taxonomy): Bacteria > Hydrothermota > Hydrothermia > WGAB01 > WGAB01 > WGAB01. The sequence continues at coordinate 7,317 of JALXEF010000047.1, forward strand.
GGGCCATGAGGTGCTCATGGACGATGCCGAGGGCGATACCGGGCCCCGGCCTATGGAACTCGTGCTTGTGGCCCTCGGAGGATGCACGGGCATGGATGTGGTGAGCATCCTCCGCCGGATGCGGGTTCAATGGGACGATTTCCGCATTGAAATTGAGGCCAAACGCAAGGACACCCATCCCAAGGTGTATGTGCAGATCCACCTCCGGTACATCTTTGTGGGCAAGGATCTTCCCCTGAGGAAACTGGAACGCGCGGTGGAACTCAGCCAGAACAAATACTGCTCGGTGACCGCCATGCTCCGCTGCACCGCCACAATCACCCACGAGATCGTGGTGCATGACCCCGACGCTCCGCTGGACCGTTGATCCCCGATGGGGCGAATTTGAAGAGCGGCTGAACCGTTTCGCCGCCCGGGTCCGGGTTTCCGGCACCTCCTATCGGGCCTATGTGCCCAATCCCTCACGGCTGGAGGAACTGTTCACGCCCGGCCGGCGGGTGCTCCTGGACCGAAAGCCCGCCGCCGGACCCCGCCGCACCGCCTTTGACCTGGTGGGCGTGCAGCTGGAGGGGTTCCTGGCTTCCGTGGATTCACGGGTGCCCAACCGGGTGCTGACCTTCGGCCTGGACCATGGCTGGTTTCCCTTTCTGAAGGGGTATCGGATCCGCAAGGCGGAGCACAGCTTCGGCCGGTCCCGCCTGGATTTCCTGCTGGAACACCCTCGCCGCGGGCCGCTGCTCCTGGAAACCAAATCCTGCACCCTGGTTCGGGAGGGGGCGGCGTTGTTCCCCGATGTGCCTACCACCCGCGGTGCCCGACACCTTCTGGAACTCAAGGATTTTCTGGATCGCCATACCCGGGCCATGGTGCTCTGGGTGGTGCAACGGCCGGATGCCCGGTACCTGCGGCCCTATTGCGAGGTGGACCCCCGGTTCTGCGAGGCCCTGCAACAGGCCGTGGCCGCCGGTGTAGAATTACGGGCCGTAAGGCTGCAGGTGACACCCCGGGAGCTCTGGGTGGAACAGGAGATCCCCGTTCGGATTCCATGAGCAACGAAAAGGTTCGGTTTGTGCTGCGATACCTGGAACAGCGCTTCGGCATTCCGCCGGAGGTGTTCCAGGCGTATGCGTTTTACGATGCGGGTGACCTGTGGATCCTTTCAAAGGAGGCGGCCGATTTGCCCATCCGAACCTTCAAACGCAAAGGGCTGCGCTTCGCCCGCTACTTTGAACGCGACCGCACGGTGAAACTCACCACCGCCGCCATCCAGCTCTTTGGGCGCTACGCCAGGCGCAATGTGGTGCACCTGACGAGAGACCAGATGCTGGCCTATGTGCAGGGCCTGGATGTGGACTTGGGGCCCCAGGAAGGGGTAGAGGACGGCCAGGTGATTGTGATGTACGGACCCGATGCGTTGGGATCGGGCCTGTACCGTGCGGGCCGTTTGAAGAACCAGTTGCCCAAGGGCCGCCGGATCGCCCTGCAGGTGCCGGAAAACGAGGAGGCTTCCCGTGGCTGAACTCCTGGTGCCGCTGGAGGATCTTCGCGAGGACTATGAAAAGGCCGTGGAACGGAGTCCCCTGGCCACGGTGTTCCATCGCCCGGAGTGGCTGGAAACCCTCCGGGTGTCGCTGGGGGGCCGGATCCGGATCCTGGTGCACGACGAGTTCTACATGCCCCTGCACCTCAAGGGATTTTGGCCGTTCCGCCGGGTGTACTCCCTGGACTACGACACCTACGGTGGGCCGGTGCCGCGGTACCGCCGGGCCTCGGGCCCCTTTCGCATGACCCCCATCTTCGGCGCCTGGGACCTCGTGCGGATCGTGGATTTCCACGGGCTCCTGGAGCCCGTGCCCGGCATGGACCTGATGGATGTGGAAACCCAGGTGATCTATGCGCGGGGCGGCATCGGCGAGGTGCGGGAGAATTATCACCGTTCCCTGAAAAAGGCCCTGAAAAAGGCCCGCCGGGAAGGGGTGCAGGTGGAAAAGGTGCGGTCTGAGGGCCAGGTGGCCGTGTTTTACCACCTGTATCAGCAGACCATCCGCCGTTTGGGGATCCATCGCAAACCCCTGCGCCTGTTCCAGGAGATTTACCGGCGCATGGTTCCGAAGAAGCTCGCCACCTTTTACCTGGCCCGGCACGAAGGCCAGGCCGTGGCCGGCATGGTGATCCTGAAGGATGCCCGGATGGCTCTGGCCTGGCAGGAGGGGTACCGAGCCGAGGCGCTCCAGTTGAACGCCGTGCACCTGATCCTGGACCGGGCCCTGGAGGACGCCTGTGCCGAGGGCATCCCTCTGTTTAATCTGGGGCCCACGCCGAAGGGGCGCGACGGCATTTTGCAGTGGAAGGCCCACTTCGGTGCCACTTCCCGCTTTTTCACCGTGCTCCAGAGGCTGCCGGAACACCTGGCGCTCCTGTGGAAGTTCCGGCACCGCGAGAATTTACACCCAGGGGTCCGAGTTGACTAAATTGGTGTAAAATAGAGGCATGCTACGCCTGACCTCCCGCATTGACTACGGTATCCGTGCGCTGGTGCGGCTGGCGGAGCTCGGTCCCCGGGGTGTGATGACCGCCATCCAGTTGTCCGAGGTGGAACAGATCCCGGTGCAGTTTCTGGAGCAGATTCTGGTGAGTTTGCGCCGGGCCGGCTTGATCCGCAGTATCCGCGGGCCTGGGGGAGGCTATACCCTGGCACGCCCCGCAGATCAGATCACCGTGAAGGAAGTGTTTGAGGTGCTGGAGGGCCCCACCGTGCTTGCCAAGTGCCTGGATCCCATGAACGACGAGGGGTGCGACTGGCAACGGAAGTGTGTGGCCCGCTTGCTCTTTGAACGCCTGCAGGAGAGCCTGTCACGCATTCTGGAGGGCACCACCCTGGCCGATCTGGTACGCATGGGCCGGGAGGCCGGGGTGCTCCAGCCTGAACACGAACCCGAGCCTACCGCCTGAGGTCCTTCAGGTAGCCCAGCCGCTGCAGCAGCGCAAGCAGAGGTCTCAGTACAAAGTCCCTCTCGTGATATCGGGGATGGGGAAGGGTAAGGTGAGGCGTTTGCATCCTTAGGGTGCCGTAAAACACCAGATCCAGATCCAGTACCCTGGGGCCCCAGCGTTTCCCGGGTTGTCGGCCTGCCTGCCGTTCCAGTTTCTTGAGCCAGAACAACACCTCCCACGGCGACCGCAGGGTCCATCCCAGCATCACCGTGTTCAGATACCGATCCTGGGGCACCGGACCCCAGGGTTCGGTTTCCATGACAGGGCCGAATTCCAGAGGGCCGAAGAGCCGGGCCAGGTGTCCACGGGCGAAGGCCAGCGCCTGCTGCCGGGGGCCCTGATTGCCGCCGAACGCCAGGATCAACGGGATCCGTCCACGAGCCTTTTCCAGTTGTTGCAGCACCCGGAAAAGAGACTGCTCCAGAGCGTTCACCCTCACGGGCCGTCCGAAGTGTGCCGGGCCAGCACAAAGGGGAACCAGGCATAGAAGGCCGTGGCCTTGACCAGGTGGTCAATGGGCACGGCCTCGTCGGGCGCGTGGGCCAGTTCCTCGTTGCCCGGGCCGAAGCCGATGGTGGGAATGCCGTGCCGGCCCGCAATGGCCACGCCGTTGGTGGAAAAGGTCCAGCGGCCGATGCGGGCTGGCTCGCCGAAGAGGTCTTCGTAGGCCTTGCGCCCGGCCTGGACCAGGGGATGGGTTTCCGGCAGTTTCCAGGTGGGGTAGTACTTTTCCCGGGCGAAGCGGGTGCCGCGGTAGCTGGGCCGGTCATACACCGGGATCACGATGTCCGTGTCCGGGGGCAAAATCTCCCGGAGTTCCTGGAGCGCCGACTCTTTATCTTCGCCCCAGGTGAGGCGACGGTCCAGGTGCAGCTGGCACTGGTCCGGAATCGCACACAGCGACGGCGACGACGATCGGATCAGGGTGGGCGCTACGCTGCCCTTGCCCAGAAAGGGGTCGGACCGCAGGCGGCGATGCAGTTCGGCCACGGCCAGGGCCGCTTTCGCCGCCTTGAGCAGGGCGTTGTCGCCGCGTTCGGGCTCCGAGGCGTGGGCCGACCGACCCCGGAAGTACAGGTCAAACTCCATCCGACCCCGGTGGCCCCGGTACACCCCCAGGTTCGTGGGTTCGGTGATGACCACGAAGTCGGGCCGGAACCCCTCTTCCTCAATCAGATAGAGCCAGCACTGGCCGTCGCTGTCCTCCTCCATGATGGTGAAGGTGAAGTACACGGCGAAGGGGCCCTGGTACGCGAGGTCGCGCAGGATGCGCAGGGCGGTGACCATGGCTGCGGCGCCGCCCTTCTGGTCCACCGAGCCCCGGCCCCACACCTTGCCGTCCCGGATCAGGCCGCCGAAGGGCGGCACCGTCCACTGGCGCTCGTCGCCCACATCCACCACATCAATGTGGGCGTCAAAGGCCAGGACCTTGGGGCCGGAACCGATGCGGGCCAGCAGGTTGCCGAGGCCGTCAATCCGAACCTCGTCGGCGTAGGGCTCCACGAGTTCCTTCAGGGCCTGGATCACGGCCTCCTCTTCGCCGCTCAGGGAGGGGATCTGCACGATCCGGCTGAGGATTTGGGCCACCTCGTCGCGCCGTTTTTCGGCCTGTTGCAGGATGTCCGGGGCGTGGATCATGGTTGCCGCTCCTGCAGCGAAAGGGCGTCCTCCGGGCAGAAGTCCATGCAGTAGCCGCAGCCGATGCAGAGGTCGTCCACCACCCGGGCCTTGTCGCCCTTCATGTAGAGCGCGCGTTCCACGCAGTTCCGCACGCAGGCCGTGCAACCGGTGCACAGGTCATCGTCCACCCGGATCACGGGGATGCCCTCGTACACCCGGCGTTCCCGCAGGCGCTCGCGGTACAGGTTCCGCACCTCCTCCACGGAGGTATAGCCGTGGCGGTCCAGCCAGTCGTTGATCTCGCGGGCGATTTTTCCATAGACCTGGGGTCCGTGCTTCAGTGCAGCAGTGCACACGGCCACCGCCGAGGCGCCCACCATGAAGTACTTGATGGCGTCGGTGCCGCGTTCAATGCCGCCCACGCCGATCACCGGCTTGTCCTGCACCGACACCACCTCGTACACCACCCGCAGGGAGATGGGCAGGATCGCCGGGCCCGAGAGCCATCCCTGGCCGTAGGCCGAGCCCAGCCGGGGTTCCGGGTTTTCGGGATCAAAGTCCAGCACCGGCCCGAAGGAGTTGGTGGCCACGAAGCCGTCCACATAGGGGGCCACCCGGCGGGCCACCTCCTGGATGTCGGGAAAGTTGGGCGAGACCTTCATCCAGATGGGGGCCTCCACGCTGTAGCGCAGGGCTTTGGCGGATTCCACCAGCGGCTCCACATCCTTGCCCAGGTAGTGGGTGGAGAACTCAAAGCCGTCGGGCCGGGCCTCGCGTTCAATCAGGGGCCCCAGGGTTTTGAGGTCGTCGGGCGTATAGCCGATGGACACGATCAGGGGCACGCCGGTCTTCTTCACCTCGTGGTAGTACTCCAGGAACTTCTCCACGGGCTCCTCGGCCCAGGTTTCGGCGTTCATCATGCTGCGGCACACGGCCCGGCGGATGGTGGGCCGCCGGTCGTGCGCGGGTTTCACCGAAACCGTTTTGGACACCACGCCGCCCACGCCCCCTTCCACGGCCTGGAGCATCATGTGGGCGTTGAGCACATTGGGGCCGGCGGCGGTGAGCACCGGGTTCCGGAACCGGATTCCGCTCACAGTGACTTCAAGTTTGGCCATAGTACCTCTCCCAGAGTTTTCGTGCGGCAGCCCGGATGCGTTCCCGGGCCTCGTCGGCGTTCAGATGGGGAAACTCGCCGGCATGGTACCGCACCTGGCCGTCCACGATGGTAAGAAACGCCCGGGCGGTGCGGGCTCCAAAGATCAGGTGGCCCAGCAGGTTGTCCGGGCGCAGGGGTGTGACGGGCTGGTACTCCAGCACCGCGATGTCGGCCCGGCTGCCCGGATGGAACGGTGGTGCGGCATCGGGGAAGAACACCTGCTGTGCGGCGTAGCGGTGTTCAAAGAAGGCGCGGTGCATTTCGGCGAAGTCCTCGTCCTTGCCCCGGCCCAGCAGGTAGTGCGACCGCAGGGTGGCCACCATATCGCCCGACATGCCGTCGGTGCCCAGAAGATAGGTGCGGATCCGTCGGCGGTCCATGCGGCCCACCTGGTTGTTGGCGTTGGACTCGGGATTGGACACCACCCAGGTCGTGTCCAGGGTGCCGAGGAGTTCGTAATCGCGGTCGGTGAGGTGGATGCAATGGGCCAGGAGCGAAGGCGCCCCCAGGAGGCCGAAACGGTGCAGCCGGTCCACGAGCCCCTGGTAGCCCAGGCGGAGCGCGTAGTCCAGGTCTTCCCGGTCTTCGCCGCAGTGGATATGGATGCCCAGGTCGGGCGGCAGGGCTTCGCGGATGCGGCGCAGGGTGTCCTCGCTCAGAGTGAAGTTGGCGTGCAGGCCGAAGATGCCACGGAGCCGGGGATGGTTCCGGTGGCGCTCCCAGAAGTCCAGGTTCTCCCGGATCTGGTCTTCCAGGGTGGCGGCGCCGGCGCGGTCGGACACCTCAAAGGCGAGAAGGCCGCGTACGCCGGTTTCCTCAAAGGCTCGGGCCACCTGCTGCAGGCTCCCGCGGATGAAGCCCATGGAGGCATGGTGGTCAAACACCAGGGTGACCCCGTGCCGCAGGGCGTCCATCAGGCCATGCAGGGCCGAGGCGTACACGGTTTCCGCGTCCAGGGCCCGGTCCAGGGGCCACCACAGGTTTTCCAGGATCTTGCGGAAATTGGGGGTGGGGCCGAGCGGCGAGATGCCGGGTGCCAGCGCCGAGTACAGGTGGTGGTGGGCCACAAGGAAGCCGGGCAGGATCAGGCGGCCGTGGGTGGGGATCCAGTCGGCATGGGGATCTCGGAGGTCTTCAAACCGTCCCACGGCCTCAATGCGGCCGTTGTCTATCACAATGCCGCCGTTTTCAATGAACACATCGGTGCCGTTGGTAACCCAGCCGGGTCCGATCAGCAGTTTCATGGGGTTCTCCTCAGGAACTGACCCCAGCCGGAGGGGGCCACGATGCCCTGTTGGTGGTCATAGACCACCCGGCCCCGAACCAGGGTTTTTTCAATTTTCCCCCGGAAGGTCATGCCCTCAAAGGGCGTGATCTTGCCCTTGGAATAGAAGGAGGTGTCCACCTGGAGGGTCCAGGTGGCCTCGGGGTTGACGATCACGAGGTCGGCGTCCTTGCCCACCTCCAGGCTGCCCTTGCGGTGGTCCAGGCCGAACCGGCGGGCGGCGCCCTCGGCGATGGCCTCCAGGAACCGGCTCAGGCTGAGCCGGCCGGCCAGGAGCCCCTCGGACAAAAGATAGGGGAACAGGGTTTGCACTCCCGGAATGCCGGAATAGGCCTGCCAGAAGGACGGCGTGTTCTTTTCCTCGGCCGGGGCCGGAGCATGGTCGGAGGCCACATACAGGATGTTCCCCCGGGCCAGGTGGTACCACAGGCCCCAGCGGTTGGCCGAGGGTTTCACCGGCGGTGTGGTCTTCAGGGGCGAGCCGATCCGCTGCAGGTCTTCCAGGCCGAAGGCCAGGTAGTGAGGAGCGGTTTCACAGGTGACGGTTTCGGCGGTGTTGATGATTTCCACGGCCTCGGCCGTGCCCACATGCACGATGTGCAAGGGTGCCCGCCGGCGGCGGGCCAGGGCCACGGCCGCCTGGATGGCCAGCAGTTCCGCGGTTTCGGGCCGCGACCGGTAAAAGTACCACGGTCCGTCGCCGATCTGGCGGAAATAGGCCGTGGCCGAGGAAACATAGTCGTAGTCTTCGGCGTGGAGCAGCACCACGAGGTCCAGGTCGCGGGCCACCTCCAGGATGCGCTCCAGCTGGAACAGGGTGACCCGCGGAAAGGTCTCCATGCCCGAAATGAGGTAGGTTTTGATGCCGAAGACCCCGGCCTCGCGGAGTTCGTGGAGGTTGTGGGGAAACCGTTCTTCAAAGGTCTTGCCGGAGACGCCTCCATGGAACCCGAAGTCCACCACGGACTGGTCGGCCACGGCCTCCAGTTTGGCCTCCAGGTTGGCGCGGCTTATGACCGGCGGCACCGAGGTGCAGGGCATGTCTATCACGGTGGTGATGCCGCCGGCGGCGGCCGCCCGGCTGGCGTGCTGGAAGTCTTCGCGGTGGGTGTAGCCGGGGGTGTCAAAGTGCACATGGGGGTCAATGCCGCCCGGGAAGATCCACCGGCCGGTGGCGTCCAGCACCTCTTCGCCGGGCAGGGGTTCCAGGTGTTCCGCGATTTCCGTGATTTTGCCGTCCTGGATCCGGAGGTCCCGGGGTTCCAGTTGCCGGGCTCCGGGCAGGGCGACCTGCGCTCCCTGGATCAGCATGCTACCTCTCCTGTGGTGCCTATCATACTCCCTTCCGCACCGTCAAAAAACCCGGCATCCGGGGTATCATAAGGGCATGAGGAAACCCCTACTCCTCACCGGCCGGCCCGGCTGCGGCAAAACCACGGTGGTGCGAAGGGTGGTGGAACACCTGAGTGAGCAGCGGATCCCTGTACAGGGGTTCTACACCCTGGAAGTCCGTGAAGGCGGCCGGCGGGTGGGGTTTGATGTGATCACCGTTCCCGAGGGGCGGGTGGCACCCCTGGCCCGGGTGCAGCCCGGCGCCGCCGGTCCCCAGGTAGGCCGGTACCGGGTTTTCGTGGCAACGCTGGAGGCCCTGGTTCTGCCGCTGCTGCAGGCTCGGGATCCCCGGGTGCGGCTGCTTGTGGTGGACGAGATCGGTGCCATGGAACTGCTATCGTCCCGGTTTCGGGAGGCGGTGGCCCGCCTGCTTGCCGAGCCCCCATGCTGCCTTCTGGCCACCATCCAGGAAAAGCAGGTGCGCCGATTTTTGGAGCCGATGGGACTGCTGGATCGGGTGGATCTCTGGACCCTGCGATTTGGAGAGGCCGGGGAGATGAGCCGACGGGTTCTGGAGGCGTTGTCGCCCTGCTGGTCAGGCCATCGTGCGGCGGAATGAGCGCCCGAAGAGGCCGGCCGCAGCGATCATCAGCAACAGGCCGGGCACATAGAGTTCCCACGGGAACCGACGGGGTACAAAGGTCTGGAAGCCCTCCGGGCCGTACTGGAGCAGCACCTGAAACGGCACCGCCATAAAGGCCGCAAGCACGAGGACCACGCCGAGCAGGGCCAGCACCCACACCTCGGTGTCCAGCACCGGAGCCGCCCCGCGGGCGAGTTGATGGTCAAACAGGGTTCCGGCCACCACGAGCAGCAGCGCCACCAGCATCGGGGTGATCACCGGGCCGAACCAGGGAATGGGGATCAGGAACAGCACATCCCACTCGCCGAGCGAGCGGGGCCAGCCCAGGAGCACCCACAGCCAGAAGTAGTAACAGAGGTCCCACACGCCGAAGAGCACCATGAAGCGGAAAAACCGGGCCCAGGCTTTTCGGGCGGCGGCCCAGGCCACGGTGCCCAGCATCACCAGCGTGGCGGCTTCGCGGCCCAGTTCCACGAGGTACAGCCTCGGCGGCATGGGCGCCAGGGGAAACAGGGCCATGCGACCCGGATAAAAGATCTCCCGCAGATAGACCACCACCGTGGCCTCCAGGTAGGCCATGGCGATGGCGAACAGCCAGAGCGGAATCCACCGCCGCATGCTTCAATTATCCAGGAGGGGGAATCCTCCGGGCCAGAGGGCTTTGACGGGCCGGGTCTCCGGCTCATATAATGCCCTTTACCAACGGAGGTGAGCCATGGTCTTCAAGGAAATCATTGCCCGAAAACGCGACGGCCACGAACTGCGGGACGAGGAAATCGCCTTTTTCATCCGCGGGGTGACCGACGGCACGATCCCCGATTACCAGATTGCGGCCCTGCTGATGGCCATTTACCTCAGGGGCATGACCGACCGGGAAACCGTAGCCCTCACCCGCGAGATGATGCACAGCGGCGAGGTTCTGGATCTCTCGGACATCCCCGGGCCCAAGGTGGACAAGCACTCCACCGGCGGCGTGGGCGACAAGATTTCGTTGCCGCTGGCACCGCTGGTGGCTTCCCTGGGTGTGGTGGTGCCCATGATTTCAGGCCGGGCGCTGGGCCACACCGGCGGCACCCTGGACAAACTGGAGTCCATTCCCGGGTACCGCACGGATCTCTCGGTTTCGGAATTCAAGGAAGCCCTGCGTACCGTGGGAGTGGCCATCATCGGCCAAACCGGTGAACTGGCCCCAGCCGACCGGCGGCTCTACGCCCTGCGCGATGCCACGGCCACCGTGTCCAGTGTTCCGCTGATCACTTCGTCCATCCTTTCCAAAAAACTGGCCGAGGGCATTGACGGTCTGGTGCTGGATGTCAAAACCGGTTCCGGCGCCTTCATGCGGCGCTACGAAGATGCCAGGGCCCTGGCCCGGAGCATGGTCGCCATCACCCGGGGCGTAGGCAAGAAGGTGGTGGCGCTGATCACGAACATGGACCAGCCGCTGGGCTGGGCCGTGGGCAACGCCCTGGAGGTGGTGGAGGCTGTGGAGATCCTGCAGAACCGCGGGCCCGAGGACACCACCGAACTCACCAAAACCCTGGCTGTGGAGATGCTGCTTCTGGCAGGCCGGGCCCGGACACCGGAGGACGCCCGGCAACAGGTGGACCAGGCTTTGGCCTCGGGCCGGGCCTACGCCAAATGGCAGGAGATGGTGCGGCACCAGGGCGGCGATCCGGAGGCCGTGCTGCAGCCGGAGTTCATAAGGACCCGATTTCAGGAGCCCGTGGCCGCACCGGAATCGGGTTACCTTGCGGCCTATGACACCTATGCCCTGGGCATGGCCGCCACCGTACTGGGCGCCGGGCGCCTGACCAAGGAAGACCGGATTGATCCGGCCGTGGGCCTGCGGGTCTTCAAAAAGGTGGGCGATCGGGTGGAACAGGGCGAACCCCTCCTGGAGATCCGGGCCAACGATCCCGAGCGGTTGCGGTTGGCCCGGGAGCATCTGGCCGGTGCCTTCCGGATCGCTCCGGACCCGGTGGATCGCCCGAAACTGGTGCTGGAACGGCTGGCCTGACCAAAGGCCGCCCGGCCGAACAGAGGTGTTTTTCGGGGACCCCCTCGGAAAATTCAGGCTATTGGGCAGTGGCAGCCTTGACCCGCGGCGCGGTAGCCGGCGCGGGCATGCCCCGCTGTACCACCTGGAGCAGATCGGGATCCGGCGGAAACTCGTCCACAAACAGCGAGGTTTCCTGGTACTCGTAGCGCACCAGGGTGCGGGTTTCGGGGTCAAAGAACAGCCGGATCCGGCCCACATCCGAGAGGCCGCTGTAGGTGCGCACCACGATGGTGTGGTTCGTGGGGTCTTCGTAGGCCTCGCGCATCCCGCGGCCGTCAAAACTCCCGATAATCAGGTCAATGCCGGGCACCACCCGGGCCAGCATGGTATCCCGGGAAACTCCCAGGTTGGTGAGGGCCACGATGAAGTCGGCGCCCTGTTTCCGCAGTTCGGCCACCATTGCCCGGGCTGTGGCCACATCCCGGGCCACATAGAAGGGCCGCAGGTGGTGGTTCAGCAGAAAGATGGGAGCCTCTTCGGTGATGAGGCCGAACACGCCGATCCGGAGGCCGTGGGCCTCCAGGATCCGGTAGGGCCGCAGGTAGGGCGGGGGAGCGGTGGTATCCTGTCGTTCCCGGAGGTTGGCCGAGAGCAGGGGAAACCGGGCCACCCGGGCCATCTCCTTGAGGCCGGCGGCACCCCGGTAGAGGTCGCGGATGCCTACATTCTTCAGGTCGTAGCCCAGCAGGTTCAGGATCCCCGCGGTCAGGCGCGGGTTGGAGCCCTCGCCCATCAGGTTGCCCCCCAGGCTTCCGCCGGCATCCAGCAAAAAGAAGGCGGCGCCGTCCTGCTTGGCCTCGGCCCGGGCCTGATCCAGGTAGGTTTTCAGGGAAGCGGCGCCTCCGATAAGGGGCGGAAAATCGGGGTTGATCCAGCGGGCCTCGCGCACCTGGAACAGCCCGGCGATTTCGCCGGTAAACACCAGGTCCACCTGCACCAGATTCGGTGCACCGGCGGCCAGCAAAACGCCAAGGATCCAGGCGTTCATCGCGGCAGCAGGTAGTCCGGCACCTCCTCGGTGGAGAGCCGGAGCACGGTTTGGAAGTGTTCCTCGTACGCCCGGGCCACTTCCTTGGACACCACCTTCACCGAGGCCTCGTTGTTGCGTTCCAGGGCGAAGTAACTCCAGTTGTGCGAGCCCACAAACACCAGCGAATCGTCCACAATCACCAGTTTGTCGTGGCTCGTGATGTCCACCGGGTCGTAGTACACCTCAATGCCCACCTTCTTCAGGGAGTCGCCCACCATCTTGTTCTTCAGGGTGTTGGACCGGTTCCAGGAAGAGCAGTCCATGATGACCTTGACCTCTACGCCCCGTTGTTTGGCGGCGATCAGGTCGCCGATGATCACCGAGTTGGCGTCGTGGGGGTAGTTGGGGTAGTAGCGGAAGGTGAAGATGAAGATGTGGATGCTCTTCTGGGCGTTCTGCAGAGCCTCATGCAATGCCGGCACATACTCCCGGTTGAAGATGGGCTGCACCAGGGCAGTGTAGGCCTTGTGGACCTGGATGGAATCCAGGTACTCGGCAATAGACCGGCGGGGGCTCTGGCTGGTGGCACCCGAAGACTTGAGGGCCTGGCGGCTGCAGCCCGCCAGGGTCAGGCTCACCACCAGAGCCGTCCACAGGGGTTTACGAAGGATGGTCTTCATCGGGGTTCAATGACCTCCATTCCGCCCATGTAGGGCCGCAGCACCTCCGGGATCACCACCGACCCGTCGGGCTGCTGGTAGTTTTCCAGGATGGCGATGAAAACCCGGGGGGTGGCCAGGCCGGAGCCGTTCAGCGTGTGCACATAGTCCACGGTGCCGTCCTTGCGGCGGAACCGGGTTTTGGTGCGCCGGGCCTGGAAATCCTCGGTGTTGGACACCGACGAAACCTCCAGCCAGCGCTGGAGCCCGGGGGCCCACACCTCCAGGTCGTAGGTTTTGGCCGCGGCAAAGCCCATGTCGCCGGTGCACAGGAGCACCACGCGGTAGGGCAGATTCAGCATCTGGAGGATGCGCTCGGCGTCGCGGCGCATCTTTTCCAGTTCGTCGTAGGAGTCCTCGGGCCGGGTGTACTTGAAGAGTTCCACCTTGTTGAACTGGTGCAGCCGGATCATGCCCCGCACATCCCGGCCGTAGGAGCCGGCCTCCCGTCGGAAACAGGCGGTGTAGGCCGTGTAGTAGAGCGGCAGGTCCCTTTCCTGCAGGATCTGGTTGCGGTGCAGGTTGGCCAGCGGCACCTCGGCCGTGGGGATCAGGTATAGGTCGTCGCGCTCCACATAGTACATCTCTTCCTCAAACTTGGGCAGCTGGCCGGAGCCGTACATGGTGTCGGGCCGCACCAGCACCGGAGGAAACACCTCCTGGTACCCGTGCTCGCGGGTGTGCACATCCAGGAAGAAGTTGATGAGGGCGCGTTCCAGCAGGGCACCGGCCCCCTTGTAGGTCACGAACCGGGCGCCGGAGATCTTGCCCGAGACTTCAAAGTCCAGGATGCCGAGCTGGGGCCCCAGGTCCCAGTGGGCCTTGGGTTCAAAGTCAAAGGTGCGGGGTTCGCCCCAGGTGCTTACCACCTGGTTGCCGCTTTCGTCCAGGCCGAAGGGCACGCTCTCGTGGGGCAGGTTCGGGATCAGGTCCCATTCCCGCTGAAAGGCGGTGTCGGCTTCCTTCTTCTGTTCCTCCAGGGCCTTGATGCGGTCGCCGATCTTGCGGACCTCTTCAATGATGGCCGAGGCGTCTTTGCCCTCGCGCTTGTACTGGCCCACGAGTTTGGATTTTTCGTTGCGGAGATTGCGGAGATCGTCCAGCTCCTTTTGCAGGGCGCGGCGCCGACGGTCCAGCTCCAGGAGCCGGTCCACGATGCCGGGGTCCATGCCCCGTTTTCTCAAGCCCTCCCGGAGTTCTTCGGTGCGTTCCCGCAGAACCTTGAGATCCAGAATGGCGGCTACCTCCGTTTTTTCGGCCTTATTTTACGCCGTTTCCGGGCAGGGGAGAAGCCGGCCCCCGGAGGAAGCCATAGGGCTGGTTCGCCGGGCAGGCTCCGGGGGCCGGCCTGTGCGTTCACTCACACTTGGAAAACCCGCACTCCCGACAGGTAAAGCAGCCGTTTTCAAAGATCAGCGGGCCGCCGCACTTGGGGCAGAGGTCAAAGTCCTGCCGGCTGCGGCCGTTGGACTTTTTTCCCTTTTTGCCCTCGCCGTTGCGGGGCACCACCAGCATGAGGCCGCTGCCGTTGGAGCCGCCGGGGCCGCCGGTGGGCAGCAGGGACTCCCGATCGCGGTTCAGGAACTTCAACAGGGCCTTGGCCACGGCATCGGGCAGGCTGAACACCACCGAGCCGTCGGGCTGGCGCACCGGTGTGCTGGACTTGATGCCGATCAGCTGGTCCACGATGGCCTCGGGGTCCACGCCCGACCGCAGGGCCAGCGACACGAGCCGCCCCAGGGCCTCGCTCATGGCCGTGAGCGACGACCCCGGCTTGCCCATGTGGATGAACACCTCCAGGGGGCCGTACTCGTCCTCGTTGACCGTGATGTAGGAGGTGCCCATCTCGGTTTTGTACTTGTAGGTGATGCCGCTGACCTCGTCCTTGCGGGGCCGGGGGATCAGGTGGCCGGGCAACACGAAGCTGCGGCCGTTGCGGGTGGTGACCGCCGTGGCCCCGCCGTCGCCCTCGCGGGCGGCTTGCTGTTGCTGCTGCTTCTTCTTTTCAAAGTCCTCGGAGATCAGGATGCCCTCGCGGCTGCCCTCCCGGTACACGGTGATGCCTTTGAGCCCGGCCTTCCAGGCCTCCATGTACACGAGGCCCACGGTTTCCTTGGACACATCGTGGGGCAGGTTCACGGTGCTGCTGATGGCGTGGTCCACATGCCGCTGGATGGCCGCCTGCATCCGCACCCGCATCTTGTAGTCAATCTGGTGGGCGGTCACGAAGTAATCGGGCAGGTCCTCTTCATCCTTAACCCCAAAGGTTTCCATGTAGGTTTTCACCAGGGGATGGAACACCTTGAACTCGCCCTTGCTCAGGGACTCGCTGCGGCGGGTGTACGAAAGGCTGAAGATGGGCTCAATGCCGCTGGTGGTGCCGGCCAAAAGGGCGCCGGAGCCCACCGGCGGCACGGTCATCAGAGCCACATTCCGCAGGCCGTGCTTGACCAGGTAGTCGAAGAGTTCCTCGTTTTCCTCCTGGATCCGCAGCAGGAAGGGCTGGTTGAAGTGCTTGTCGCGGTCAAAGGCCGGGAAGGTGCCCTTTTCAATGGCCAGGTCGGCGCTGGTTTTGTAAATGATGTGCTTGATGCGCCGGAACATCTGCTCCACGAAGTCAATGGCCTCGGGGGTATCGTACTTGAGCCGGAGCATGGCCAGCATGTCGCCGAGCCCGGTGAAGCCCACGCCGATGCGGCGCGACCGCATGCTGGCCTCGGACTGGGCCTTGAGGGCGTGCTTGTCGCGGTTCACGGTCAGCACATTGTCCAGGAACCGGGTGGCGTACCGGGCGGCCCGCTCCAGGTTTTCCCAGTCCACCCGGGCCTGGTCGGTGAAGGGGTCCAGCACGAAGCGCGACAGGTTGATGTTGCCCAGGCAGCAGGCGCCGTAGGGTTCCAGCGGGATCTCGGAGCAGGGGTTGGTGGTCAGGATTTCCATGCCGTTGTACTGGCTGGTGGAGTACTTCTGGGCGGTGCTCCAGAACAGGATGCCGGGTTCGGCGCTGGACCAGGCATGGGTGATGAGTTCGTTCCAGATGTCGCGGGCCGGAATCTTTCTGCGGATGGGTTCCACCCACTGGTTCTCAAAGCGCAGTTCAAACTCCTCGTCGTTTTCCACGGCGCGCATGAACTCGTCGGTGACCTTCACGCTGATGTTGGCGTACCGCACCCTGCGGCGTTCGGGGTCGTCTTTGATGCGGATGAACTCCAGCACATCGGGGTGGGACACATCAATCGTGATCATCAGGGCGCCCCGGCGGCCCTGCTGGCCGATGGTGCCGGTGGTGGTGGAAAAGATGTCCATGAAGGACACGGCGCCGGTGGAAAACAGGGCGGCGTTGTTCACCGGGGTGCCGGCGGGCCGCAGGATGGAAATGTCGGTGCCCACGCCTCCGCCGAAGGAATAGGTGCGGGCGGCCTCCTTGGCAGCCTCAAAGATGGCCTCCAGCGAGTCTTCCTTGATGGGGATCACATAGCAGTTCAGCATGGTGACCCGGCGGGGGTTGCCGGCGCCGAACATGATGCGACCGCCGGGAACGAACCGGAAGTCCTCCAGCAGCCAGTAGAAGTTCTTTTCCCAGAGCTCCCGCTTCTTGG
>JALXEF010000048.1 GCA_027069855.1 Caldifarciminota bacterium
AGGGCTCCAGGAAATCGCCGGGGTTGGTGATCATCAGGTGGCTGTCCAGCGGCAACCGGGTGAGCCGATGCACGGCCTCCACCACCAGGGGGCCGAAGGTCAGATTGGGCACGAAGTGGCCGTCCATCACATCCATGTGAAAGCGGTCGGCACCGGCCCGCTCCAGGCGTTCCACCTCCCGGGCCAGGCAGGTGAAATCCGCAGCCATCAACGACGGAGCCACCTGTCTCACGGCGACGCCTCCGGCTTCATCTCCCGTTCCAGTTCCTGGATCCATCGGGCCACCTCGGGGAATTCCTCAAAAAACCGGCGAGATTCCGGCGTAAAGAAGATGGTGCGCACCACCTCGTGGGGGCTGCGGGCCCGTTCCCGCGCCTCCAGCAGGAGTTCCAGTTTGTCGGCGGCCCGCACCAGCCGTGCCTCCAGGCTCTCGGCGGCCTCAAACTCGCGGTACAGGGCAATCAAGTCGCCTTCCTGGAGCACTTCGGCGGCCGCGCGTCGCTCGCCCGCCTCCACGGTTTCCGGCCCGATCCACCGCCGGGCCTCCAGGTGCAGGTCTCCGATCCGGGCTTCTCCAGCCTCATGGATCAGCGCCATTATCAGGGCGCGCTCCAGGTTCAGGGACACCCCCCGCGCCCGAAGGGCCCGGCCCAGGAGCAGGGTCAGAACGGCCACGCCGAAACTGTGGGCCGCCACGGTTTCCGGCGGGCCGTAGCCGTAGTAGTCCCAGCCGGTGCGCAGGGTGCGCTTCAGGCGCAGCAGGTCCTCAGCCGTTTTCTTCATCCGGGAGTCTTCCGTCAAGGTACTCCTCCAGGGTTTTGGGGCGGATTCCCAGCCAGGCGAAGTAGGTCCCGGCCTCCGGCGCCACATTGCGGCCCCGCAGCATCCGAATCTGATCCGGGGTAATGGGCCAGAAGGGCAGATGCTGCAGCACGGCCGAAACCTTCAGCATCAGGCCTTCGGGCACCGGCACCAGCAGCACCGGCCCGGGCACCCGCTGCGCCAGGGTGGCCAGGAACTCTTTGTAGGTGTACCTGCGGGGTCCGCCGATCTTCCAGATGCGCCCCACGGCCCCGTCGTCCTGGAGCGCCTTCCAGAACCCCTCCACCACATCACCCACATACACGGGCTGGAGCTCGTAGGGGGCGTCGGCCACGAAGTACGGCAGAACCCGGAGCCAGGTCATGTACTTCATCAGCAGGCCCACGGCGTCCCGGCCGGTGGGGCTTTTGCCGAAGATCACCGAAGGCCGAAAGATGGTCCATTGCAGGCCGCTTTCCTGCACCAGGGCCTCGGCCTGGAGTTTGGTGCGCTGGTAAGGGGTTTGGGCCTCCTCAATGCCCAGGGCACTCATCTGGAGGAACCGGGGGATGCCGGCCTCCCGGGCCCAGTTCAAAAGGTTCCGGGTCACCGCCACATGGGCCCGTTCAAAGGTCATGCCTCGCCGGGGGAAGGCCCGCAGGATGCCCACCAGGTTGACCACCGCGTCGATGGGGCCCTGGGGTGTCGGGCGCCAGGTTTCCGGGGGTTCGGCGGCGTCCCCCTGTAGCCATACCACCCCCTCTTCCGGAGCCTGAGGTCGGCGGGAAAGGCACAGGAGCCGGATGCCGGCCCGCTGGAACCGGCGCCGGAGGGCCGTTCCCACGAAGCCGCTGCATCCTGCGACCAGCACCTGCATGGGTTTACCAGCGGATCACCGTGGCTCCCCAGGTGAACCCGGCGCCGAAGGCCACGAGCAGCACGATCTGCCCCTCGCGGAGCAGCCCCCGTTCCACCATTTCGTCCAGGGCCAGGGGGATGGAGGCGGCAGAGGTGTTGCCATAGCGGTCGATGTTCACATACACCTTCTCGGGCGGCAGATTCAGCCGTTTGGCTGTGGCGTCGATGATGCGCCAGTTGGCCTGATGGGGCACCAGCCAGTCCACCTCCTCGGGCCGGAGCCCGGCCTTCTCCAAGGCCGCCAGCGAGGCCTCCTGCATCCGCAGCACGGCGTGGCGGAACACCTCGCGCCCCTCCATTCTGAGGTAGTGCTCGCGGTTGGCCACGGTTTCCGGCGAAGCCGGCTTCCGCGAGCCGCCCGCGGGCAGGTACAGGAGGTCGCCCAGAGTGCCGTCGCCCCCCAGCACGGTGGCCAGGATTCCCCGGTCGCCGTCGTGGCGTTCCACCACCACGGCGCCGGCACCGTCTCCAAAGAGCACACAGGTATTGCGGTCGGTCCAGTCGGTGATCCGGCTCAGGGTATCGGCACCCACCACCAGGATCCGGCGATAGCCGTTGTTCAGGCTGAGCATGGCCCGGGCCACCTCCAGGGTAAACACGAACCCCGGGCACCCGGCCTCCACATCAAAACAGGGCCGGCCCTGGATGCCCAGGCGCGCCTGCACCAGGCAGGCCGTGGCTGGAAACAGCATATCGGGGGTGGCCGTGCCCACCACCACCATGTCCAGGTCCTCGGGCTGGAGACCCGCGCGCGCCAGAGCCCGCACGCTCGCGTGATACGCCAGGTCGGAGGTCGCCTCGTGGTCGGCCGCGATCCGCCGCTCGCGGATGCCGGTCCGTTCCACGATCCACTGGTCCGAGGTGTCCACCATCTGTTCCAGGTCCTGGTTGGTCAGGACCCGTTCCGGCACATAGGCACCCACACTTACGATCCGAACACCCATTTACATCGCTCCTCCCAGGGTAAGTTGTAAGCCGATCCGGAGCAGGGGCTGCAGCACCCAGGCAATGGGATTGATGCCCACGAAAGCCGGCAGCACCAGCAACAGGAGGAGCAGAATCGGGCCGGACCGCTGCAGGGTCCACACCCAGGGCTCCTGGGGCAAAAAGAACTTCAGCACGGTCCAGCCGTCCAGGGGAAACAGGGGGATCAGGTTAAAAAAGGCCAGCACCAGGTTGATGTACACGAAGTACACGAGGAGCAGGTGGCCCGGCCCCGACAGGGGCAACACGCGGGCCAGGAATCCGAACACAAAGGCCGAGAGCACATTGGACACCGGGCCGGCCACCGCCACCAGCGCCATGTCCCGCCGGGGCCGGCGGAAGTACAGGGGGTTCACCGGCACGGGTTTGGCCCAGCCGATGCGCACGATGAAAAAGAGCAGGGTGCCGATGGGATCCAGATGCCGCAGCGGGTTCAGGGTCAGGCGGCCGGCCGACCGGGGTGTGGGGTCGCCCAGGCGATCCGCGGTCCAGGCGTGGGCGAACTCGTGGATCGTAATCGCCCAGAGGATGGGCAATGCCAGGAGAATCAGGTCCTGCAGACCGCTCATGCGTGGACCCCCTCAAAAATCACAGCCACCAGCACCCCCAGCACCGCCCCCACGAGCACCTCGGTGGGGCTGTGGCCCAGGAGTTCCCTGAGGTGGGCATCCTCTACCCGGTGAAACTGGGAAAACTCCCGCAGCATCCGGTTGATCACGGCTGCCTGTTTGCCGGCGGCGCGGCGCAGGCCCGCCGCGTCGTACATCACGATGAGGCTGAAGTAGAGGGTGACGCCGAACAGCACCGAATCAAAGCCCTGGCGCAGGCCCACCAGGGTGGACAGGGCCATCACCGAGGCCGAATGGGCGCTGGGCATGCCGCCGGTGGCCACGAGCCACTCAAAGTTGGGTGTCCGCTCGCGAGCCCAGTGGTATAGAAACTTGAACACCTGCACCCCCACACCGGTGAGCAGGGGCAACCAGAGGTAGGCGTTGGTGAAAATCTGCTTGAGCACGAACATCAGTACGATCGTTCCACGATGAAATCGGCGATTTCCATGAGCCGTTGGGCCCGGGGGCCGAAGCCCCGATACAGGATCTCCCGGGCCTGGCGAGCGTAGGCCCGGGCATCCTCGCGGGAGCGCTCCAGGCCGAACACCCGGGGATAGGTGCACTTGCCCCGGGCACGATCCTTATGGGCCCGCTTTCCGAGTTCCTTTTCCGAGGCGATCTCATCCAGGAGATCGTCCACGATCTGGAAGGCCAGCCCCATGGCCAGGCCGGCCTCCTTGAGCACCTGCACATCGGTCTCCGGGGCCCGGGCGGCGATCCCGCCGATGGCCAGGGAAGAGGCGATCAGCGCCGCGGTTTTCTTGCGGTGGATCCGCAGGACCCGCTCGGGGGTGGGCGGCTGCCCCTCGGCCTCTAGGTCTTCCACCTGACCGCCGATCATCCCCTCCGGCCCCGAGGCCCAGGTCAACTCCCGCAGGGCGCGCACCAGGACCTCCGGCGGCAACGGGGCTTGCAGGGCCACATCAAAGGCCGCCGCAAACAGGGCGTCGCCGGCCAGGATGGCCATTCCCTCGCCGAACACCTTGTGGCTGGAAGGCTTGCCCCGGCGGAAATCGTCGTCGTCCATCGCCGGCAGGTCGTCGTGGATCAGCGAAAAGGTGTGGATCAGTTCCAGGCTGCAGGCCAGGGGGAGCACCTGCTGGAGATCGGTGCCCCCGGCGGCTTCAAAGGCCGCCAGCGCCAGGATGGGCCGCAGCCGCTTGCCCCCGGCGAACAGGGTGTACCGCATGGCCCGGTGCAACACCTGCGGTTCCCGGTCTTCCGGAGGCAACAGGCGATCCAGCGCCTGATCCACCCGAGCCTTCTGCTCCTGAAGGTACGCCTGGAGATCCATGAACGCTTAGTTTACTCGGCCGCCTTTGCCTTTGCAAACCCCCTCCTCCATTCCCCTTGACATCCCCGCCCCTATGGTTTACACTGCAAACCGGTATGGGTAAAAAACAGGTTCGCAAAAAGGAGGCAACCATGGCTGCAGAAGCATCCCGTACCCCGCAGGTTCAGGAAATGATGCGGCGCGCCCGCAGCGCCTGGTGGGAAGACGGTATTACCGAGATCGTTTCGGGGCTCGGCCTGCTAATCCTCGGCTTTCTCGGGTTCCAGAAAGAGATGCTGCCGGCACCCCGGAACATGGGATGGCAACTGGCCTGGACAGTGTGGCTCGGGGTCTTCATCGTGGGCGGAAACCTCCTGATCCGCCGGCTCAAGGCCCGGTATGTGTGGCCCGTGGCCGGCTACGCCACACCCCGGCAGGACCGCGACTGGCGGTGGGCCGGCGCGTTCTTCCTCACCCTGATCCTCCTCGTCGTGGTGGCGGCCTGGAATCCGCCCCACTTCGGAGCGGCGATCGCCGGGCTTCCCCTCTTTATTTTTCTCCTGGCCCTGTACCGGTATACCCGGCTCCGGCGGTTCCTGGTGATCGGCACCCTGGCCCTGGTGGAAGGGCTGGTGCTCGCGCTTTTCCCCCTCAACGCCACGGCCGCCCTGCACCTGATCCTGGGCACCATCGGCCTCTTTTTCTGCTTCAGCGGCCTCTGGAACTGGCTGCGGTTCCGCCGGCGCCTTCAGGAGGCACCCCATGGCTGAAGAGCTGTTCCAGGAGATTCGCCAGGTGGATCGGCTGGTGCATGAACCCGCCCGGCTGGCCATCCTGGCCGTGCTCTACGGCGTGGAGGAGGCCGATTTCCTCTATCTGCTCCGGACCACAGGCCTCACCAAGGGCAACCTCTCGGCTCATCTGGCCAAACTGGAGGCCGCGGGCTATGTGGAGGTCCGGAAACGGTTCTTGGGCAAGAAGCCGAACACCGTGTGTCGGCTCACACCCGAGGGGCGACAGGCCTTTGAGCGGTACCTCACCTGGCTGAAGCGCCTGGCCCGGAACCTGGGATAGGCCCGGCATTGCCCCCGCCTGCTTCGGGGCGTAAACTTCGCCCGTCAAAAAGGAGGCCTGTGGTGGATTCCCGGGAGTTCACCCTGCGGGCACTGGTGCTGGGCGTGCTGCTGGCCGTTGTCTTTGGTGCCGCCAACGCCTATCTGGGTCTGAAGGCGGGCATGACCGTTTCGGCGTCCATCCCCGCCGCTGTGGTCAGCATGGCGATCCTGCGGGGGCTGCTGCGTTCCGGCACCATCCTGGAGAACAACATCGTGCAAACCATCGCCTCGGCCGGCGAATCCCTGGCGGCCGGGGTCATCTTCACGGTGCCGGCGCTGATCCTGCTGGGGCTCAATCCTTCGCTGTTCCTCATCTTCCTGGTGGCTGCCACCGGAGGGCTTCTGGGGGTGCTGCTGATGGTGCCCATCCGCAAGCACCTCATTGAGGACGAACACGAAACCCTGCCGTATCCCGAGGGCACGGCCTGCGCCGAGGTGCTGGAGGCCGGAGAAGAGGGCGGCCGGAAGGCCGGCGAGGTGTTCCTGGGCACGGGACTGGGCGCCCTGCTGAAACTCCTGCCCGCCGGATTCCGGCTCTATCCCGGCGCCCCCTCGGTGTTCCTCCGACCCCTGAAAACCGTGCTGGGCGTGGACCTTTCACCGGCCCTGGTGGGGGTGGGCTACATCCTGGGGCTCCGGATCTCGGCTCTGGTTCTCGCCGGCGGCGTGCTGGGCTGGTTCGTGTTCATCCCCCTGATCGCCCATCTTCAGGCGATCCCGCTCCACGGTGCCGACCAGGTGTTTGAGATCTGGCACACCCGGATCCGCTATATCGGTGCCGGCGCCGTGCTGGCCGGCGGCATCGTAAGCCTGCTGCGCAGTTTCCCGGCCATCCTCGCCACCCTCCGGAACCTCCGCCTGGGCCAGAGCCGCCGCGACCTGCCTCTGGCCTGGGTTCTGCTGGGGGTGACGCTCGGGTTCCTGCTCCTCTGGCTCGGCCCCTGGTTCGGCCTGGGCTTCTATGGGGCCCTGTTCTCGGTTCTCTTCGCCTTCCTCTTTGTGCTGGTGTCGGCCCGCATCGTGGGGATCGTGGGCAGTTCCTCCAACCCGGTTTCCGGCATGACCATCGCCACCCTGCTGGTCACCGCCCTGATCTTCGTGAAACTGGGGGCCAGCGGCGCAGCCGGTATGCTGAAGGTGCTCACCCTGGGGGCGGTGGTGTGTATCGCGGCCGCCATCGCCGGCGACACAGCCCAGGACCTGAAAACCGGCTTTCTGGTGGGGGCCACGCCCTGGAAACAGCAGATCGGCGAACTCGTGGGCGTGCTCACCTCCGCGGTCTTCATCGGCTGGACCCTGTATCTCCTGCACCACGCCTACACCATCGGCTCCCGGGAACTCTCGGCGCCCCAGGCCACCCTGATGTCCTTAGTGGTCAAGGGCGTGTTTGAGGGCAACCTGCCCTGGTTCCTGGTGGGCACCGGGGTGTTCACCGCCCTCACCGTAGAACTGCTGGGAATCCCCTCGCTGCCCTTTGCCGTGGGCCTGTACCTGCCCCTGGAACTCTCCACCTCCCTGGCGGTGGGAGGATTGGTGGCGTACGCCACCCGCCACACCCAGCAGGGGGTTCTCTTTGCCTCCGGGCTCGTGGCAGGCGACGCGCTGACCGGCATCCTGATCGCCCTGGCCCTCACCCTGGGCCTTCGCCTTCCGGCGGGCGTGGGCTTTCCTCCGCTGGCCTGGGTGGCCCTCGTCACCCTGGCCGCGCTTTTGTACTGGCGCGGACGCAACCGGGCATGAGCCGATACCCCGTGGCCTACCGGCTGGACCTGGAGTATGACGGCACCGACTTCTTCGGCTGGCAGATCCAGCCGCAGCACCGCACGGTGCAGGGCGAACTGCTGGAAGCCGCCCGCCGCCTGTTTCCCGATCAGGAGATCCGGATCATCGGCACCTCCCGCACGGATCGGGGGGTGCATGCCCGGCACCAGGTGGCCGCCCTCTGGACCCATCAGGCCCGGGATCCGGCCGAGGTGCAGGCCGCTCTGAACGCCCTCACCGGCGACGACCTCTGGATCCACCGCGTTGTGCGGGCCCCTGAGGGGTTCAATCCGCGATACGCGGCGCGGGCCAAGCGGTACCGGTACCGCCTGGTGCGGGGGCGGTCGCCCCTGCGCCGGCGCTACGCCTGGGAGTTTCCCCTGCCCCTTGATCCGGAAGTGCTGCATTCCCTGGCGCCGCTGCTCCTCGGGGAACACGACTTCGGCCCCCTGAGCGTGGACCGCCGGGAGGACACCCGGATCCAGGTGCTGGAATCTCGCTGGCACCTGGAGGGCGATGAGGCCAGGTACACCATCGTGGCGCCCCGGTTTCTTTACAAAATGGTGCGCATCCTGGTGGGCACCATGGTGCTGACCGCGGCCGGGCGGCTGCCGCCCGACACCCTGCACCGTGCGCTCCAGGGCGAGCGGGTGCGCTTCGTGGTGGCGCCGCCCCACGGGCTCTGCCTGGACCGGGTTTTCTTTGAAATGCCGTAAAATTTTGCGAAACCGAACCTCGGAGGTCTCAATCATGGGGTTTTTCCTGCCTTTGCTCCTCCTTACCGCCACGGTGCAGGAGCGGGTCCTCCCCAACGGCATGCGGGTGATCCTCAAGGAGGACCACTCCGCCCCTCTGGTGGATGTCACGGTCGTGGTCAAATCCGGTGCGGTGTACGAAGCCGATTCCACCCTGGGCATGACCCACTTCCTGGAGCACCTGCTCTTTGACGGCACCGAAACCCAAACCCGCGAACAGATCCGCGATCGCTTCGACGAACGGGGCATCTACTTCAACGCCTTCACCCGCCACGACTTCACCGCCTACCTCATCAACGGCCCCTCGGAGTTCATTGACGACGGCATCCGAAACCAGGCCGACATGTTGATGCACTCCATCCTGCCCGAGCACGAACTGGAAAAAGAACGCCAGGTGGTGATTGAAGAGATGCACAAGGACCGGGCCCGCCCCTCGGAGGTGGCCGACGAACTCTTCCGAAGCATCGCCTACGCCGGCACCCCCTACGCCAAGCCCGTGCTGGGATACGAAGAGCAAATCCTCCGGGTGAAACGCGGCACGGTGTACCGCTACTACAAAGCCTTTTACCGGCCCGACAACATGATCGCCATCGTGATCGGCGACTTTGACCCGGACCACATCGTGAAGGTGCTGGAAGACGCCTACGGCCCCTCCCCCGACACACCTCTGCCGCCTGCCCCCGAGATTCCTCCCTTCCAGCCGGAAGGCACGCGGGTGGTTCAGAAAACCTGGCAATTCCCCAGCACCTACCTGATGGTGGCCCTGCCGGCGCTCCCTCCCGACGATCCCCGGGCCCCGGCCCTGGAGGTGCTTGTAGAACTCCTGAACAGCGAGGGCGACTCCCCGTTCCTGCAGCAGGTGGTGGCAGGCGACCATCCCCTGGCCGTGGAAGCCTACTTCTCCTACGAAAAGCACCTGGGGCTCAACACCCTGCAGTTGACCGCAAAGCCCAATTCCCCGGCGGACGCCCGGCGGATCCTCCAGATCCTCCAGAACACCCTGTCCGACCTTTCCTGGATCACGGATGACATGGTGCGCCGGACCCGAACGGCCCTCGTGGCCGACCACTACTTTACCACGGAGAGTTTCACCTACGAGGGCATGTACCTGGCCTACTGGGTGGCCCTCGGAGGCAGCTACGACCTGTACCAGCGTTTTTACGACGGCATCCGGCAGGTATCGCGGGACCAGGTGCTGGCAGCGGGGCAGGCCGTGTTCCAGCCCCTGCGGTATGTGGCCGTCATCGTAGGACCGGGAGGTGCCCGATGAACACCCTGAGAGCCGCCGGCCTGGGGCTTATGGCTGCCGCGGTGCTGGCCCTGGGCTGCGTTCAAAAAACCGAAAAACCCATTGTCAAAACCGTCCTGCCCAACGGGCTTACGGTGATCGTGAAAACCGTGCCCGGAAGCCCGGTCAGTGCGATCCACCTCCTGGTGGGCCACCGGATGGCCTTTGAGAAGAAACCCGGCGAAAGCAACCTGGTGCAGATGATGCTGGACCAGGGGGCGGGCGACCTGGACCGCCAGGCCATCGCCCGGCGCATTGAGGAACTGGGCGCCCAGTTGAAAACCCACGACAACCCCTACTTCCCCTTTGACGACTACTACAACTCCCGCGACTTCGCCTATGTCCGCTTCAAGGTGCTCTCCGAAAACCTGGAGCCGGCCCTGGACTTCTTTGCCCTGCTGGTTCGCCGGCCGACCTTTCCGGAAAAGGAACTGGCCCGGATCAAGGCCCGGGTGCTGGCCACCCTCCGCGAGAGCCAGGTCATCCCCGACAAGGTGGCCCGCAACCGCTTTTACAGCCTGCTGTTCCAGGGTTCTCCCCTGGCCCACCCCATCCTGGGCACGCCGGAATCGGTGGCCGAGATCACACGCGATGATCTGGTGCGGTACTACCAGGCCGCCTATGTGCCGGCGAACTGCATCCTGACCATCGTGTCGGATCGGCCGGCGTCCTGGGTTCTGGAACGGGTGCGGAAACTGTTCGGCGACTGGTCGGGCTCGGCGAACCTGGCCCCGGACACAGCCGCCCTGAAGCCGGTGGAGCCCCAGACGGTGGAAATCCCGGTGCCCGGCAAACGGGCCTACATCTACATGGGCACCAAGATTCCGGGGCTCCGCGACCTGGATGCGCCGGCGCTGCGGGTGGCCGCCATGGTCCTCTCCGACCGCATGGCCGGTGAACTGCGGGAGAAACGCGGCCTGGCCTATCGGCTGGGCGCCTTCACCCGGTTCTACAGCCCGGGCGTGGGCGTGTTCGCCCTGGTGATGGGCACCAGTTCCCACAAGTACGCCGAAGCCCGGAAGGGCATGCAGGAAATGCTGGAGTCGCTGGTACAGAACCCGCCCACCGAGCAGGAGATCCGCCGGGTGGTCAACGCCTCCTGGGGCAGCCACCTGCGGTACCACCAGAAGAAGATCAACCAGGCCTACTTCCTGTCGCTCTATGAGTACCTGGATCCGGGCTACGAGTACGACCTGGCCCAGATCCGGCTTTTGCGGCAGGTGCGGCCTGAGGATGTGGTGCGGGTAGCCCGCAAGTATCTGCAGCCCAAACAGATGGTGCTGGTGGCTGCCGGAGGCTTTTAAAGGGAGCCATGGCCAGGGTGAGCCTGCTGATCCCGGCCTACAACGAGCGGGAGGTGGTGCCGTACCTGCTGGAAGAACTGGAGGCCTTTATCCGGGCCCGGCGGCTCACCCCGCAAGATCTGGAGGCCGTGATCGTGGACGACGGCTCCCGGGACGGCACGTACCAGGCCCTGCAACAGGAACTCCAGCGCCGGCCCGGGCTCCAGCCCTTCGTCAAACTCGGCCGCCACTCCAAAAACCTGGGCAAAACCGCCGCGCTGGTCACCGCAGCCAGCCTGGCCACCGGCGAGGTCTTTGTGGTGTTTGACGCCGATCTCCAGTACACCCTGGACGACGCCCTGAAACTCGCCGAAAAGGTCCTGAAGGAAGGGTACGATCTGGCCGTGGGCTGGAAACAGGGCGACTACCCCAAGCGTGTGGTCTCGGGCATCTACAACTGGCTCTCGCGCAAACTCTTCCAGTTGCCGGTTCACGATATGAACGCCATGAAGGCCATCCGCGCCGAGGTCTTTTACCTGCTGGCCCTGCGCAAAGACTGGCACCGGTACATCGTGCCCCTGGCCGTGGAACGGGGGTTTACGATCACCGAGGAAAAGGTTCTCCTGCGGCCGCGCCGCGCGGGCCGCAGCAAGTACACCGGCTTCTGGCGCATCGTGGTCGGCATCGCCGATCTCCTGGCCGTGAAGTTCCAGTTGACGGTGATGCGCAAACCCCTGCTCTACCTGGGAACCCTGAGTGCGGTGTTCTTCATCGCCGGCCTGGCCGTGGGGCTTTTCGCCCTCTGGCTGCGGTACGGCCTGCACCACGGCTACCGGCCGCTTCTGTATCTCGTCATTCTGCTGCTGCTCTTGGGTGCCATTTCCCTGACCCTGGGCCTGCTGGGCGAGGTGGTGTCGGGCGTGGAAGACCGTTTTGACGCCTTTGAACGCCGCCTGTTCCGCCTGGTTCGGCCCAAAGACTGAAAACCTCAGGAGGTTGGTATGGACATTCAGGGCAAAACCATCCTGCTCCTCGGCGGAGCGGGAGAGGTGGGCATGGCCATTGCCCGCAAGTTGCTGGAAGACCGGGAACACCCCAGAAAACTCATCATCGCCTCCCTGAAACAGGAAGAGGCTGAGGAGGCGGTCCGCGAACTCCAGGAGGAATTCCAGGAGGTGGAGGTGGAATTCGCCACCGAGTACGGCAACATCTTCGTGCGGGAGGAGTTCAAGGACCGGGCCTGGTGGGAACTGCAGGCCGACCCGGCCTGCCAGGAAGCCCTGATGGACGACATCCTGAACGAACTGTCTCCGGAGATCCTGGAAAACTCCACGGTGTACCGCATGATCCTGCGCCATAAGCCCCACCTGATCGTGGACACCATCAACACCGCCACGGCCCTGGCGTATCAGGATGTGTACACCACGGCCCGGCAGGCCCGCGAACTCCTGGGGGACGGCGACGAAGCGGCCCTGAAGAACATGGTGCGGCGATTGCTTTCCACCCTGTACATCCCGCAACTCGTGCGCCATGTGCAGATCATGCACCGGGCCATGGTGGACGCAGGGGTGCAACTCTACCTGAAGGTGGGTACCACCGGCACCGGCGGCATGGGCCTGAATATTCCTTACACCCACGGCGAGGAACGGCCGTCGCGGGTACTGCTTTCCAAGTCCGCCGTGGCCGGGGCCCATTCCCTGCTCCTGTTCCTGGCCGATCGCACACCCGGAGGCCCGGTGGTCAAGGAGATCAAACCCGCCGCCCTCATCGCCTGGAAGGCCATCCGATCGGGGCGAATCCGCAAGCGGGGCCGGGAGTTTCCCCTGTACCGGGTCACCCTGGACCAGGCAATGCCCCTGGAGCCGGGCCAGACCTTTGACCTCAAACGCCTGCCCGAAAGCCCGGCCGGCGACGAATACCTGAAGGCCGTGTTTGTGGATACCGGCGAAAACGGCGTATTTTCGCTGGAGGAATTCAAGGCCATCACGACCCTGCGGCAGATGGAGGCCGTAACCCCCGAGGAGATCGCCGAGGTGGTGCTGGACGAGATCAAGGGCGACAACACCTCCTTTGATGTGGTGTCGGCCCTGGATGCCTCGGTGATGGGGCCCACCTACCGTGCCGCCTTCCTCCGGCCCCTGGTGATCCACAGGATGCACCGGGAAATGGAACGCACGGGCCTGGACTCGGTGGCCTTTGAGATCCTTGGGCCTCCAAGGCTTTCCAAGCTGCTCTTTGAGGCGGAACTCCTGAAACGGGTGTTTGGCACGATCCCCCGGGTGCTGGCTCGCTCGCCGGAGTCGTTGAGCCAGCAACTCATCGCTTACCTGGAGGAGCACCCCCGGTTCCTGCAGGAGATCCTGGCGGTGGGCCTTGCAGTGCTGCTGCCCGGCCCGAAGCTGGTCTTCGCCCGCCGGCGGGACACCCTTCTGGACAAACACTGGGAACGCACCACCTGGCAGGCGACCGAGGAACAGATCCAGCGCTGGGCCCACAGCGAGTGGGTGGACCTTCGGCCGGAAAACATGGAACACTGGCAAAATCGTCTGCGCCGGTTGCTGCGTACCCTGGAAAAGGAGAATCAAACCACCGGCTCGCGCTTTGACCGGCCGCTGGACGCCTGGCCCCGGGACGAACACGGCGAACCCGTGGTAGATCCCGGCGAAACCGTGGGCTATCTCTTCATCGTGGAGGATGGCGGCGCCCGGAAAAAGCGGTAATCGGCCCCTGCTTCCGCTGTACCGCCACCTCCTCCAGGCCCTGGGGCCCCAGCATTGGTGGCCCGGAGATTCGGCCTTTGAAATCGCCCTGGGGGCGCTCCTCACCCAGAACACGGCCTGGCGGAATGTAGAGCAGGCCCTCCGGAACCTGCGCAACCGCGGCTGGCTCCAACCCGAAGCCGTGGCAACGGCGCCCCTGGAGGAACTGGAGCAACTGCTGCGGCCTTCGGGCTATTACCGGCAGAAGGCCCGGCGGGCCCGGGACCTGGCCCGCTGGTGGCTCGCCCACGGGGGCGAGGAGGGGCTCCGAAGCCTGCCCACCGAAACCCTGCGCAGGGAACTGCTCCGCCTCAAGGGCATCGGGCCGGAAACCGCCGATTCCATCCTGCTGTACGCCTTCCATCGGCCGGTGTTCGTAGTGGACGCCTATACCCGCCGCATCCTCAGCCGGCATGGGTTCCCGCTGCCCCCGGATTACGAAGGGCTCCGGAAGTTCATGGAGGATCAATTGCCTCGCTCGGTGCCCCTGTACCAGGAGTTTCACGCCCTCCTGGTGGCCGTGGGAAAACACTTTTGCCGTCGTTCTCCCCGTTGCACCGGCTGCCCGGTGGCCGACCTCTGGGGGCCCGGCCAGGGGGTATAATAGCCCACAGTCATGCAGTCCTGGCCCTTATTGCTCTTCGGCCTCTTCCTGCTCCTGACCCTGATCAACTATCGGTGGGGGCTGTACATCAGTCTGGCCTCGATCACCGGGTACATGCTGTTCCCCCACTTTGCCGGAGGTCCTCCCCTCCTCTGGCACGAACCCCTGGTGCCCTTTGTGTTCGTCATGTTCCTGTATGCCAAACGGGAAAAGATGGAGCCCGTCCTGGCTCTGAACCTGAAGGCGAACCCCATGCTGTATGCCACCGGCCTCTTCATGCTGGTGCTTGTGGGCCAGTACTTCCGGAACCCGGTGCTCACCTCCCGCCTGGGGGGCAGCGGCGGCTTCCTGCTCTTTTACCGCTTTGTGATTGACTTCCTGCTGATGATCATGGTGGCCGACGAGAGCATGCACCCCGAGGGCCGCCGCCGGATTTTCTGGAGCGTGCTGCTGGCCGCCTTACTCACCGCTGTCATCGGGGTGCTCGCCTACTACATTCCCTCGGTATACCTCTTCCTGGACCGTCTGGGGTTCACGGGCATCAAGGCCTGGCGGATCCTGGTGGACCCCCGAAGCGGTGTGGTCCGGTTCTTGATGCTGCAGATTCCGGCCTATTTCGGCCTGATCCTGATGGTTTTCAATCCCCTGGGGCTTCGGGGGCGATACCGGGTTCCCCTGGGCCTGTTCTTCGCCTTTGCCCTGCTGTTAAGCGGCGGCCGGGCCGTGTTCTGGGGCACCGTGCTTTCGCTGCTCCTCATCACGCTGTACCGGTACCGACGCCAGATGCTGGTGGTGGTGCTTGTGCTGGTGGGTTTCCTTCTGGTTTTCACCGCGGTTTCCCTTAATCCCGAGATCGTGCCCCCGGCGTACCGCCGGGTGTTCCGCATCACCGGCACGGAAAAGGAGATCTCCACGGTTCGGTTCTATGTGCACCGGCTGATGCTCAAGCAAATCGCCCAGCACCCCATCCTCGGTGTGGGGTTCAAACCCGATGTCTTCATTCCGGAGTTCATCCCCCGGGAGGCCGCTTCGGAGTTCGTGCTCAAAAACCTGGCCGGAGGCGGCCACGGATCCTACTACTCGCTGCTCTACTTCTTTGGACTGGTGGGGTTTTTGCCCTACCTCTATGCCATCTGGCGGGCCCTCACGTTGCTGTGGGGCGCCCTCCAGAGCCGCGATCCGCCGGTGGTGCATCTGGCGCTCCTGTACCTGGCCTGGCTGGTGCCCACACTTACCATGTACTACGCCTTTTACCGCGGAGAGGCGCCGCAGCTCTTCTTCCTGTACGGCTTAATCAGCGGGTTGATCCTGGAGCAGAAGTATCGCGGGGCACCGGCAACCCGGGAGGCTCCGGCTACAGCCCGGTGGGCAGTTCAATGAACTCGTAGGGCAGGCCGAAGGTCTTTTCCAGATACGCCCCCACAGCCCGCACGCCCAGGCGCTCGGTGTTGTAGTGGCCGTAGAAGGCCACATCCACCCCGTACTCGTAAGCGGCCCAGTAGCTGGCGTGGTCGGTTTCGCCGGTGACCAGCAGGTCCACATCGGCCTCGGCCACCTCGGACAGCATGCTGATGGCCTTACCCGAGATCACGGCCACGGTCCGCACCGTATCGGGCCCGAAATTCCAGAGAACGGGCTCGGTGCCGAAGTACCGGTTCAAGTCGGCCAGCACGGCGGCCAGGGGGCGCGGCTCTTCGAAGTCCACCAGTCGGCCGATCTTGACGCCGTGATACTCCCCAAACTCACCGGCATCCGGCCAGTTCAGGTCGCGCACCAGCACGGCGTTGTTGCCGAGCTCGGGATGCAGGTCCAGGGGCAGATGGGCGGCGTACAGGGCCACATTCCCCTGAACCAGCTGGCGGATCCGTTTGTACAGGGGACCGGTGATGGGCAGCACCTTGCCCCAGAAAAGGCCGTGATGCACGATGAGGAACTGGATGTTCCGGCGGATGGCCTCGGCCACGGCGCGTTCCGAAATGTCCACGGCCACGCCCACCCGCTCAATTTCACCCTCGTTGTCCACCTGAAGACCGTTCAACGAAAGGTCCGGGATCTCCGCAACTCGCAGCACCTCATTCAGGTGCCGGGCCAGTTCCCGAGCGGTCATGGAACAAATCCTCCGGTTTGGGTAGGTTCAGGTGCCGATACGCCAGGGGCAGGGCCACCCGCCCCCGCGGGGTCCGCTGGATAAACCCCTCCCGAATCAGGAAGGGCTCGTACACCTCTTCCAGGGTTTCGGGATCCTCGCCCACGGCCATGGCCAGGGTTTTCAGGCCCACGGGCCCGCCCCGATAGGTCTCAATGAGCCGGATCAGGATCCGCTTGTCCATCTCGTCCAGGCCCCGTTCGTCCACCTCCAGGCGGTCCAGCGCATAGCGGGCGATCTCCTGGTCGATGGTCCCGTTGCCCTTGACCTCGGCGAAGTCCCGCACGCGGCGCAGCAGCCGGTTGGCGATGCGAGGCGTGCCCCTGGAGCGGCGGGCGATCTCGCGGAGCCCCTCGTCGGTATAGGCCACCTGCAGAATCCGGGCACTGCGCTGCAGGATCTGAAAGATCTCGTCGCTTGTGTAGTAGTCCAGCCGGAAGGTGATGCCGAAGCGGGCCATCAGCGGCGAAGTGATCATGCCCGCCCGGGTGGTGGCCCCGATCAGGGTGAAGGGCGGCAACGGGATCTTGACGGACTGGGCCCCCGGCCCCCGGTCCAGGAGCACATCAATCCGGTACTCCTCCATGGCGGCATACAGGTACTCCTCCACGGGCCGGGGAATCCGGTGGATCTCGTCAATGAACAGGATGTCGCGGGGCTCCAGCGAGGTGAGCAGGCCGGCGAGGTCGGCCGGGCGCTCCAGCACCGGCCCGGAGGTGGCCCGCAGATTGACCCCCAGTTCCCGGGCGATGATATGGGCCAGGGTGGTTTTGCCCAGGCCCGGGGGACCGTGGAGCAGCACATGATCCAGCGCCTCCCCCCGGCGCCGGGTGGCCTCCACGAAAACCCGCAGGTTCTCCTTTACCCGATCCTGGCCGATGAACTCGTCAAAGGTGCGGGGGCGGAGCGTGCGTTCCAGTTCGCGTTCCTCTGCACCCAGCACCTCGGGAGTGGTCAACCGGTCTGCTGCACCCATTCGCGTATCCTCCAGCCTTGAGTTATCCGCCATTCCGGGCCCGGTTTCAACCCCAGCCCCGGCGAAACATCCTGGATAATTTAGGCCCCAACAAGGAGGCTCTATGGGTATCCGTGTGCTGCGTGGGCCGGTGTTCGGGGTTCTCGTGTCCCTCCTGCTGGCCCTGGCAGGTTCCTGCTCTTCGCAAAAGAAAATCCGGATCCAGGGCGCGGGTGCCACCTTCCCCTATCCGCTGTACGCCCAGTGGGCTTATCTCTATGCCCAG
This sequence comes from Caldifarciminota bacterium, assembly GCA_027069855.1. Lineage (GTDB taxonomy): Bacteria > Hydrothermota > Hydrothermia > WGAB01 > WGAB01 > WGAB01. Next base: position 17,540 of record JALXEF010000048.1, read on the forward strand.
AAAACCGGCGTGGAAATCAATTACCAGTCCATCGGGTCCGGCGGCGGCATCGCCCAGATCCGGGCCAAAACCGTGGACTTCGGCGCCTCCGATGCCCCTCTGCCGCCTGAAGAACTGGAACAGGACGGGCTCGTGCAGTTCCCTATGGTGATCGGCGGCGTGGTGCCCGTGGTGAACCTGGAGGGCGTCGGGCCCAACCAGCTCCAGCTCTCGCCCCAGGTGCTGGCCCGCATCTTCCTGGGTGAAATCCGGCGCTGGAACCACCCGGACCTGCAGGCCCTGAACCCCCATCTTGCCCTGCCCGATGAGGAGATCACCGTGGTGCACCGGGCCGACGGCTCCGGCACCACCTGGATCTTCACCCACTACCTGTCCGAGGTGTCGGAAGACTGGAAAAACCGGGTGGGCACCGGCAAGGCCGTGCGCTGGCCCACCGGCATCGGGGGCAAGGGCAACGAAGGGGTGGCCGCCTTTGTCCAGCAAACCCCCGGCGCCATCGGCTATGTGGAGTACACCTATGCCGTGCAAACAAACCTGGTGCCCGTGAAGCTCCAGAACGCCGCTGGCGCCTTTGTGGAGGCCCGGCTGGAAACCTTCCAGGCGGCTGCGGCCCACGCCGACTGGGCCCACAGCCCGGGGTTCTATGTGGTGCTCACCAACCAGCCGGGGCCGGACGCCTGGCCCATCACCGGCGCCTCCTTCATCCTGCTGCACCGCGAGCAGCCCGATTTCCACAAGGCCCAGGAGATGCTCAAGTTCTTTGACTGGGCTTACCACGAGGGAGCCGAGGTGGCCCGGAAGCTCCACTATGTGCCGGTGCCGCCGGAGGTGGTGACCCTGGTGGAAGACCTGTGGCAGCGGGAAATCCGGGCCCAGGGCCGGCCCGTGTGGCCTCCCCGGGAGTGAGCCGTGAGGTTCCGGGCGGCACAGGAATCCTCCCGGCCCCCGTCAACCCGCGATGAGGCGACGGTTTTTCCTGGGTGATCGTCTGCTTCTGCTGCTGAGCACGACGGCGGCCCTGCTCGTGTTGCTGCTCATTGCCGGCATCTTCGTGGTGCTCGTGGGCCATTCCCGCCTGGCCTTTCAGCACCTGGGGCTGCGCTTCTTCGTGCAGCACATCTGGAACCCGGTCACCGGCGAGTTCGGAGCCCTGCCCAGCCTGTACGGCACCCTGGTCACCACCCTCATCGCCCTGGTGCTGGCCGTGCCCCTGAGCCTGGCGGTGGCCCTGCTGCTGGCCGAACTGGCCCCGCCGTGGCTCGCCACCCCCGTGAGCCTGGCCGTGGAACTCCTGGCCGCCATCCCCAGCATCATTTACGGCATGTGGGGCCTGTATGTGTTCGCCCCCTACATGGCCCACCATGTGGAACCGTGGTTGCAACGGACCCTCGGGTTCCTGCCCCTTTTCCAGGGGCCGACCCACGGCATCGGGTTCCTCACCGCCGGCATCATCCTCGCCCTCATGATCCTGCCCTTTATGAGTGCGGTCATGCGGGAGGTGTTCCAGATGGTGCCCGCGGTGGTCAAGGAGGCGGGCTACGGCATCGGCGCCACCACCTGGGAGGTCACCCGCGGGGTGATCCTGCGGTACGGCATCCGCGGCCTCCTGGGCGCCGTGTTCCTGGGCCTGGGCCGGGCCCTGGGTGAAACCATGGCGGTCACCTTCGTGATCGGCAACGAACACCGGCTCTCCCTTTCCCTGTTTTCGCCGGGCACCAGCATTACCAGCACCCTGGCCAACGAGTTCACCGAAGCCTCGGAGCCCGTGTACCTGAGCGCCCTGATTGAACTCGGCCTCTTGCTCTTCCTCGTGTCCCTGGTGATCCAGGTGCTGGCCCTGCTCTGGCTCAAGCGCATGGAACGCCGCATGGGGGCCGGACCATGAGGCTGAAGTCCCATCGCCGACGCCTGTGGATAGACCGGCTGGTGCGCCTGTTTGCCGGCTTCTCCGCCGTGGTGGGCATCTTTTTCCTGCTCTGGATCCTCTGGACCGTGGTGAGCCGGGGCGCGGCGGCCCTGAACCTTACCTTTTTCCTGAAGGGTCCGGCGCCGCCGGGGGTGCCCGGCGGCGGCCTGGGCAACGCTGTGCTGGGCACCCTGATCCTGACCCTGCTGGCCACCCTGTTCGGTGTTCCCCTGGGCCTTCTGGCCGGCATCTTCCTGTCGGAGTTCGGCCGGCATCACCCCATAGGCGGAGCCCTGCGTTTCGTGGTCAATGTGCTGATGGGCGTGCCCTCCATCATCGTGGGGCTCTTTGTGTGGGCCTGGCTCGTGGTGCCCCTGGGCGGCTTCTCCGGCCTGGCCGGGGCCGTGGCCTTGGCCGTGCTCATGGTGCCGGTGGTGGTCCGGACCACCGAAGACATGCTGCGGCTCATGCCCGATACCCTTCGGGAATCCGTGCTGGCCCTGGGGGCTCCCCGCTGGCGCATGGTGGCCATCCTGCTCCGGGGCGCCCGCACGGGCCTGCTCACCGGCGTGCTGCTGGCCGTGGCCCGGATCAGCGGCGAAACCGCCCCCCTGCTCTTTACCGCCCTGAACAGCCCCTACTGGCCCCGCTCCCTCCTGAAACCCATGGCCAACCTCACGGTTACCATCTACAACTACGCCTTGTCGCCCTATCCCAACTGGCAACAGCTGGCCTGGGGGGCCTCGCTGCTCATCACCCTTTCCGTGCTGGCTCTGACCCTGGTATCCCGTATATTCTTGGGCGGCAGGAAAGCGCCATGAACTGGACCCAGAGCCTCCGGCAACGCTTCAATTCCCGGAACGCCACCCGCGAGCGGGCGGAGCCGCCCCGCCCCCTGTTCGTCCCGAACCCCAAGATCATGGTGCGTAACCTCAACTTCTACTACGGCGACTTCCAGGCCCTGTATGACAACAACCTGGACATCGCCGCCCACAAGGTCACGGCCATCATCGGCCCCTCGGGCTGCGGCAAGTCCACCCATATCCGGGTGTACAACCGCATCTTTGAGCTGTACCGCGACCAGCGGGCCGAGGGCGCCGTGTACCTGGACGGGGTCAACATCCTCTCGCCGGAGGTGGATGTCATTGAGCTGCGGCGGCGCATCGGCATGATCTTCCAGAAGCCCACGCCCTTCCCCATGAGCATCTTTGACAATGTGGCCTACGGGCTGCGGCTGCATTACCGGCTTTCCAAAAGCGAACTGGAAGACCGGGTGCGCGCGGCGCTGGAGGCCGCCGCCCTCTGGGATGAGGTCAAGGACAAACTGCACCAGTCCGCCTACGCCCTTTCCGGCGGCCAGCAGCAACGGCTCGTGATCGCCCGGGCCCTGGCCGTGGAGCCCGAGGTGTTGCTCATGGACGAGCCCACCTCGGCCATTGACCCCGTGGCCACTGCCCGCATTGAAGACCTGGTGGAATCGCTGAAGGAGCGGTACACCATCGTGATCGTCACCCACAACATGCAGCAGGCGGCCCGAATTTCCGACTACACGGCCTTCTTTTACAACGGCCGCATCGTGGAATTCGGCCCCACCGAACAGATCTTCACCAACCCCAAAAACAAGCAAACCGAGGCCTACATCACGGGCCGGTTTGGATGAGGTGTCCGATGCCGGTTCACTTTCGCCGAGAACTGCAACGCCTGAGCGACAAGATCCTGGCCCTGAGCCGCCGGGTGGAGGACCAAGTGTGGCAATCGGTGCGCGCCGTGGAGGAGCGCGATGCCGACCTCGCCCGCCAGGTGATCCAGACCGACCGGGCCATTGACCTGGAAGAGGTGGAGGTGGAAGAGGAGTGCCTCAAGATCCTGGCCCTGTATCAACCCGTGGCCATTGACCTGCGCTATGTGGTGGCCGTGCTGAAGATCAACAACGATCTCGAACGCATCGGCGATCTGGCCGCCAACATCGCCGAGCGGGCTCTGTTCCTGGCCCAGCATCCGGAGTTCCAGCTGCCCGTGGACCTCACCCGCATGGCCCACAAAACCCTGGAAATGCTCCGCAACAGCCTGCAGGCCCTGGTCAACCTGGACGCAGACCTGGCCCGGCAGGTGTGCCGCGCCGACAGCGAGGTGGATGCCCTGCACCTGGAAATCTACCGGAAGGTGGTGGACCAGCTCTGCAGCCACTGCGACTGCGTGCGCTGCTACATTTCCACCCTCTCCGTGTCCAAGCACCTGGAGCGCATCGCCGATCTCGCCACCAACATCGCCGAGGACATCATTTACATGATCGAAGGCAGGATCATCCGCCACCACCTCGGTGGTGAGGAACCCCGTGAGTAACAGCCGGATCAACCTGGTTTTGGGGCTCGTGTGGTTTCCGCTGTGGGGCTATCACGCCCTGGCCCGGCTCTGGTCCCGGGGTTGGATCGGCGACGCCCTGGTGGAAATGCTGCTGCTCTTTCCCCTGGGCATCGTGTGGGTGGCCGACGGCCTCCGGTTCTGGTCCACACCCCGGAACAACTACCTGACCCTTCAGGGCCTTTCGTGGATGGACGCCCTGACCTATGCCGCTGGCGCGGGCGGCCTCCTCGTGATCCTGCTCGGTGTGCTGGGATGCTGCCTGCAGGACCCGGACATGGGCTGGGTGGGATTCATCGTGGCGGCCATGGCGGGCCTGCACCTGTATCGCCGATGGCCCTATTACCGGCTGTATAATTCGGGCTCCCAAGGCCTTTGAGGAGGTGCAGGTACCATGCCGACCCGTGAACAAATCGTTGAAGTTTTGCGTCAGATTTACGACCCCGAAATCCCGGTCAACATCTACGACCTGGGGTTGATCTACGGCATTGAAATCAAGGGCGACAAGGTCAAGATCCGCATGACCCTCACCGCCCCGGGCTGTCCCCTGGCCGGATACCTCCAGCAGGAGGTCAAAGAACGCCTGGAGGCCCTGGAGGATGTGTCCGAGGCCGAGGTGGAACTCGTGTGGGAGCCCCGCTGGACCATTGACATGATGACCGAAGAGGGCAAAGAGGCCCTTCGGGCTCTGGGATTCAACATCTGATCCTCCCATGAAGCACCGCATCGCCCGCTGGCTCGGCCTGTTGTTGCTCGGAGGGTTCCTTGCGCTGCAGGCCCAGGAACTCTCGCCGGATCTCTTGAAGCAGCTTCAGGGAGGCAAAGCCCAGGCCCTTCTGGACTCCCTGCGGCGCTTGCAGCAAGCACCCCCCACGCCCCAGTACCTGCCGCTGGTTCCCGAAACCGTGCGGGTTCCCCAAAAGCCGGAATACTCCACCATTGAACAGGCCTTCCGAACCGATACCCTGATCCCGGTGTCCCGCGACCTGCAGCAGTTCGGCTACGACCTGTTTGAACAGGCCTCCGAAATGCTCCAGGCCCTTTCCCAGAGCGAGGTGCTGCCCCCGGTGAGTGGCACCTATCGGCTCGGCCCCGGCGACCAGATCACCGTGCATGTGTGGGGCAAGATTGACGAGTCGTTCACCTTCACCGTGGATCCGAGTGGCGTCATCGTGCTGCCCAAGGTGGGGCCGGTGAATGTGTGGGGCCTGACCTTTGCGGAGGCCACCCGTCTGATCCGCCAGCGCCTGGGCGAGGCCTTCAGCGGCGTGGATTTTTCCGTGTCGCTGAGCGGTCTTCGGAAGGTGCGCGTGTATGTTGTGGGTGAGGTGGAACGCCCGGGCACCTACACCCTTTCCCCTGTGAGCAATGTGCTGGATCCCCTGATTCTGGCCGGGGGTGTAAAGAAAACCGGGAGCCTGCGGCGCATCCGGCTTCTTCGGCAGAACGCCGACAGCGCCCGAACCCTGGACCTCTACCGGCTCCTGATCCACGGCAAACCTCCAAAGGTGTTGCACCTGGAGGACGGCGACATCCTGTTCGTGCCCACCATCGGCCCGGTGGTGGCCGTGGCCGGCGCCGTGCGTCGCCCGGCCATCTACGAACTCCGGGGAGCAAGCACGCTGTGGGAGGTGCTGCAGTATGCCGGAGGCCTCTCCTTTCGGTCGGACGCCCACCGGATCCAGATCCAGCGCACCGAAGACCACCAGCGCCGGGTTGTCACCGAGATCACCCTGCCGGCGCCCCTATCGTCCCGGGAACTCCGGGCCCGTACCCGTCGCGTGCGGGTCCAGGACGGCGACCTGGTGATCGTGCAGCCCGTGCCCGCCGAGCCGCGCCGGTTTGTGGCTGTGCTGGGCAATGTGTTCCGGCCCGGTGCCTATCCCTGGCACCCGGGCATGACCCTGCTGGAGGCTCTGCAGGCGGCCGCGGGCTGGAAACCCGGCTCCTATCTGGACCATGTGGAGATCCTGCGGCAGCAGGAGGACGGCTTCCCCCAGGTGCTGTTCGCCAGCGTCACCCGCGCCCTTCAGGATTCTTCCCAGGACCTTTTGCTCGCCGAATGGGATACCGTGCGGGTGTACGCCATGCAGGATCTGCGAGCCCCGGACTCCGTGTGGGTGCAGGGAGCCGTGTATCAACCCGGCGCCTACCCCTATCTGCCCAATCTTCGGGCGGCCGACCTGCTGTTTCAGGCCGGCGGCGCCAAACCCTATGCGGCGCTGGAACATGTGGAGGTGTACCGGATTGATCCTGGAGAGGGCGCCCGCACGGTGGTGCTGAACCTCACCACCGAGGCCGACCGCCAGTATCCCCTGCGGCCGGGCGACCGGTTGCTGGTCCCCAGGCACCGGGCGTGGCAGCCGGAACAGGAGGTCATCATCACGGGCGAGGTTCGGTATCCCGGCCACTACCCCTTCGTACCCGGCCAGACCCTGCGCGACCTGATTGAGCGGGCCGGCGGCCCTACGGAACACGCCTATCTCGCCGGCCTGGAACTCTATCGGTTTTCCACCGCCCGCCAGTTCCAGGGATTCAGGAAACAAGCGGAGGGTGCTTTGTACGAGGACCTCCTGTGGCAGCAAATGGGGCTCCAGCAGTCGGAACTCACCAAGGAGGAAAAGGAATTCCAGGAGGCCTATCTCCGCCAGAAACGCCAGGAAATCGTGGCCATGGCGGCCCAGGCTCTACCCGAAACCCTGGACACCTACCTCTTGAAACCCCAGGAGGCAGAAACCCTGAAGGTGCACCTGGTGCTCCCCGCAAAGCGCCGACGCGTGGGCTTTTCCATGGTGGACACCGCCGGGCTCTCCCTGCCGCTGGAACCCGGCGACTCGGTGCACATCCCCCTCCGCCCCACCACGGTCCAGGTACTGGGGGCCGTGTACTATCCGGGTGCCTTTGCCTATGTGCCGGGGTATCACCTGGAGGACTACCTGCGGCTGGCCGGCGGCCCGCGGGTGGGCGCCGACCGGAAACACCTCTATGTGGTGAAGGCTTCGGGAGCGGTGGCCCGGGATCCCCAGGATGTGGAGCCCGGCGACATCGTGTATGTGCCCTGGCGGCCCTACGCCCGCACCCCCATCCGGGTGATCCTCCGCGACTTTGCGTCCATCGTGTACCAGGCTGCGCTGGCCATCGTGGCCGTGTATTCCATCATGGCCACCCGTTAATCGCCGTACACCCGGAGGATCTGGGTTTCCGGATAGTACTTCTCCACGATCTGGGCGGCACGGTAGCCTTCCCGGGCCATGCCGGCGGCCCCCACCTGACACAAACCCACGCCGTGGCCCGCGCCTCCACCCCGCAGCAGGATGGTGGTGGGAAGGCCGCCCAGGGACCGGATCAACTCTACCGTAAACAGGGAACTCTTCAGGGGTGGATTGCGTAAAACCCGGCGGATGCGGTACTGCCCCTCCAGCACCACCTCTCCCCGGGTCCCCACAATCTGAAGTTTGAGGATGCGGCCCGAAACACCCCGTTCCAGGGGCCGAATTGCGGTAATCTTCCCTACATCCACGCCGGTAAACCGCAGGATCCGACGCCGCACCTCCGCCGGGTCCAGGCGTACCCGCCAGCGGAAGTTGCGCTGCGCCTCCGGAGTGCGGGCGTTTTCCGGCCGGCCGTAGCACACCTCCGGCGGATGCTCCAGCCAATCGCGCACGGAAATCCTCAGGGGTTCCGAAGCGAACGGCTGCTCCGGCCCACAGAACACCCCCCGCAGGTACACCCGATCGTGGCCGAATACCTCCTTTGCCGACTCCGTGTGTCCTCCACAGCAGGAGTGGAACAGGGCCTCAATGGGTCGCCCCTGGTACACCACGATCTTTCCCCGGGTACTCCACACGGCCATGTCGGTTTGGTAGGTGTGGGTTTCCATATCGCCGTAGGCCTGGGCCGAGTAATCCCCGGGCAGGTCAAAGGGTTCCCAGAAGTTCCGGCCCCGGTCCCAGGCCCACAGGGCATAGGTGCGGGCCACGATGGCCTGGGCCTTGAGCGCCTCCATAGGATACGAAGGCGACATTTCCCGGGGCACCACGCCCTTCAGGTACTCCTCCAGGGGCAACTCGTTGATCACCAGAAGATTGGAATCGCTGGCCACCCGAAACTCCAGGATGCCCAAGAGATGCAGGTTCTGGGGCGTGGAGCTCACGAAACGGATCCCCGGGTGCACATTCAACAGCCGAAAGGTATGGTCCCCCTGCGGGGTAGGAATAAACCGAACCGGACTGGCACATCGCACCAACAGATTCCCCTGGGCGTCCAGTACCTCCAACCAGCCGGTAGCTTCACCCTTGGGAATCCAGAACACGGGATAGGGTTGCAGCAGGGTATCGCGTCGGATCACCTCCAGGCTGTCAAAGGGCCCCACAAAGAGGGCGTATTCCCGGGCATCCACTTTGCCCCTGGGGAACCGAAAGGCTCGGCCCCAGTGTTCCACCCGCAGGGGGTATCCCCGGAGTTCCCAGGAGATCTTAAGGGCCACCGCCGAATCCAGCGAAAAGGTGGAACCCACCCACGCATAGGGTTCCCATTCGGGCGACAGCCCTTTCAAAAAGCGGATGTGGTAGTTTCCGGAGGCGCCCCGATACAGCAACCCACTTCGGCTGAAGATGAAAAAAGAATCCGGTGCGTAAAGATCAAATGAGGAGGCGTAGGCGATGCCCACCCGAATCATGGGGGATTGATAAAATCGGGCCCTCCCCTGAGGCTTCAGGGCACCCCCTTCGGACTGCCTCCCTGCTGTTGGTGCTGTAGAACACCCGTACCAGACCAGGAGCGTTACGAAGAGAAGCCCTATGTTTTTCCAGGCGGGGCGTTTTCCCCACCCTGCTGTCTCCCTCATTTACGCCTTCCTGTTGCCCCAATAGCACCGGATACGGAATCGCAATTATACAGCGGCCCCTACAGGGTAAGTCATAGGAACCACTTGGCAAAAGGAGATCAGGATGTACCGGAAGACTTGGGACGTGCCAGCACCCACTGCACCCGCTGGGGTGTGGCTTCCACCACCGTAAACTGGATCCCCTGCACCTCCACGGTTTCCCCGGGTGCGGGGACATGATCCAGCGAGGCCATCAGAAGACCTCCCAGCGTGGAGATCCGGTTGCCGTTCTCCGGTTCCGGTACCGAAATGCCCAAGAGCTGGGCGGCCTTCTGGATTTCCAGTTTCGTGTTCAGCAGCAGGGTGCCGTCCGACCGCACCTCGTACAACTTCTCTTCGCGGTCGTATTCCTCCCAGATCTCCCCCACGATCTCTTCCAGAAGGTCCTCCAGGGTGACCAGGCCCACCACGGTGCCGTGCTCATCCACCACCAGACCCAGGGAAACCCGCAAACGCTTGAACTCCTCCAGGGTCTCCAGCACGGTTTTGTTCTCCGGGAAGAACCGGGGCGGCAACGCAATGTCCCGCGCGGTTTTGGTGTCCAGCTGGTCCAGGTACCGCAACACCTCTTTAATGTGCACCACCCCCACCACCTGGTCCATGCGCTTTTCAATCACCGGCATCTTGGAGTACCCATGTTCCAGGTACACTTCCACCACCTTTTGTAGGGGCCAGGCGGCCTTGACCACCACCATATCCACCCGCGGCACCAGGATCTCCCCCAGGGTCTTGTCCTGGATCTGCAGAATCCGCTCAAAAAGAGAATAGGCAATGGGCGACAGGATCTGATTCCGAAGAGCCTCCCGAATCTCTTCGGTGAGGTCCTGGGGGCTCTCGGGCCCGGGTGCAATTTTCCAGAGAAGTTTCTGGATCAACCGTTCCAACACGCTCATGATGACTTGAAGTCAAATCGGCGTTTTTCGGGCTCCGGGGACACCATTCCCCCGGAGATGATAACCTTCAAGCCTTCCTCAGGTGTTAAGTTCAGGGGAATCAGTTTCTTGCGGGGTACCAACAGGTACCACCCCGAAGTGGGGTTCGGGGTGGTGGGCACGAACACGCTCACATACTCGCCCTCGGGCCCCTGCCAGGTCCGGTGGGAGGTGAGGAACCCGATGGCATAGGTGCCCTCCACCGGAAACTCCACCAGCACCACCTCCCGGAAGGCCCGGCGATCGTCCAGAAAGGTTTCGGTGAGCTGCCGCGACGAGATATAGATGCCCCGGATCAGGGGCACCCGCCGCAGGAACTGGTCGCTCCACTCCAGAAGCCGCCGGCCCACGGTTACGGAGGTCAGAAGCCCGATGAGATAGATGCCCACGAGCACCAGCAGAAAGGCCAGGGAGGTGAGCAGGAAATCCGGGAGCCGGCCCAGGCCCGGTATGACACGAAGGATCCCTGCCAGGAATCCCCCCACCTTGTCCACCACGAAGACCACCACGATCAGGGTGATCACCAGGGGGGTGAGGGCCACGAGCCCGGTAAGGAAGTAGCGGTTGACCTGCCGGAACGACTCGGAAGACCACGGCGATCGGTCGGGTGCGTTCATCGTGGAACTTCCCTCCTACCGTGGGGATGGACTGTGGGGAACGCCGATCCTGGCAAGGGCTGATCGCCTTGCCCGCCGGAAACCTCCTCCTGAAGCGCTGTCATGGCTCTTAAAACATAAGGGAAAACCCGGAAAAGGCAAGGGCCTACATCTTCTCCGGTGCCCGCACACCCATGAGGTCCAGGCCGTGGCGGATCACCCGCTGCACCGCCCGGGCCAGTGCCAGCCGCGCCCGGGTGCGCGCCAGATCCTCGCCTACGATCCGATGCTTCTGGTAAAAGGCGTGGAACCCTTCGGCAAGTTGCATCAGGGCGTAGGGCAGGCGATGTGGCTCGTGACGCTCGTGGACGTCCAGCAGCAGGTCGCCGAAGCCCGAAAGGAGCCGGAGCAGGTGCCGCTCCTCCGGGGTGGTCAGCAGCGCCAGGTCCGAGGGCTGCGCCGACCCCTGCACCCCCTTCTCGGCCGCATAGGCCATGAGGCTGTGGATCCGGGCGTGGACATACTGCACATAGTACACGGGGTTCTCGCTGGAGAGTTTCCGGGCCAGGTCCAGATCAAAGTCGAGGGGCGTGGAAATGCTGCGAAGCAGGAAGAAGAAGCGGGCCGCGTCCACGCCCACCTCCTGCACCAGATCGTGCAGGGTGTAGTACTCGCCCTTGCGCTTGGACATGCGCACCCGTTTGCCGCCCCGCAACAGGGTTACCTGCTGCACGATGAGCACCAGGAAGTTCTCGCCCGACACTTCGGGCCGGCCCAGACCCTCCCCCAGGAGGTCCAGCGCGATCTTCATGCGTTTCACATGGCCCAGATGGTCCGGGCCCCACAGGTCCACCAGCAGTTCGTAGCCCCGATCGAACTTGTACAGGTGGTACGCCAGGTCATACAGGAAATAGGTGGGCCGACCGTCGGACCGAACGAGCACCCGGGGTTTGTCGTCGCCCCGCACCGTGGTGTCCAGGTACAGGGCCCCTTCCATCTCGCGGAGCACCTTCAGGCGGCGAAAGGCCTCCAGCACCTGCTGGGTATAGGCGAAGCGGCGGCCGATGTGGGGGTTCAGATCGCGGGGTTCCTCGGCCGGATCGTGGAACTCGGTTTCGTACACGATGTGGTCGAAGGTCACCCCGAAGGCCTGGAGTTCGGCCATCTGGTCGCGGAGGATGGCCTCGGCCACCCAGCGCGCCCGCTGGCCGTAGGGCAGATCCCGCACCTTTTCGGCATAGTGTTTGAGGTACGCGCCCAGATAACCGTCCTGGGGCGGCGTTTCCCGTTCGCCCAGGTGCCAGGCGATGCTCTCCTCCAAGGCCCGAATCTGGCCGCCGCCGTCGTTCACATAGTACTCGGCCTCCACCGGCGCCCCCAGCGACCGGCCCACGCGCACCAGCGTGTCGCCCACCGAGGCGGCCCGGGCATTGGCCACATTCAAGGGCCCCGTGGGATTGGCCGACACGAACTCGATGAGCATCCGGCGCCCCTCGGCCACCCTCGGGAGCCAGGCCTCAAAATCGGCCAGCAACTGGGTCAACTGGTCCTGGAGCGCCTGATCGCTGAGCCGAAGGTTCAGATAGCCGCGCTGGATCTCCACGGATTCCACCCAGGGGGCCAGTGCCTCCCGAACCCGGGGAGCCAGTTCCTGCAGAATCTCCTGGGGCGGTCGTTTCAGCGGCCGGGCGAGTTTGAAGCCGATGGGGGCGGCGAAATCTCCGAGATCGGGGTTGGGCGGTACCTCCAGGGCCACCTCCAGCGGCACCCCGAAGGTCTCCTGCACCACCTGCTTCAGCCGATCCTCAAGCGTCCGTCGGATGGTCGGGCTCATCGGGGAGTTTCCAGGAGGGGACATCACCCCAAAGGGTTTCCAGGCTGTAGTAACTTCGGGTTTCCGGGCGAAATAGGTGTACGATGAGGTACTCAAAGTCCATCAGGATCCAGGTGCCGTGGTCGTAGCCCTCCACATGGTGCAGGGGCAGGCCGATCTCTTCCAGGGCCTCCTGGAGCCGATCGGCCATGGCCCGCAAATGTTCCGCCGTGTGGCCACTGGCGATCAGGAAAAAGTCAAAGAAGTTGGTTACCGGGCGGAGATCCAGGACCACCAGATCCCAGCCCTTCTTTTCCTGTACCGCGCGAATGGCCTCGCGCAATCCGGGGTCTTCAGGCAGTTTTTTGGGTGTCATAGAGTTCTGGGATTGTGCCCATGGGGGTCACTGGGAAGGCTCTCTGCCCCAGGTCGCCGATTCCCACACCACCCGGTCGGCGGTTTCTTCAGGAGCCTCCTCCTGTTGCAGTTCCAGGAGCTCCTGGAGAATGGCCAGTACCAGGTCCAGGTTCTCACCCTCCAGGGCCTCCACCAGAAGGTGGATCTTCTCCCGTTTCTGGGCATCGGTCATCGGACCACCACCTCCAGCATTTCATAACTGGGGCTACCCGTCAGGTAATGCGACTGAAACTTCATGGCGCCGGGCTGGAGGGGCAGGTACTTTTCAAAGTACCGCCGCAGTTCCTCCAGCCGGGGCTGCATGAGGAAGGTTTCTTTGGCATACAGGTGCACTTCCACCTGCTGGGGGTTGTGTTCCTTGACATGGTTCAAAAGGGCGGTCAGCACCGGCTCCGCCCCTGAGGAAAGCTCACTCCGACGGGGCTCAAACAAAAGCCCCAGGCTCACCCGCATACGGTAATCGGTGCCGGTATCCAGGGCAAAGCCCTGTACCTTGAAGGGGGTGCCCACGAAGGACCGACGGGCTCCGTCCTTGGTTTCCACCACCAGGCGGTAACTATAGGGCTCCCCGGGCAGGATCCACTGCTGGGTGCCAAACCGACCGTCCCAGGTAACCGCATCCGGGGGCCTGCCGGTGCCCTCCAGGGTGGCCACCCGCTCGCCCAGGGAGTTCACGATCTCCACCTTCCAGTGGGCGATGTCCTTGCGACGGATTTTGGGCAGGGGAATCCGAACCTGGCTCTGGATCACATCGCCTTCCACGGGCATCCGGATGTAGGGGCTATGGGACTTCACCGTCTGGTCAATGGCCCGTTCCACCACCTCCACCGACTGCACGGTGATCAGCCGTTCCTTGGCCTGGATCACGGAGTCCACCGGAGAAAAGGCGTTGGGGGTGATCTTGAGGGGAGGCTTTTTGGCGTCCTCAATCCGCAGTTCGGCCTTGGCCTTTACCTCTTCTACACCGAGCTTCTGGTTGCCACCGGCCTGGCCCGTCGTATCCTGGCCCGCAGTATCCTGGGCCGCCAGAACTCCGAACAAGAACAGCAGCGCGAAAACTCTGGTCATTTTCATGGTCAATACTCCAGCACAAAGCGGAACACGATGGTTCCGGATTGTACCTCCTGCACCACATTGGCCGGCAGGGGGTCAAAGGACCAGCGAAGGGCGGCCCGCTTGGCCGCATTGTCCAGGTCAGGGTAGCCGCTGGACCGCACGATCACCACACTGGAAGGAATCACATTGCCCTGGGGATCTACGGAAAGCCGGATCACCACCTCGCCTTCCCAGCCCATCCGCCGGGCGCGTTCGGGATAAATCGGCAGAACCCGCTTCCGAACCCGCTGGGCAATGTCACCGTGGATTTCCACCTTCGGAGCCTCTGGCTTGACAGCGGATTGCTCCACCGGCGCCGGAATCCTGGGCTTCTCCTTTTTCACCTGGATCTTGGCGGCCGCGGCCAGGCCCAGGGTTTCCTGCAGGGTGATGACGCCGCCACCTCCTCCGACGCCTCCACCCCCACCGAGGCCGATGCCACCGCCCTCGCCCAGGCCTCCGCCGCCGCTCTGCAGGTTGATGGTGGGTACCGGGGCCTCCTCCAGAATTTCCTCGGTGGACTTCTGTTTGCCGCTCACCCCGAGCACCACATCCACGGCCTCGCCCGGCAAACTGGGCTCCAGGTTCTCCACATCAATGGGGGCCTGGGTTTCCGCCAGTTCGGTTACCTTCTGGATGTCAATCTTCTCCACCGGCACCTCCTGCTCCGGGATCAGGGCCTTTTTGTTCAGGGCCACCTTGATCTCCGGCTCTTCCAGGAGTTTGGGCTTTTGCACATTCTCCAGATTGATCCGCTTCTCCTCCAGGGGCTTGTTCTCCGGCCCCTTGGGCTTGGAGCGCTCCACCAATTTGCGGAGTTTGGGGGGCTTCTTGGGGTTCTTCTTGACCTCTTCCTCCAGGTACTGAATTTCCCGGAGGTTCGGGCGCGACAGCCGCTCGGGCAGCGGGCTGGTGACGAAAAAGCCAAAACTCAGGTGCACCAGCAGGGAAATCACTAGGCCGATGAGCAGATGGCGTTTTTCAGGAGGCAGATTGCTCCACATCAGGGTTGCTTCTCCTTCTCCCGAATGACCGCAAAGGCCACCCTTTGAGACTTGGCCTTCTTGGCGGCGTCCAGAGCCTTGAGCACGGTGCCGAAGGGCAAACTCTTGTCCGCACGGATGAGCACCAGCTTGGTGTACCAGAAGCTCGTATCCGGATCCTGCCGATGGGCCCGCTCAATCACCCGATCCAGGGTGTCAAAGGTCACCTCCTGGTCGTTCACATACACCCGGGAGTCCTTGGTGATGGTCACGGCGATGTTCTCTTCCAGTTCGGTTTCAATGCGGGTGGAACGGGGCACATCCACCTGGATCTTGGACTTGGAAAAGAGGTCCCGGGCCATGGCTACCAGCATCAACAGGATCAGGAAGGAAACACCGGCCATGGGGAAGAGTTTGCCGCCGATGTCGATTTCCTCTTCGGAAACCATCCGCTCGATGCGGGGGCGGCGAAACCGAACCCGCCGGCGCTTCTCCGGCTCCTCAGGGGGCTGTTGCTGGACCTTGGGTTCCTCTGCCATGGCTACGATTCCTTGCGTTTCAGGATCAGCACATCCTCGGCACCCAGGCTCTTCACCAGGTCAATCATCTTGATGACATCGTCGTAGATCACCTCGTTATCGGCCGAGAGGAGCACATTGCGGCTGATGCTGCGGGCCAGCAACTGGGGCAAAAGTTCCTTGAGTTGCTCCACGGTCACGGGTTCCTTGTTCAGGAAGATGGTACCGTCAGACCGCAGATAGAGGTTGACCTTGATGTCCTGTTTTTTGGCCTGCACCTTTTGGGCTGCCTTCCCCTTGGCCACGGCCGCCTTGGACACGAACAGGCCCGACTCGATGAGGAAGGGAATGGCCAGCACGAACATCACCAGGAGCGACAGGGAGATGTCCACCATCGGCCCCAGGTTGATGTACGGCGGCTTGAGTTCAGCCCACCGGCGTCTTCTCATTTCTTCCGAACACCTGCCTTGTAGGAAATGATGAGGAGATCCCGGATCACCGCATCGGTTTTTGCCGAGATCTCCCCGGCCTTCCGGGCAAAGTAGTTATGGGCAATCAGCGTGGGGATTGCAATAAACAGCCCCACCATGGTGGTCAACAGGGCGATGGAGATCCCATGGCCCACCACCTCCGGTCCCCCCGAGCCGGTGATGGCGATCTGGTGGAACGCGTCAATCAGGCCGGTGACCGTACCGTACAGGCCCAGGAGCGGCGACACGGCGGCCACCGTGGCCAGGCCGTTCAGGTACTTGGTGAGCTTTTCCCGTTCGCGGAGGATCTGGGCGTCCACCAGGCCCATCAACAGGTCCTCGCTCAGATCAAAGTTGTCCACGAACACCCGGAGCACGCGGTGGAACGGGGTATCTTTGGAGTAGGCCACCTGCCGAAGTCCGTCCAGGTCGCCCTTTTCCATCAGGTGATGGAGGGAATCCACGAGCTTGTCGATGTTGACCCGGTTCTTGAGGTAGTACCACAGGCGTTCAATGAAGAGCGCGAACCCGATAATGGAGGTGAGGGCCAGCAGCTGCATCTCGTACGAGCTCTTGGTCTTCAGGATGATTTCCCTAAAGATCCACATTGCTCTTTATCCTCCTTGTCCTTGTTGGCCTTGAGAGGCTCCCGAAAGGGAGCGGATTTTCTGTTCCAGTTGTTGCTTGATGGCGGGGTCCGGGGCCAGCTTGTAGGCGTACTGATAAAACTGGATCGCCTGGTCGGCCTGGCCCTTCCTCGCCATCTCGTCGCCGGCCAGTGTGTAGTACTGTACGGCCTTCTTCAACTCGCCCAGCTCCTCATAGGCCGAGGCGATAAAGGTAATGGCCTTGTCGCGGAAGGGGCCTTCCTTTTCCGAAAGTGGCTGGAGCACCGCAATGGCGTCCCGGTACTGCTGGGCTTTGAAGTACGCCAGACCCAGGAAGTAGGCCGCGGTGTCGGCGCCGGGCCGATCGCCGAAGAAGGAGAGGTACTTCTTCAGAGGCACGATGGCGTCCGGGTACTTCTTCAGTTTGTAAAGGATCTGGCCTGCCACCAGCAGGGCCACCGGGGCCTTGTCGTTCTTGGGATGATTCACCGCAAAGGTCAGGAAGGCGTTGGCCGCCTCCTCCTGCTGCCCGGCCTGGAATAGATCCACGGCCCGGGCGTACTCGGCCTCCGCCGCCAGTTCCGAGGTGGGAAACTTATTCAGGAACTCCTGCAGGGCCTGCGGATCTTCTTCAGAAAGCCGGTAATAGGCGTACTGCATGAGTTCCTTGGCCTGGGAGGCCAGGTCGCTTTCGGGATACAGGCTCAGGAATTTCTCAAACTCCTCAATGGCCTTGCGGTACTGGTGCAGGTTGTAGTAGTTCTGGGCCAGCATGTACTGGGCCTGGGCAGCCAGGTGATGCCCGGGGAAGTGCTCCAGCAACCAGGTTAGGAGGGTGTTGGACTTGTCGTACTTGCCGGCCCGACGGTAAATGTCGGCCGCCCGATAGGCGGCGTCGGCCGCCCGGGGATGATCCGGGTAGGTGGACACCACCTTTTCCCAGGCCACCAGGGCGTCGCCGTAGCTCCGCAGGGCACTGGCCGCCAGGCCCTGGAAGTACAGGAGATCCGGCAGCACATCGTGGGCCTCGGGGAAGGTTTTGACCACCGCCGCAAAGTCGGCGTAGGCGTCCCGGTACTTGCCCTCGTTGAACTTGGCCACGCCCATGCCGTAGTAGGCGGCAATGATGAGGTTCGTGTCGCTGGCAGCGGCCCCGAGGGTGGCCATAGCGTTGAGGAGGGCGATGGCCTCCTCGTTACGGTTCTCGTGGACATAACACCAGCCCAGGCCCACATTGGCCCGGGTGATCAGCAAACGCTCCTGGGCGTTCTGCGAAACCTGGGTATACAACCCCTCGGCAATGGAGTAGTTGTCCTGGTAGTAGTTGGCTTCGGCGAGCTCCAGGCGGAACCAGTCGCCCCAGCGGCTGGTGGCCCCTTCAAACTCCGAGCGCATCAGGTTGCCAAAGGTCAGGGCCCGATCCCACTCGCCGTTGCGGGCCATGGCCACCAGGGCCATGGTGACTGCCGGCAGGGAGAAGGGCGAGTTGGTGTAGCGCTCCACCAGGTCCTGGAACCGGAAGGCGGCGTCCTGATAGTTGCCGGTCTGGAAGGAAATGGCCCCATACACATAGTCGCCGATGCCGTTGAGGTCTTCCAGGATAAAGAGCTTCTGCAGTTGCTGGGCCGTCAGGTAGGCCTGGTCCAGGTTCCCCATGCGCAGGAACACCTCGGCCAGGCGGATGAAGGTGATGGCCGAGATCAGCACATTGTCGGCGTTGGCCCGGGCCATCTGGTAATAGGTCAACGCCTCCTCCGGCTTGTTGAGTTCCAGTTTGATGTTGCCGGCAAAATAGGCCGCATAGGGGGCAAACTCAAAGTTCTTTCGGTTCAGCAGATCGGTGAAGTTCTCCAGCGCCTTGGTGTAATCCCTCAAGTAGTAGTAGGCGAGGCCCAGGTAGAGCTGCACATGGTCGCGGAGGGGATAGTTGGCCGGGTGGGTTTCCAGGAAGCTGGTGGCTTCGTTCACCACCCCCTTGTAGTCGCCGGAGTTGAAAAGGGTTTCAATGAGCCCGTAGATCACCAGAAAGTCCAGCTGGGTGCCCTGGAACTCCGGATAGAGCTCCTTGTAAAGTGCCAGGGCATCCAGAGGGTGCCCTGTGAGGTTGTAAATGCGGGCGAGCAGCACCTTGGCCAGGGGGTCCTCAATGCCCTGGAGTTTTTCCAGGGCCTCCTCCAGTTTGTTCATCCGATAATAGAGCAAGCCCTGGCCCAACCGCACCCGGGGCGTGCCCCGGTAATTGGGGTTCTGCTCCAGGGCGAGGAAGGTGGATTCGGCCCGCTGGAGATCCCCCTTCAACAGGGTAGCAAACCCCAGGAGCAACTGAACTTCAGGCTCCAGGTAGGTTCCCTGTACCCTGGCGAGGAGCTTCGGGGCCTCGCGGATGACCCGCTCGTAGTTTCCCTGATTGAGTTCACATTCCAGAACTCGGAAAGCCATCTCGTTCCGGTATTCAGGGAGCTTCTTTTCCAGGTTCCGATAGATCTTCTCCGCTTCGCCGTACTTTCCCTGCTGGAAGTACGCCTCAGCCTTTTGGAAGTCCGGGCTCCAGTTTCCTCCAACCAAGAGAAAAACAAGGATCGGGATCATCGTGCTCATGATCACCTATTATATGGGGCTTTTTTGGTGTCCGGCTCGGCCCAGCCGAGTTTCCTCCGAAGCACATCATAGAAGCCGGGAACGCCGGGCAACCGCACCATCTTTACAGTTTCGCTTCCCCGTTTTACCTGCACTTCCTCGTCGGAGGCCAGTTCGGTTTGCTCCTGGCCGTCCGCCGAGAGCAGAATGCCCACGCCGCGGCCCCGGGCCCGTACCCGCACCTGCCCTGAAGCCGGCAGAATCACAGGGCGCACGGAGAGGGTGTGGGCACAGATCGGGGTGACCAGCATCACCTCCAGTTCCGGGTACACGATGGGGCCGCCTGCTGCCAGATTGTAAGCGGTGGAGCCGGTAGGGGTGGAGATGATGACGCCGTCGGCCTTGTATTCGCCCAAAAACTCCTGGTTGTACCACACCCGGATGTGGACCAGTCGGGCCGCGCCGGTGGCCGTGATCACCATGTCGTTCAGGGCGGTGAACACCCGGCCCCGGTGTTCCACCTCCAGGGTCATCCGGGGTTCCAGGGTGTAGTCGCCCTGCCGCAGCGCCTCCACGATCCGGGGGATTTCCTGGGGCGTGTAAACGGTCAGGAACCCCAGCCCTCCCAGGTTGATGCCCAGGACCGGTTTCCCCTGGGCCAGGCGGGCCGCCCGCAGGAAGGTGCCGTCGCCGCCGAGGGCCAGGATCACATCGGCCTCCTGGGCCAGCGCCTCGTCGGGTACCACCCGGTCCACACCGGGGTGCGCGAGTTCCTGGTCCGTGGCGGTCAAAAGAAGCGGTGCGGGCGCCCGCTTTCGGAGTTCCTCCAGGGTCGCCCGCACCTGCGGACGTTTCACATTCAGCACCACCCCGATGTGCTGCAGCGGGGGGCTCAGGCTTTGGGTTTGCGTCGTTTCAGGCCCTCCCATTCCACCACCAAACTGGCCACCACAAAGATGGACGAATAGGTTCCCACCACCACGCCGATGGTAAGGGCCAGGGCAAAGTCAAAGATCACCGGGCCGCCGAACACCAGCAGGGCGATCAGCACCAGCAGCGTGGTCAGCGAGGTGATCACCGTCCGCGACAGGGTTTCGTTGATGCTCCGGTTGAAGATCTCGATCAGCCGTTCTATGGGCGTCTTCGGCGTAATGCGCTTGCTGTTTTCCCGGATCCGGTCCGACACCACAATGGAGTCGTTGATAGAGTACCCCACGATGGTCAAAAGGGCCGCCACGATGGCCGAGGTCACCTCCCGGTTCAGCAGAGTGAAGATCCCCAGGGTGATGAGCACATCGTGAAACAGGGCCAGCACCGCCCCCACCCCGAACTCAAAGTTGAAGCGGATGGTAATGTAGATCAGCATCAGCAGAAGGCCGATGCTGACGGCCCAGATGGCCTGACGCTTGATCTCTTCGCCGATACGCGGCCCCACCTTTTCGGTCCGGTCGATCCGCACCTGAACCTGGTACTTCTCCTCCAGGGCCTTCTGGATCACCGAGGGGTCCACATCCTCCTTGTACTTGATCAGGTATTCGTTGGCCTCGCCGAAGTTCTGCACCTCGGCCCCGCTGATCCCCAGGCTGGCCACCACACCACGGATCTTGGCGATGTCCAGGTGGGGCTCCACATGGATCTGCACCAGGTTGCCGCCCGTGAAGTCAATGCCGTATCGGGGTCCACCGTGAAGGAACAGCACCACGAGGCTCAGCAGAATCACCACTCCGGAGAGGGCGAAGGCCCAGCGACGCTTCCCCATGAAGTCAATGTTCGGTTGCTTAAAGAATTCCATGGCTTTTCTCCTCAGATCTTGATCCGCTCTGCATGTTTGACGCCGATGAGGTAATCAAAGATCACGCGGGTGACGAAGATAGCCGTGAAGAAGCTCACCACGATGCCCAGGGACAGCACCACGGCAAAGCCCCGGATCGGGCCGGAACCGTAGCGCAGCAGCACGAGCGCTGCGATCAGGGTGGTGAGGTTGGCATCCAGGATGGTGATGGTGGCCCGCTTATAGCCGGTATCCACGGCCACCCGTAGAGACTTTCCAGCCCTGAGTTCCTCGCGGATGCGTTCAAAGATCAGCACATTGGCGTCCACGGCGATCCCCACGGTCAGGATCAGACCGGCCATGCCGGGCAGGGTCAGGGTGGCGTGAAAGCCCACAAGAAGCGCCAGGATGAACAGGAGGTTGAGGAACAGGGCCAGATCGGCGATCCAGCCCGCCGTGCGGTAGTACAGCGCCATGAAGAACACCACCGCCAGGAACCCGATGACAAGGGCCCGCATGCCCCGGCGGATGCTGTCGCTTCCGAGGAGTGGCCCCACGGACCGTTCCTCCAGCACCCGCACCGGCGCCGGCAGCGCACCAGCCCGCAGCACCACCGCCAGTTCCTTGGCCTCCTCCATGCTGGTGATGCCGGTGATCTGGGCGCTGCCGCCGGAAATCCGCTCCTGGATCACCGGGGCCGATTGCACCACATTGTCCAGCACAATGGCCAGCCGTTTGCCCACATTCTCGCCGGTGATCCGGGCGAACCGGGCGGCGCCCTGGCGGTCAAAGTACAGCAGCACAATGGGCCGGTTCGCAATGTTGGGGTCGGTGCCGCTGCCGATGGTATGTTTGGCGTCCTTTACATGGGCCCCCGTAAGTTCGGGTTCGGCCTTAAGTAAAAACAGGTGCCGGTACTTCCGGCCCTGGAACTCAAAGGTTTTGCCCCAGTAGAACCGATACCCCGAGGGGATCGCCTTCTGCACCTCGGGCAGGGCCAGCAGCGAATCCACCCGGCGCCAGTTGTCCTCCACCACCACGATGCTCCCGCTGCGGGGATCAATGTTCAGGAGCGAGGAGAAGGGCCGCACTCGGGCCAGGGAGTCCTCCGGGCTCAACAGGCCGGTATCGGCCACGGAACCCTTGCGGAGGGCCTCATCAATCCGCTCCAGGGCATCGGCCACGATCCGATCGTCGGCCACCAGATGGAACTCCAGTTGAGCCGTACGGCCGATGAGGGAGTGGGCCCGTTCCCGGTCCAGCACCCCGG
Organism: Caldifarciminota bacterium; assembly: GCA_027069855.1. GTDB lineage: Bacteria > Hydrothermota > Hydrothermia > WGAB01 > WGAB01 > WGAB01. Next base: position 39,742 of record JALXEF010000048.1, read on the forward strand.
GCAACTGCACGAGGATGCGGCCCTCGCCCACCTTCTGGATGGAGGGTTCAAACACCCCCCACTGGTCAATCCGGTTCCGGATCACTTCAATGGCACGGTCTACGGCTCCCTCTACCTCTTCCGGTTTCAGTTTGGAGCGGTCCACCTCCAGCAGGATGTACATTCCGCCCTGCAGGTCCAGCCCCAGGTTGATGCTCTTTTTCTTGAGGTTCAGCAATTCAGACCGGGGGAGTTGTGCCCGCTCCTCCGGGGACAGGGTGTAATAACGGAAGGTTGGGTAAAGGGACCACAGGGCAAGCAACACCAGGCCGAGGATCAACACAATTTTCCACTTCAGCCCCTTCAAGAGTCATGCCTCCTTGTTCGGCTTGAACCTCCGGTTCGCGAGGATCGTTGAAGGTGCCTATTATACGCCCCAGCCCGCAACCTTCTAAGGCACACATTGCATCGGAGAAGCCCATGACGTACCATAAGGGGCAACGCAACAACCATCGGAGGTGAGTTTCGGATGTCCGTAAAGCGCTTGGTTCTATGGGGAAGCCTTCTCTTACTTCCCGGTTCCCGGATGCTGGCCTCGGCAACTGAAGCTGGAGGGGTGTTCCTCACCATTTTCCCGGGTGCCCGCGCTGCGGGTATGGCGGCCGCCTTTTCCGCAGTCGCCGACGACCCCACAGCCAGCTACTACAATCCCGGAGGGATGGCCTTCTTTAAGGAAACCCAGGTTTCCCTGGTACACGCCCCCTGGCTGCCTGCCCTTGCAAAGGACATGTACTACGAGTTCCTGGGGTTTGTTCATCCGCTGCAGCAGGGGGTGATCGGTGGGCACATCATTTACCTTAACCTGGGCAATGTGGATGCCTATGACGAAAACGGCAACTACATCGGCTCCTGGCGGCCCGCCGATTACGCGTTCACCCTTTCCTACGCCTTCCAGGCCAACCCTCGCCTGGGGGTAGGGTTTTCCGGCAAACTGATCCGCAGTTTCCTGGCGCCCCCAGAGGTCTTAAAGGTGGTGCTGGGCGAACCCGGGGGCGGCAACGCCGTAACCTTCGCCCTGGGGGCCGGAGTGTACTACAAAACCGCGGTCCCGGGGCTGACCCTGGCGGCGGTGCTGGACAACCTCGGCCCCGGCCTGAAGTACACGGGGTCCGGAAAACGTGAAGACCTCCCGTATCTCCTGCGCCTCGGCGTGGCGTATCGCCCCATCTGGACCGATGTCCACAAGGTGACGGTCGCCGTGGATGTCAACAAGGTGCTCGTGAAACTGGACGATGACCTCCGGGAGAGGGGAATGTCCTATGTGCTTCGGGAGGCCTTCAAGCATGTGGGGCTGGAATACACCCTGCTGGACATGATCTCGGTCCGCGCAGGCTACTTCTACGATGTGGAAGGGGCCCGAACCGGATACACCTTCGGCCTCGGATTCCGCGCGGGCCCCCTGCAACTGGATTACGGCAACGACTCCGACATTTACGAGTTCCAGCGGCGCGGCGATCCCCATAACCAGCGGTTCTCCCTCACCTATATCATGCGGCGGTAAAAAATCAGGAAGCGAGCATTGATCCGTGGCAACCCTGTTCCTGTGGCTGTGGCTTGCAAGCACACCGGTTCCCGATGATTGGGAGGCGGTGAACCGGGCCCTTGCAGCGGCCCTGGAACAGGTTTCCCTGGATCTTCCCGAAACCCTCCTGCTCCAACCCCAGGTGGCCGGAGAACCCCACCAGTGGGTGTTGGAACCCCTGCTGCACCGACATCTGCAGGAAACCCGGCACCGGATCCTGGCTCCGGCCCCCCGGGTCCTGGAGTTCCGCCCCCTGCAGGTCCGCATCCAGAAACACCGCATCGGCTGGTGGCACCAGCAGGTGGAACGCCGGGTGGTGCTGAAACTCTGGCTCGGGCTCCGGGATCCGGCCAGCGGCACCTACCTGTGGCAACAAACCCTCCGGGGCACCTACCGGGATACCTTTCCCCTGGCCCTGGAACCTGAAACCCGGGTGGAGGGCCTCTCCCCCACCCTCCAGGACCGCCGGACCCTCTGGCGTGACCTTGCGGCCACCCTGGCCGTGAGCGGCCTGGTGTTTCTCTTGTACTCAGGAGGACATGGACCATGAAAGGCAAATGGCGCGATACCCTGAACCTGCCGAAAACCGAGTTTCCCATGCGGGCCAACCTTCCCAAACGGGAACCCAACCTGCTGCAGTGGTGGCAGGAGCAGAAGATCTACGAAAAAATGCTGGCCAAACACCGCCAGGATCCCCCCTTCATCCTCCACGACGGCCCGCCGTATTCCAACGGCCACCTGCACCTGGGCCATGCCGTCAACAAGGTGCTCAAGGACCTCCTGGTGAAGTACAAGGCCCTGCAGGGCCACTACACCCCCTTCGTGCCCGGCTGGGACAACCACGGCATGCCCATTGAACGCGCCGTGGTGCACCAGGACCCGGAGTTCGCCGAGATCCGCCACGACCACGAGAAACTCCGGGATCCTCAGGTGCGGATCCGGATTCGGGAAAAATGCCGCGCCTTTGCCCAACACTGGGTGGAGATCCAGCGCAAGGAATTCGTGCGCCTGGGGGTGTTCGGCGACTGGGAGAAGCCCTACCTCACCATGTCGCCCGAGTTTGAGGGCGGCGAGATTGAGATCTTCGCCGATCTCGTGGAACAGGGCTATGTGTACCGCGGCCGGATGCCCATCCACTGGTGCCCCTCCTGCCGCACCGCCCTGGCCATGATCGAGGTGGAATACTACGAAAAGGAATCGCCCTCCCTCTTTTTCTGGGTGCCGGTGCGCGATACCAAGGGCGTGATAGACCCCGATGTGTGGCTCGTGGTGTGGACCACCACGCCCTGGACCCTGATCGCCAACCGCGCCTTCGCCTTCCACCCGGACTACGACTATGTGGTGGCCGAGGTGGAAAGCGCCCAGGGCGAGCACCGGAAGGTGCTGCTCGCCGAACGCCTGCTGCCCGTGGTGGCCGAGATCGTGGGGTGGACCTCCTACCGGAAACTCCGCCGTATTCCGGGCCGCCAATTGGAGGGGCTCACCTTTGCCCACCCGATCTTTGAAGACCGCACCTCGCCCGCCATCCTGGCCGATTTCGTCACCCTCACCGAGGGCACCGGCGTGGTGCACATCGCGCCGGGCCACGGCAAGGAGGACTTTGAGATCGGCCGGAAGTACGGCCTGGAGGTGTTTTCACCGGTGGACGAGGCCGGCCGGTTCACCGCCGAGGCCGGTCCCGAGTTCCAGGGCCTCTTCGTGGGCAAGGAGGGCTCGGAGAAGGCCGTGGAGGTCCTGAAGCGCCACGGCCACTTCCTGCACCGCGAAACCCTCCGCCACACTTATCCCCACTGCTGGCGCTGCAAAAGCCCGCTCATCTTCCGGGCCACCACCCAGTGGTTCCTGTCGGTGGACCACCAGAACCTGCGGCACCGCGCCCTGAAGGCCATTGAGTCGGTGCGCTGGCATCCGCCGGAAACCATCAACCGGATTTACAACTCCGTCAAGGAGCGGCCCGATTGGGTGCTCTCCCGCCAGCGGGCCTGGGGCGTGAACATTCCCGTGTTTTACTGCGAGGACTGCGGCGAACCCCTGGTGGACCCCCGGGTGATGCGGCATGTGGCGCAGATCTTCAAACAGGAAACCGCCGACGCCTGGTACCGCCGCCCGGTGCAGGACCTGCTGCCCCCGGATACCCGCTGCCCCCACTGCGGCGGCACCCGGTTCCGCCGCGAGGACGACATCCTGGATGTGTGGTTTGATTCCGGCGCCACCAACCTGATCGTGCTCCGCGAGGAGAACGGCCTCCGCTGGCCCTCCGATGTGTACCTGGAGGGCTCGGACCAGCACCGCGGCTGGTTCAATTCCTCCCTGATGCTCGCCATGGCCGAACGGGGCCAGCCGCCGTACCGCGCCGTCATCACCCACGGCTGGACCCTGGACGAGCAGGGCCGGGCCATGCATAAGTCGCTGGGCAATGTCATCTCACCCCAGGAGGTCATTGACCGCTACGGCGCCGATGTGCTCCGCCTCTGGGTGACCTCCTCGGATTACACCGAGGACATCCGGCTGGGGCCCGAGATCCTGGCCAGGATGGTGGACTCCTACCGCAAGATCCGCAACACCTACCGCTTCATGCTGGGCAACCTGTACGACTTTGACCCCGCCCGGCACCGTGTGCCCTACGATCGGATGAAACCCCTGGACCGGTTCCTGCTCCACCAGTACAGCCAGCTTTTGGCCGACCTGGAGCGGTTCTACGAGAACTTTGAGTTTCACCGGGTGTTCCATCGCTACTTCAACTTCGTGGTGGTGGACCTCTCGGCCTTTTACCTGGATGTGGTCAAGGACCGGCTGTACACCTGGGCCCCGGACACCCCCGAGCGCCGCAGCGCCCAAACCGTGATCTACGAACTGCTGCGCGGGCTGCTGGTGGCCTTTGCGCCGGTGCTGTCGTTCACCACCGAGGAGGCCTGGCAACTCCTGCCCGGTGACCACCCCGAGAGCGTGTTCCTGGCCGACTGGCCCCGCCCCGAGGCCTCCTGGCACAACGAAACCCTGGCCCGGGAGTTCCAGCGGCTGCTGGAGGTGCGCGAGGTGGCCCTCCGGGCCCTGGAAACCGCCCGCAAGGACCAAAAACTCATCCAGGATCGCCTGGAGGCCGAACTGCTCCTCGAAACCCAGGACCCCGATCTTGCGGCCCTGCTGGACCGCTATGCCGCCGACCTGCCCGAGTTCTTCGTGGTGTCCGGCGTCCGGCGGGTGGCCGACCTGCCCGCCGAGACTCCGGTGGTAGAGGCCGGCGAGAACCTGCGCGTGGGGGTGCAGCGCAAGGCCGGCCAGAAGTGCGCCCGGTGCTGGATGTGGCACGAGGCCGTGGGACAGCACCCCGAGTACCCCGACCTCTGCCCCAAGTGCATCCGGGCGGTGGAGAGCCTGCGCCATGAAGATTGACCTGAAGAACCTGAAGCCCGGGGTCACCGAGTTCTGGGAACGGGTGGAGCCCGAGGAACTGGATCTGCCCGAGGACGAGTTCCGCATGGTGGGCGCCCTGGAGGCCACCCATCGCCTGCGCAAGGGCGGCAAAACCCTGGAGCTCCGGGTGCGCACCACCTATACCCTGGAACTCACCTGCGCCCGTTGCCTGGAGAAGTTCCGGCAGCGGTTTGAAGAGGAAAACCTGTACCTGCTGCAGATCGGCAGCCCGCCGCCGGAAGAAGAGGAAAAGCCGCTGACCACCCAGGACATTCTGCTCTTTTTCGTGCCCGTGGAGGAACTGGACACCCTGCCCATCCTCCGCGAAACCGTTTTGCTTTCCATTCCCATGAAGCCCCTGTGCAAGCCCGACTGCAAGGGCCTGTGCCCGGTGTGCGGCGCCAACCTGAACCGGGAGCAATGCGGCCACCGCCCCCAGCGGGTGGACCCCCGCTGGCTCAAGCTCCTGGAACTCAAAGACAAACTGGCAGGATAACCATGGCAAACCTGCGCGTGAAACGGGAACTGGCCGGCCCGGAGGCCGTGGACCGGCTCGTGGAGGCCACGGCCCGGTTTGTTCACCAGGTGCTGCAGAACGGCCCGGAACCCAAGCCCCTGTTCGTGGGGATCCAGCGCCGGGGCGTTCCCTATGCCCGGCGTGTGGCCCAAAGGCTCCAGCACCTGGGCCACCCCGCCCCCGAACTCCACACCATGGAGATCCGCTTTTACACCGACGACCTTCGGCTCGTGAGCGAACGTCCGGTGGTAACTCTCAACCACACCTTTCCGGTGGACCAGCGCCGGGTGTTCCTCTTCGACGATGTGCTGTTCACCGGCTGGACCGCCTTCGCCGCCCTCCAGAGCCTGTACCGGCTGGGCACTCCCGAGCGGGTGTACCTCGTCACCCTGGTGGATCGGGGGCACCGGGTGATGCCCCTGTGCGCCGACTTCGCCGCCCTCACCGTAGAAACCACGCTCCAGGAGGTGATCCATGTCCACCTCCAGGAGGTGGACCACGAGGACCGCATCCTGCTCATGGAAAAACAGGAGGCATCGCCATGATCCAGACCCTGGAACTCTCGGTGCGCACCCAGCGCCGCAATGAACTCGTGGACATCACGGCCGCCGTTCAGGAGGCCGTGCAAAAAAGCGGCGTGCGCGAGGGCTTCGTGATCCTCTATGTGCCCCATACCACGGCCGCCGTTACCGTGAACGAAAACGCCGATCCCTCGGTGCGGGTGGACATTGAGGAAACCCTGAGCCGCCTGGTGCCCGCAGGGCCCCATTACCACCACCTGGAGGGCAACGCCGACAGCCATGTCAAGGCCACCCTGGTGGGGCCCTCCGAAACCCTCCTGATCCGCAACGGATCCGTGGTCCTGGGCACCTGGCAGGGCATCTTCTTTTGCGAGTTTGACGGACCCCGGCACCGCCGGGTGTACCTGCAGATCCACGGAGAGTAGTCCATGGACTTTCACATCCAGAACCCGGCCCTCCACGAGGAGGGCAAACGAAGGATTGAGTGGGCCGGAGCCCATATGCCCGTGCTCCGGCAGATTCGGGAAGAGTACGAGAAGAGCCGCCCCCTGGAGGGCGTGCGCATCGGTGCCTGCCTGCATGTCACCAGCGAAACCGCCAACCTCATGATCACCCTGAAGGCCGCCGGCGCCGAGGTGCGGCTCTCAGCCTCCAACCCCCTGTCCACCCAGGACGATGTGGCCGCCGCCCTGGTGCAGGACTACGGCATCCCGGTGTTTGCCGTCCACGGCGAGGACCGCGACACCTATTACCGCCACATTGAAGAGGTGCTGGCCTTTGACCCCCAGATCACCCTGGACGACGGCGGCGATCTCACGGCCTACGCCCACAAAACCGGCCGCACCCAGGGCATCGTGGGCGGCACCGAGGAAACCACCACCGGCGTCATCCGGTTCCGCGCCATGGAGCGCGACGGCGCCCTGCGGTACCCCATCATCGCGGTTAACGACTCCCGCACCAAGTACCTGTTTGACAACCGCTACGGCACCGGCCAGTCCACGATTGACGGCATCCTGCGGGCCACCAACCTGCTCATCGCGGGTTCCGTGTTTGTGGTGGCGGGCTACGGCTGGTGCGGCCGCGGCATCGCCCTGCGGGCCCGGGGCATGGGCGCGCGGGTGATCGTGACCGAGGTGGACCCCATTCGGGCGGTGGAGGCCGTGATGGACGGCTTTGAGGTGATGCCCATGCGCGACGCCGCAACCCGGGGCGATTTCTTCGTGACCGCCACCGGCGACATCCATGTGATCGGCCGGGAGGCCCTGGAACGCATGAAGGACGGCGCCGTGCTTGCCAACGCCGGCCACTTTGATGTGGAAATCGACCTGGAGGCGCTGCGCGAACTCAGCCGGGAGGTGCGGGAAATCCGGCCCAACCTGGAGGAGTACCGCCTGAAGGATGGCCGCCGGCTCTACCTCATCGGCCAGGGCCGCCTGGTAAATCTGGTGGCGGCCGAGGGCCATCCGCCCACCGTGATGGACCTCTCCTTCGCCAACCAGGCCCGGGCCGCCGTGTACCTGTGGGAACACCGGGGCCGGCTGGAACCCCGGGTGTATACCCTGCCCGCCGAGATCGACGAGGAGATCGCCCGCCGCAAACTCCAGGCCCTGGGCATCCAGATCGACACCCTTACCGAGGAACAGCGCCGTTACCTGAGCACCTGGGAAGAGGGCACCTGAGGCCGGCCCGGCAAACCGAACCCCGCTCAACCGCTTCATTGAAGGGCCCTGGGGTTCGGTGTACATTAAACGCCATGAGTATCCGCACGGACTACTACCACCTTTGGGACCTCCTCTCGGAGGAGGAACGGTTGATCCAGCAAATGGTCCACGAGTTCGTGGACCAGCAGGTACTCCCGATCATCGGCGACTACTTCATGAAGGGCGAATTCCCCACCGAACTCATCCAGCCCATGGCCGAACTGGGCTTCTTCGGCGCCACCCTGCCCCCGGAATACGGCGGCCAGGGCATTTCCTATACCGCTTACGGCCTCATCATGCAGGAGCTGGAGCGCGGCGACTCGGGCGTGCGCAGCTTCGTGTCGGTGCAGAGCTCGCTCGCCATGAACTCCATCTTCCGGTTCGGCTCCGAGGAACAGAAGAAAAAGTACCTGCCCAAGATGGCCCGGGGCGAGCTCATCGGCTGCTTCGGCCTTACGGAGCCCGACGCCGGTTCGGATCCCGGCGCCATGAAAACCCGGGCCATTCCCGACGGCGACTCCTGGATCCTGAAGGGCACCAAACTCTGGATTACCAACGGCGATCTGGCCGATCTCGCCATCGTGTGGGCCCGCGACCACGAGGGCAAGGTTCGGGGGTTCATTGTAGAAAAGGGCACGCCCGGCTTCTCGGCCAACCCGGTGAAGGGCAAACTCTCGCTGAGGGCGTCGGACACGGCCGAACTGGTGCTGGAGGAGGCCCGGGTGCCCAAGGAAAACATGTTGCCGGGCGCCTACAAACTGGCCCACGCCCTGACGCCGCTCACCCAGGCCCGCTACAGCATCGCCTGGGGCGCCGTGGGCGCCGCCATGGCCTGCTACGAGGAGGCCCTGGACTACGCCAAGGAACGCATCGCCTTCGGCAAGCCCATCGCCGCCTTTCAATTGACCCAGCAGCGCCTCGTGGACATGCTCACCGGCCTTACCAACGCCCAGCTCCTGGCCTATCACCTGGGCCGGCTGGCCGACGCGGGCAAGATGCGCCACACCCATGTGTCCTTCGCCAAGCGCTACAATGTGCGCACCGCCTTGGAAATCGCCCGGGAGGCCCGGAACATCCTGGGCGCCAACGGCATCACCATTGAGTACCAGAGCATGCGCCACGCGGCCAACCTGGAAAGCGTGGATACCTACGAGGGTACCTATCAGATCCACACCCTCATCGTGGGCAAGGACATCACCGGGCTTGAGGCCTACGCCTGATGGAGCACCTGCAACTCCTGGACGCCCTCCGCACCGGGAAAAAGGTGCCGGAGGGTCCGGTTTTCGTGTTCGTGGGCCCGGAACGATACCTCATGCGTGTGGCCGAGGAACGGCTCGTGGCCTACCTGGGCCTTTCCGGCCGCCGCGTGCTCTGGGCCGATGAAACCGAGGAGGCGACCCTCCTCCAGGAGTTGACCTCCCCTTCGCTTTTCGGAGGGGCACCGCTGTTTGTCCTGAAGCGGGCGGAAGCCCTGAAAAGCCTGGACACCCTGCTGGCCTCTCCCCACCTGCCGCCGGTGGTCCTGGAGGTGCACGACGACCTCAAGGCCTACCGGCAGTGGCTCCGGGGCCGCGGCCTCAAACGGGTGCAGCCCCAAGCCCTGGCGCGCGCCCTGGACAAAAAGTACAAGGGCAAGCTCACCGCCGTGGCCTTTCCGGAACTCGGCCGCGGATCCCAGCGGGAACGCGAAGCCCGGGCGTTCCACCACTGGATCCAGAGCGAATTGAAACGCCTGGGCGCTCCCGCCCGCCTTGAGATCCTGCGATTCCTCTCGGCCTATCTTCCCCGCGACCTCACCGCCGCCTCCCAGGAACTCCAGAAGGTGGCCCTGTACCTGGCGGCCCAGCCCCAGGCCACCACCGCAGAGGTCCAGCGGCTCCTCGGCACCCGCAGCACCTTCAATGTGTTCAACCTCACCGGCGCTCTGATCTCGGGCGACATCAAACGCTTCATCGCCGAGTTCCGGGAACTCCAGAAAACCGGTGAAAGCCCCCAGGGTATCCTCTCCCTGCTGGAGCACACCCTCCTGGACCTCATCCTGGTAAAGGCCGGCCTGCCCGTGGACCGGCCGAAGTTCGTGCTGGAACGCTACCGCTCCTTCACCCGAGTTTTAACCCTCGGCGACCTGTTTCGCCTGCTGCAGCGGGTTCGGGATACCGAAATCCGCCTGCGCTCGCGTTCGGTCAACGCCCCGGTGGCAGTGGAAACCCTGTTCTTTGACCTCCTATGGTGGCGTACAGCCTCCTCCTCGCCCTCCTCACGGTAGCCCCGCCGCCGCCCGCCGGCACAGCCGACACCTACGCGGTTCTGGCCACCTACTACCGGGAAGCCGGTTTCCCGGACAGCGCCCTGCAGGTGCTGCAGGAGGGGTACCGGCAAACCCGGGCGCCCCTTTTGCTCCGGCAGATCGTGGAACTCCGCTACAGCCTGCAGGACTTCCAGGGATGCGTGCAGGCCGCCCGCCGATACCTGAAAACCGCCGGACCCGACTCTCTGGTGTACGATCTGGCGGTTCGCGCCCTCCTGGGCCTGGACCGGGACCGCGAAGCCCGACGGCTCCTGGAAGCCTACCTGCGGGCGTTCCCCGACCTGCCGGCGGCCGTTCGGCTGGCCGCCAATGTGCTGGAGGTACAGCAGCGCCCGGATACCGCCCTGTTCCTCTATCGCCGGGCTTATCTCTTGAATCCCCGGAGTCTTCCGCTCCTCCGGGACTTCCTGGCCTTTCTGGTGCAACAGGACCATCTGCAGGAGGCCCAACGGCTGCTGGCCCGCTACGGCGATTCCCTGGAGGGCTCCTATAAGGTGGAACTCGCCTGGGCTGTGCTGCTGGAAAAACAGGGCGACCTGAACGGCGCCCTGATCCATTACGCCCGGGCCAGCTTCCTGCGACGATCCCCTGAACTCCTCGCCCGTATGGCCCAGCTGGCCCTGCAGATGGACCGCCCCAAGGAGGCCTGGAAAATCCTGGCCCCTGCCCTGGAAACCTACCCGCTGGACCCCGAAATCCTGAAACTCGGGGGCATCACCCGGTACCACCTGGCGGAATACACCGATGCCCTGCACCTGCTGCTGGCGGCCCGGGCCCTGCAGCCTGACGACGCCGAAACCCACTACTTTCTGGCCCGCACCCTCCGCGCCCTGGGACAGGAAGCCGAAGCCCTGCACGAGGCCCAGCAGGCCTTTGAACTGAACCACGACCCCGACTACGGCCTGTACCTCGCCTACCTGTTCATCCTGAACAACCGGCCCGAGAAGGCTTTGCAGGTGCTGCGGCAACTGCGCCTCACCGACCGCGCCCACTTTTACACCCTGAAGGGCTTTGCCTTTCAGCTCCTGGGGGAACCCGATTCCGCCTACCTCGCCCTGCGCCGCGCCGTGGCCCTGGACCCCCGGAATCCCAAACGGCTGCGGGATCTCGCCCGCTTCTGCAGCCAAACGGGCCGCACCGACGAAGCCCTGGCGATCCTGAAAACCCTCTGGCACCGCGGCCAGGCTTCGTTCCAGGACCTCATGGCGCTGGCGCTGCTGCTGGCCGACCGGGAGGAGTACGCCCGGGCCGACTCCGTGTTCCGGGAACTCTACGCCCGGGATTCCACCAACGCCCTGGTCCTCAACAACTGGGGCTACACCCTGGCCGAATGGGGGCAACACCTGGACCTGGCCCGCCGACTCCTGGAACGGGCCCTGCAACTGGATCCGGACAACCCCATCTACCTGGATTCCATGGGCTGGATCTATTACCGGCTGGGACGGTTCCGGCTGGCCCGGCACTATGTGGAGCGGGCGCTGCAACTCGGAGCCCGCGATCCCGACATCCTGGAGCACATGGGCGACATCCTGAAGGCCCTGGGATATCCGGAACAGGCCCAGCGGTACTGGCAGGAGGCCCTGCAACGCGCACCCGACAATGCCCGGCTCCGCCAGAAACTCCAGCAAAACCTTTAAGCACCCCGGCAAACTGGTGATCGGCATCACCGGTGGGGCCGGGGCCGGTAAAACCACCTTTGCCCGGTTCCTGGAACAGTACGGTGCCACCGTGATTGAGGCCGACCGCGTGGGCCATGAGGTGCTCGGCCTGCCGGAGGTCCGGGAACAGTTGGTCCAGGCCTTCGGCCCCGAGATTCTGGCGCCCGACGGCACCGTGGACCGCAAAAAACTGGGGCGGCGCACCTTCGCCGATCCCCGGGCCCTTCAAACCCTCACCCGCATCGTGAAACCCTGGATCGTGGCCCGTATTCAGGAGGCCGTGCAGCAGGCCCCCACCGAGATCGTGGCGGTGGACGGCGCCCTCATTTACGAGTACGGGGTGGAGGACCTCTTTGACCAGGTGGTCGTGGTCACCGCCCCCGAGGATCTCCGGCTCCGGCGTTTCATGGCCAAAACCGGCTATCCGGAGGAGGTGGCGCGGCGCCTCCTCCGGCAGCAAATGCCCGAAGAGGAAAAGATCCGGCGGGCCGATCATGTGGTGTACAACACGGGCTCCCTGAGCCGGCTGGAACAGCAGGCCCGCAGCCTGTATCGCACCTGGCGCACCCTCCTGCAGGACCCGTAGGCCCCGGTGTTCCGTTCTGCAACAGGGGTTCATGTCCGTCGGCTGCTTCCTCCCGTCCATAGAAACCCTATCCGGTCAACATTGGCCTATAAACCGGCATGACCCCCAAAGGGCCCGCCGCTTTGGCAGAGGGTTTGCATACCTTCAGGGTGGCTTCCGATGCACTGAACTGCGAAACAAAAGGAGGGCATCATGAAGCGGCTTGTTGCAGGACTCGCAGTCATCGGGTTGGTCCTGGTGCTCGGGACCAACTGTAAGAAAACCGAGGAGGAAACTCCCGGTCCCGAGCAAACGCTGCCGACCTCGCTCCACGGCACCACCTACGGCATGAAGTACTGGTACGAAGTCGCCCAACCGCAGGGGTTCATCCAGTACACCAACATCCCCTACGACTCCCTGGGCTGCTACCACTGCCACATTGATGTGGAGGAATACGGCTGCAGCCAGTGCCACGAGACCCCGGGCGACAAACCCGCTGCGGACAAGTGCTACGCCTGCCACGGACGCGAAAAGAAGGAGAGCATGTTCTACAGCGATGTGCACCGCGACGCCGGCCTGGTGTGCGCCGACTGCCATAAGGGCGAGGAGGTCCACGGCGACGGCAACCACTACAACACCATGTATGTGAGCCCCCACGAGCCTAAGTGTGAGGACTGCCACAACCCCAGCGATCTGCCGCAGCACGCGGAGCACGCCATGCACCTGAACAACCTCCACTGCACCGCCTGCCACGCCCAGGCCGTGATCTCCTGCTATAGCTGCCACTTCCAGTCCATGACCCAGTACGGCATCAAACTCGCCTACGGTGTGCTGAAGGACTGGCTCTTCCTGGCCAACAACCCCGACGGCAAGGTGCAGGCAGCCATCCTGATGCCGCTGGAGTACGGCGAGGGCAAAACCTTCATGGCCATCGGCCGGTATGTGCCGCACACCATCACCAAGGAGAACGCGCGGCACTGCTCCGACTGCCACGACAACGCGGCGGCCCACGAATACCTGGAGACCGGCGAGATCGTGTGCACCTGGTGGAACCCGGATTCCGCCCGCCTGGAGCACCTGACGGGCGTGATCCCCATTCCGCCGGACTACCAGACCGCGCTGAAGTTCACCTACATGCAGTGCGTGAGCGGCTGCGACGATCCGGAAACCGCCCAGTGGGAACCCATCGAACCGCAAGGGGTGACCAACGCCTGGCAGATGCTGGACGAGTCCTGTGAGCCCCTCACCCGTGAGCAGATCGAAAAACTGGCGGAACCCCACTGATCCGCCTTTCCGGGCCATAGGCTTGCTGCGGGGCCCTGCATTGGGCCCCGCAGCCGTTTAAACGCTCCAAAGGAGGCTTGTTATGGGCGTTTTGTGGACCGTTCTCCTGGCCTGGACCCTGAACGGGGGGCTGGGGCTCAGCGTGGTCCCCTATGCGGTGACCGATTCCACCCGCGATGTCTCCGTCGCCCCCTATCTCCGGGTCCAGGCCCTGAATCCTCTGCCCGGCCTTTCCGTGAACCTGGCGCTCCGGGGGTACCGGGCGGACACCGCCCGGCCGAAGGCCCCGGCCCTGCGGCTGCTCGTGGCCAATATCCACTTCCAGCGCCCCGGTGTGCCGGTAACCCTTTGTGTGGGCCGCCAGTTCCAGTACCTCGGGCTCGGCGGCCTGGTGGACGGCGCCTCCGTGGGCTTCCGGCTGAACCGCGCCGAACTCTCGGCCCTGCTGGGATACCGCGCCCCCTCGGTGTTTGACGATACCACGGGCCTGGAGATCCGGAGCCAGAACCCCCTGTTCGCCGTTCAGGCCCGGATGGATCCCCTGGCCCGGCTTCAGGTGTATGCGGGCTACGGCCGCGAAGGCCTTGAGGACACCGTGGTACAGGCCCCCCTGTGGCTCGGATTCCGGTCCTACGACCACGCCTGGAACCTGGAAGGGGAACTGGCCTACGACCTGGAATACTCGGTGCTCAGTCGCGGCCGCCTCAGCGCTTCGTACCGGATCCCCCGGGCCCTGCTTCACTTCCACTACCGGTACCAGGACCCCTGGCGCGATTTTCTGAAACTCACCCTGCCCTCCTGGCTCCGCGACGACCCCGTGAAGTACAGCATCCCCACCCATCGCCTGGAGGCCTCGGTGCGACTCCAGGATCCCCTGCCCGGCGCCTCCTTCGGCCTCTTTTACGCGTACAACACCGAAACCTCCTATCGCCACCTGTGGATGGCCTATCGGCTTCAGCGGCTGTACTTCCGGGTGTGGACCGGCCAGGAATGGGAGGGCACGGCATACGGCGGCCTCCTCACCTATAGCCATCGCCTGAACCCACAACTTTCTGCCCTGCTCCAGCTTCGCCTGGCCAAAAGCCCCCGCTACGACGGCCTGGTGTACAGCCTCCGCCCCCGCCTGGTGTGGCGCTTCCCCGGCTCGGGCCTCTCGGTACAGGCCGAGTTCCGCTTCTGGAAACTGCCCGGCGTCCAATGGGAAACCCAGGGCTATCTGGGTCTGCACCTGCCCTTCAGCAGGAGGTTTTGAGCCATGCAAGCCCTGCTTTTGCTTCTTGTGACCTGGACCTTTCCGCATCAGTTGCATGTGGTGGAAATGGGCCTGGAGTGCGCCGCCTGCCACGGCGCTGTGGAAACCAGCACCAAAAGCACCGATATGCTGCTGCCCGACCCCTCGGTGTGCCAGGAGTGCCACGAGAACAGCATGGGGTACCAGCAGCCCGCCCAGGCCCCGGTCCTGATCGCCCATTTCCCCCACCAAACCCACCTGAGCCAGGGAGTGTCCTGCACCGTATGCCACGGCGACACGGCCTACCCCACCCTGCCCCGGATGGCCACCTGTATGACCTGCCACAACGGCGACCAGGCCCCCAACACCTGCACCACCTGCCACGAAGAGCACGATTCCCGGTTTGCCACCTATCACCCGCCGGCCTGGCTCTCCCTGCACGGCGACTTCGCCCGCACCCAGATCCCCTCGTGCCGGATGTGCCACCCCACCACCCAGGCGCTGGCCGATCCGTCGCCTTCGCCCTCCTGTGAAACCTGCCACGAGCAGGAGAACCTCAAACTCCAGGTGCACCCCAAAACCTTCCTCTACACCCACGCCGAGGCCTTCGCCACCCGGCAAATGGACTGCGCCGCCTGCCACCGGAACTACCAGGACTGCCTGTCGTGCCACCAGCAGCAGGCCTCCATTCCGCTGGATCACCTGAACCCCGGATGGGTGGCGGAGGGGCTCCACGGCACCGAAGCCCGGATCAATCCGGACCGGTGCCTCGTGTGCCACGGCGAACAGCAGAATACCTGTCAGCGCTGCCACTCCGGGAGACCGTAAGCCCGGAGCGGGGTTTTCTTCGGCGGGCGGGCCTCGCCGCGGCGAGGCCCGCCCGCCGTTTTGCCGTATATTTTTGAGGCATGCGGGTCATTGAAAGCAACCGGGAAATGCAGCAGGTGGCCGACGAGCTCCGCCGCCAGGGCAAAACCATCGGCTTCGTGCCCACCATGGGCGCCCTGCACGAAGGCCACCTGTCCCTCGTGCGCTGCAGTACCGACGAAAACGATGTCACCGTTGTCTCCATCTTCGTCAACCCCACCCAGTTCGGGCCCAACGAGGACTACGAGCGCTACCCGCGGGACCCCGAGGGCGACCTGGCCAAGTGCGAGCGCGCCGGCGTGGACATCGTGTTCATGCCCACGGTAGAGGAGATGTACCCCGAGGGCTATGTCACCTATGTGGAGGTGACCGGCCACCTCACCCAAACCCTGTGCGGGGCCTTCCGGCCGGGGCACTTCCGGGGCGTGACCACCGTGGTCACCAAGCTCTTTGAAGCGGTGAAACCCCACCGGGCCTACTTCGGCAAAAAGGATTACCAGCAGTGGCGAGTGATCCAGCGGATGGTGCGCGATTTGAACATGCCGGTGGAAATCATCGGTTGTCCCATCGTCCGCGAGCCCGATGGCCTGGCCATGAGTTCTCGAAACCGCTACCTGTCGGAGGAGGAACGCCGTTCCGCCCTCGCGCTCTACCGGGGGCTCTTGATGGCCCGCGAACGCATCCTCAACGGCGAACGCGACACCTCCCGCATCATCCGCGAGGTGTTTGAGTTCATTGAATCGCACCCCCATGTGCGCAAGATTGACTATGTGGCCGTGGTGGACCCGGAAACCCTCCAGCCCGTGGGACGGCTGGAATCCGGGCAACAGGTGCTCGTGGCCGTGGCCGTGCATGTGGGCCCGGCCCGGCTGATTGACAACATGGAGATCCAGGTGCCATGAAGCGGCTGGTGCTGAAGTCCAAGATCCACCGGGTGCGGGTGACCGGCACCCACCTGGGCTACGAGGGGAGCATCACCCTGGGGCCGGAGTACCTGGAACAGGCCGATCTCGTGCCCTATGAACGGGTGGACATCTACAACATCACCAACGGTGCCCGGTTTTCCACCTATGTGATCCGGGGCAAGCCCGGAGAGGTCATCCTGAACGGGGCCGCCGCCCGGCTGGCCCAGCCCGGCGACCTCCTGATCATCGCCGCCTACACCTGGATGGACGACGAGGAACTCAAGGAGTTCCGCCCCAGGGTGGTGATTGTGGAGCCCGGGGACGGGGCAGCCTGAGGTCCATCACCCCTTCCAGAAATTCCAGCAACGGATCCAGCAGGCCGGAAACGGACTCGCTGCCGGCCTGGCTCAGGGGCGTTTTCTGCAGTTTCTGAAGCCGGGCCAGGCCTTGGGTTCCCACGAACACCACCGGTGCCTGGGCCTGGCGCGCGCAGGAGGAGCACAGGGCGCCCCCCTCGGTTGCCGCAAGATAGGCCACCCGCCGATCGCCGCAGCGGCGGCAACGGTCCAGCCGGGGCGGATATCCCAGCACCTCCGCCGCCCGCAGCAGAAAGGCCACGAAAAGGGCCTCGGAGGGGCCGTGGGTGGCCAGTTGATGAAACACGCGTTCCAGCAGGGTGTAGAGCCGCGGGGCCGGGGTGTCTTCTGGTACCAGGTGCCGGATCCAGTCAAACAGGAGTGCGGCCGCGCGTTGCCGGTCGTAAGAGGTCCGCAGGGCCGGATAGGCCTGCAGGATCCGGGCCTCCTGGAGGGTCTGGATCTCCCGGGTGTCCCGCCGGTGCACCACCGTTTCAATCACATGGAAGGGCTCCAGGGTGGACACCCAGCGGCTTTTGGGGCGCCGCGCACCCCGCACCAGCACCTTGATCCGCCCCAGGCGATAGGTGAAGAGTTCGTAGATGGCCGTGGCCTCCTGATAGGGAATCCGGCGGAACACCACGGCCCGGGTGCGGACCCGCTGGGGCAGCGAAGGCATGTCAGCCGCGGGACACCACCTCTAAGATGAACAGGCGGTCGCCCTGCCGCACCGGCTCGTCCTCGGTGAGCACCTCCTCGTTGCGGAACACCAGCACCTCTTCCGGGTTCAGGTTCAGGTGCCGCAGGAGGTCCAGGACCCGGCGCACCCGTTTGTCCACCGGGATCACCCGGTTCCGGAATTCCACTTCCACATAGGGCTGGCTCATGGCCGGCCTTGCTCCTGGAGCAGCAGATACCCCACAAAGGGCTCGGGGTACTGCTTCAAAAAGGCCTGGATCTCCTCCGGGCTCACCTGCTCCAGCCGGCGGACGAGGTCCAGGGCCATCTCGGCCCCCGGTCCCAGGTACTCGTAGGTCAACAGGCTGGAAAGCAGCGACTGTGACGACGATTCCCGCATGTAGGTGAGGGTTTGCCACAGGTTCAGCACATGCTGCTTTTCCTCAGGGGTGATGGGCCGGGCCTGGAAGGCGTGCAGGGTTTTCTTCAAAAGTTCCAGGGCCCTGTCCGGCTCGGTGCTGGAAAAGTAGAGGTATCCGTAATTGGCGCGGTTCAGGGAAAGGCCCGCCCACACGGCGTAGGACAGGCCGTAGCCGGTGCGGATGGTATCCCCCAGGGCCTGCGAAAGGACCTGCATGGCCGCAAAGCCCGTGGGGAACTCGGGGTCCCGGGGCGAGGGCGCAGGGAACTTGGCGGCGAAGTAGGCCGTGATGATGGGCATGGTTTCGTGGTACACAAGGTCGCTGTCCGGCCGGGAGAAGGCCGGCACCTCGGGGTCCACAAAGTCCCCCTTGGGCAGGGTGCCGAAGGTTTCGTTGAGCCAGGCCAGCACGCTGTCCCGGTCAAAGGCGCCGGTGACGCCGATCAGGAGTTCGGAGGCCGTGAGATGGGCCGGCAGGTAGGCCCGGACCTGGTCCAGGGTGAACCGTTCCAGGGTTTCCGGGGTGCCGTCGGGCCGTACCTGGTAAGGATGCCCGGCATAGAACTTCTGGTTGAGCCGGAGCCACACCCGCTCGTCGGGGTTCTGCTCCTTCATGCGGGCCCGGGCCAGGAGCTGGCGCCGCACCTTTTCAAAGGCCGTGGGGTTCCACTCGGGGTGCATCAGGCCGTCGGCCAGAAGGCGCACAGCCTTGTGGGCGTAGAGTTCCACGGCGCGTGCGGTGACCAGCAAAAAGTCGTTGCGGGGCGGCTGCACCGACAGGTCGATGCCGTACGCGTAAGCCTCTTCGCGGAACCGGGGATAGGGCAGGTTCTCGGAGCCCTGGAGCGCCGCGCTCACGGCGAGGTACTCCAGGCCGTCTTCGCCCTGCTGCAGTTTGGCGGCACCCCCCTTGAACAGCACCCCCACCGACACCGTGGGCACCTCGGGCAGGTAATAGAGCACCACCGGCAACCCGTTCTTCAGGTGCACCCGTTCCACCTGGGGCCGGGCCGGTTGCGAGGTGCACCCGGCGGCCAGCACCGCCAGGGTCCATCCGAAGATCCAGATGCTGGTTTTCCGCATGGCTACTTCTCCTCGGTGGGATAAAGGATCCCCGTGGCATGGGGTTGATCCACCAGGTACCGGCGCACGAAGTCGGGGAACGCATCCAGAGGCACCTGGCGGATCTGCTCCACATAGGTCTGGTAGTAGTCGTAGCCGGCCACCGTGATCCAGAAGGCCAGGCCCACGGCGTAGCGGCTGGGAACCTCCTGATCCTTCAGGTAGTCGATTTCCACGGCGCGCTTGGCGTTTTCCAGGGCCTCCTCGGTGTAGAACTCCGGTTGGGCCATCTCCTGAACAAAGCGGGCGAGCCGCCGCCGGAGCCGGGGCACCTTTTCCGGCTCGGTCACGAAGTAAAAGCTGAGTTCGCCGCCGTAGCGTTGGGTGTAGTACCCGAAGGACGCCGAGGTGGCCAGCCCCGAATCCACGAACACCGTTTGAAACCGGGACCCCGGAGCGTTCAGCAGGGTGCCCAGGAGATCGGCCACATAGGTGTCTTCGGTTTGCTGTCCCACATTGGGCCCGGCGTAGAGCACATAGACATAGGCGTGCTCCGCCGGCAACCGGAGTTCCACCGTACGGCTCTCCTGCACATGGGGCACAGGGTCCACCTGGGGCGGCGGGGCCTGGTTTTCCCAGCCGCCGAAGGCTTCCTCAATGTACCGGCGGGCGGTGGCGAAATCCAGGTCGCCGGCCACGATCAGATTGCAGTTGTTGGGGTTGTAGTGGTTGCGCTGGATCTGGAGCATCAGGTCGCGGGTGGCATGCTTGATCTGGGCGCTGTCGCCGATCACATTCTTCCGGTAAAACCAGGGGCCGTAAAAGGCCCGCCGGGTTTCCTGGTACAGCTGGTAGGTGGGCTGGGAGAAGTCGCGGCGGAACTCGTCCATCACCACCTGGATTTCCCGGTGGAGCTCCTCCTCATCAAACCGGGGCGAGATCATGGCCGCGGCCATGAAGTCCAGGCCCTCCCTGAGCAACCGGCTGGGCAGGGTGTAGTGGTATTCCACCTGCTCGGTGGAGGTGGACCCGTTGTAGACGATGCCCAGTTCCCGGAGCCGCTTTTTGAAGGCCAGTTGATCCGGATACTTGGCGTTGCCCTTGAAGAGCATGTGCTCGTACAGGTGAAACAGGCCGTTGGTTATGGAATCCTCGTAGGTACCCCCGGCGTGGAAGGAGGTGACGATGGTCACCAGGGGCACGATGCGGTTCTTCACCAGGTACACATGCAGGCCGTTGTCCAGGGTGAAGGTCTGGATCTCTGCGGCCTGCAGGCCACTCCACCCCAGCAACAGGGCCAGGGCTAAGGTCCAGCGGTTCATCGCACTCTCACTCCTTTGGTGGATTCGGCTGAATTTTAAGGGTGAGGGGCTGGGCCTGGCGGACCTTCTCGCGGAGGTCCTGGAGCAGACGTTCCGGGTCCTTCACGCCGTATTTTTGGGCGTTTTCGCCGATGGTTCCCCAGATGGGGGTGCCGCACGAGATGGCCGGAATGCCGTGCTTGAAAAACACGGCCACGGTTTCCGGGTACCGCAGCACCAGCTCCTCCACCGTGGTTTCCAGGGTGATCTCAGGCTCCTTGGACATGCTGGAGTTCCTCCTCAATGAGTTCGGCCACCCGGGCCGCTTCCTCCAGATGGGGCATGTGGCCCGAGTGTTCCAGCCGGGTCAGCCGCGCCGAGGGCAAAAGGTTCAGGGTTTCCCGCACCAGGGGTTCGGTCACCGCCTGGTCGTAGCGGCCCACGGCCAGGTGCACGGGCTGCCGGATCCTGGGGGCCAGGGGCCGGAGGTCCACCTGCCGCACCATTTCCAGGTCGCGGAGCATGATCGGCGGGGTGGAAAGGATCACCTGGCTCCGGTGTTCCACGCACCAGCGGATCCAGCGTTCCTGGTGGTAGATCCGGCGGCAGATGTCTTCCACCTCCTGGGGATCCACCCGGCGGCGGGGCTGCACCGGGATCCGCAGGGCTGCCGAAAGCACGACAAGTCGCTGGATCCGTGCCTCCTGGGCCGCGAGCCCCAGGGCCAGCAGCCCGCCCATGGAGTGCCCCACCACCACCTCGGGTGCGCCCCCCAGGGCCTCGTCGAACCACAGCCGCAGGATCCGCAGAAATTCGTCAAAGGTGTGTTCCGGCGGCGGTTCGCTCTTGCAATGGCCCGGCAGATCCAGCGCCCACACCCGGGCGCTGCGGCCCAATCGCCTCACAAAGTAGTGCCACACATGGTGGCACCCCCCGGCTCCGTGGAGGAGCACCACCCGGGGCCCGGCCGTGCCCGAACGGGCGGCGTACAGGCGGGGGACCTCAGATTTCATCGGGCTCTTCACCCAGGATCAGGCGCTTGTGCTCCTTGTACATGCACTTGTCTTCCACATACTCCAGGCCGGCCTCCTCGGCCAGCCGGCGGCTTTCGGGGTGCTTGATGCCCTCCTGGAGCCACACCGCTTTGACATCGCCCACCTTCTTTTTGCGTTCCACCACCTGCCGCACGATCTCGGGGGTCTGCTCCGAGGGCCGGAACACCTCCACAAGGTCAATCTTCACATCGGGCGGAATGTCGGCGATGCTGGGGTACACCTTGCGCCCGAGGGTCTTCTCCATGGTAGGGTTTACCGGGATGATGTTGTACCCGTGAGCCATCAGGTACTTGGGCACCTTTCGGGCCGGCTTCTGGGGGTTTTTGGACATCCCCACGACGGCGATGTTCTTGTACTTCAGCAGGATCTGCCGGATCCGTTCCTCTTCCGGGCTCAGGGTTTCCAGGGTTTCTTTGCGCGCCATGGTTTGCCTCCGGGAAGTTTGGATTTTCGCCGAAAATTTTAAAGGTTGAGCGGATTCGTCGGGCTTTTACCCGGACACCCGGCGCACCTCGGTGCCGGGATAGTAATGCGCCAGGATGGCCCGGTAGTCGTAGCCCTTCTGGGCCATCTTCACCATGCCCACCTGGCACATGCCCACGCCATGGCCCCAGCCGGCCCCGCGGAACACCCATTCCTCGCCCTCGCGCTCCACATAAAAGAGGGAAGAGGGCAGGTGGCTCGGCGATAGCACCCGGCGGATCTCCAGTTCCGTGAACAGGCGCAGGGTTTGGGCCGTGCCCCGCACCTCCAGCAGGTACAGCCGGCCCGAGGCACCCCGTTTCAGGGGAACGATGGCCTCCAGGTCGCCCGGATCCCGCCCGGTCTTCTGGCGGATGATCTCGCGAAGCTCCCGCGAGGAATACCGGATTTCCCAGCGATACAGGGGATCCCCGATGTAGGGAATCTCGTTGGGCTTCAGGTTGCAGAAGGCCTCCGGATGGGCATCGATGAAGGCGCGGGCCCGTTCCTCGGTGTTCAGCGGAGGCTCAAAGGCCGGGGTGCCGTCGGTGTCGGGCTTGGCCACCAGGTAGGGCAACGGCCGCCCGCCCCACACGAACTCCTTGGCCTCCAGCACGCCGCCGCAGGTTTTGGCGTACCGGGCATCGGCCACCGTGTTCTCGTAGATCAGCACCTCGCCCCGGGTTTCCTCCACGGCCTGCCGGGAACTCTCCCGCACCTGCTGCAGTCCCCGGTACACCTGGCAGTGGTCGGTGTTGCACAGGTCAAAGGGCTCTCCGAAGTGGTGTTTCCCGCGGGTGGCCAGCACTGTGGACCGCGCGGCCACGGTTTGCGCCTTGAGCACCTCCAGGGGAGCGTCCGGGTGCATCTCCGAGGAGTTCACCACCATCAGGTAGTGCTCCAGGTCGGTTTCGTTGACCACCAGCAGGGCCCGGTCGTCGGCGTACACATCGAACAGGCCGCCGTACACCTCGTCCTCGCGCCGCTCCCAGTGGAACCCGGCGCCGTAGGGAATCTCGTGGAAGGTCACCACACCTGCGGCCGGCGTGATCCGAAGCGGCCCCGGCACCTCAAAGGGGCGCTGGTTCCCGGGGGCCACCTCAATCGTGCCCGAGGATTCCAGGTGCCGCCGCACATAGGCGTGGATCTCCTGTTCCAGGAGCCGCTGTCGGGCTTCCCGGGCCTCCGCTTCGGTGCCGTAGGTGCGGCAGAGCCAGGTTTCCCGCATGTCCAGGTCGCCCAGCCGGGTCCCGGCCGTTACCGGCTCAAACCCCTCGGGAAGCGCGGGGTTGCCGTAGGCCTCTACGCACACCCGGTAGGTGACCCGACCCGGGGTTTTCCAGGAAAGCACCAGGTGCTGGCCATCGCACCGGTGCTCGCCCCCCTGCCAGGAGAGCCGCAGGGGGCCGTCGGAGGACAGGGTCACCGAGGAAAGATCCCGCACGATGGAAATCCGGATTTGCATGAAGACCTCCTATGGTTCAGGCGTTTCGGGCATTGGCTCCTCCATCCAGAACTCGCCGGTATCCGGCACCACCTCCTCCTGGGGAATTTCCAGGGTTTCGGTCGCCGGGGGCGCATGCCGCAACCGCTGCCCCCAGGTCCAGGCAGCCGAGGCTGCAAGAAGCGAAAACAGGAGCAGGGGCACCGTAAAAAAGGGCAACCACGAGGCCAGGGGCTCCACCAGCGCAAAGAAGGCGGTCAGCAGGACCAGCACCACGGTGGCGATCCCCAGGGCCTGATGCTGGCGATAGAGCAACAGTGCCGGCGCTTCGGGCTGGCTCAGGCCGGTTCCAAGGGCCCACAGGCCCAGCAGCCCCACCACCAGCAAAAGGAGCCGGGCGGCGGTGCGATAGGTTTCGTACCGCCGAAAGGAAAAGAGGTACAAAAAGGCCCCTGCCCACAAAAAACCCAGGAGCAGGGCCGTCGCCAACGCGTGCCAAGGGAAACCCTGTGCCATGGGCTCCCAATTATACGCCGGTTCGGGCCGTTTCTACTCCAGGTACTCCACCTTCTGGGCGAAGGTCAGGTACCCGGTGTGTGAAACCATGCGCTCGCGGGGGCGGATCCGACCTTGCCGGACCAGCATCTCGCGGAGCAGCACCTCCACGGTTCGGATCCGGGTAAACCGGCCCCGAAGGAACCGCACCGTGAGGTCCACCTGATTGATGGTGGGGGAAAGGGAAGCCCAGGCCCCACCGCCCTTCAAGGCCCGCCAGGCCGGCTCCACCAGGGTCCAGGGCTCCGGCACATCAATGATCGCCGCATCGGCCCCTGTGATGCCGAACCCCTTCCGCGCGGGATCCAGCAGGTGGAACTGCACCCGGTCCAGCAGACCGGCACGGGCCACATTCTTCCGGGCGTTTTCCAGGAGATCCTGGCGCCGTTCAAAGGTGAACACCCGCCCCTCGGGCCCCACGGCCCGCGCCAGCACGATGGTCAGGGCCCCCGAGCCCGTGCCCACCTCCACCACGCGGCTGCCGGCCTGGATGCCTGTTTCCAGCAATATCAAGCCGGCGTCCTTGGGGTAAATGATGTTGGTCTTGCGGCGGACCCGCATGGCCAGGTCGGCCGTGCTCGGGGGGAGAAGGTAGAACCGGGCCCCGGTGTTGGTCACGAGGGGCATCCCGAACCGGGCGCCCGTCGGCAGCACCACATCCCCCAGATGGGTGGATTTCTTCGCGCCCGGCCGGTACTCCAGGAAAAACTGGGCGCCGTCCTCCTCGGCGTACAGGAGCACCACTTCCCCCACCCGGGGGCGCTCCCCAGGCATCGCCGATCCCCGCGCTTCGTGCGCTCCCGGCATCTCAGTAGGCCAAAAAGTCCTTCAGGGTCTTCTCGTCCAGCCGCTGGATCAGCGCCACGGCCAGTTTCACGGCAGCGTCAAAGTCGTCGCGATGGATCATGGAGTTGAACCCGTGGATGTAGCGCGACGGCACGCCCAGCACCGCCGACGGCACGCCCTCCCGCAGCAGATGGATCCGACCGGTATCGTAGCCGCCCATCACCGTGGCCAGGTGGTACGGAATGTTTTCCTCCTCCGCAACGCTCACCAGGAAATCGCGGAACCGGCGATGGGCCACCATGGTGCGATCGGTCACCACGATGGTAACGCCGCCCCCGAACCTTGCATCGGTATAGGATTCCAGGCCCGGCACATCTTCGGCCAGGGACACATCCAGCGCAATGGCCACATCAGGCTCCACCACCCAGGCCGAGGTGCCGGCGCCCCGCAGGCCCACCTCCTCCTGCACCACGGCGGCGAGGTACACGGTGTTGGGATGAGATTGATTCTCAATCTCATCTAAAATCCGCACGAGCCGCGCCACACCCTCGCGGTCATCAAAGGCCTTGGCCATGTAGACCTTGGGGTTTCCGGTGACCAGGAAATCGCCGACCGGCACAATGGGATCCCCGATGCGGATCCCCAGTTCCTTGCGCACATCAAAATCCTTGTCCACACCGAAGTCCACGAAGAGCTCCTTGAGTTCCGGCAACTTGCGGCGTTCCTCTTCGGAGCGGCGGAGATGGGGCGGCAAGGTGCCGATTACGCCGTAAAAGTCGCCCTTCTGGGTCCGCACACGCACCCGCTGGCCGATGAGCTGATCCGTGGTCCAGCCGCCGAGGGCCTCCACCTTGACAAAGCCCTCCTTGGTGAACCCCTTCACGATGAGGCCCACCTCGTCCATGTGGCCGGCGAAAAGAATCCGGGGGCGTTCGCTGGTGCCGCGCTTGACCGCAATCACCGAGCCCAGGCGATCGGTGAGCACCTCGTCGGCGCGCTGGAACTCGCGTTTCACGATCTCGCGCACCTCATCCTCAAACCCGGGCGGCCCGAAGGCCTCCACCAACTCCTTCAGCAACTTCTCCGTCCGATCCATAGAAAACCTCCTTGAGATTGTCAAGTTTACAGGCGCCTCCCCCACGCTCCAACCTCCGGAGATCTATGCGAAAGTGGCGGAACCCTCGTCCCTCATTCGAAGCCCGCGTTCCGGGAGTTGGACGGCTTCTGGGCTGCCTCCTGCAGTCCCTTCCCCCTGTCAGGACTCCGGCTTCAGGATCATCTTGTTGGTGTAAGGGTGTACGGTTGTGCGTAGCCAGAACATGAGCATGGCGAGGTCCCTCCTTCCCCGAGTTGTTCTATCCACTCACCTATAGAACCGCACATTTTTTAAGGATCTGTCCGTCGCTTCAAGGTCCGATGCCCGATCTATTATCCGGGGTTAGTCACTATGTCTTGGTGCATCCACGGGAATTGATCGATGATTGGGGAAATAAGGATGGCGCGGCAATATGTGACGAAAAGATAGTAGAGGAGCAGACTTTTTCCATACCACATATGGTAAGGTCAACATATCGCAATATTTCGTGGAATCCTATAATGAAACCTGTATTTTTCCTTAGCTCTAAACCTATCGAACAGCAGAAATTGCCTTCCTCTGCAAGAGTTCACAAGGTGAGTTCAATAGTTAGTCCCCTTTTGTTCCGAATGCGCATGTTGGACGATTTTTTACCGATCGAGACTCGAAAGGACCACCCCCTATGAACTTTAAAACCAAGAAAATTGCCGCACAAGAGACTCAAATAACCCTTCGTTTCAAAGCAGAAATTTTAGCACCCGCTGTTCAACTTCGGGTCAATTTTAATATCACACAATTCTCATCCAAACAATTTTCCGCACATGAAGGTATTCACATTCTAAATTGACGACCTAAAGCAGCCTTGACTCCATTAATACAGTGGACCTTTGGTAACACCTTTCATGTCATTGGAAATTGCTTCTGTAGAGCGCTATCAAAAACACGCTTGGTATATATTTGTCCCACTCTCTTGGGTTAACAAGCCCCGCTACTGTTCCAACCAGGGTTAGGAAGAACAGCAGCCATCCGATAGGCCCTCCGAAGATTCTCGCTGCAAACTTCTGCAGGGCTGCGTTTGCCGTAAGGGACAGGCCCCTGCCAAAAACAAGCTTGGCGAGGAAATTAGATATCTGCGCTAAAAAAATGTGAAATCTAAATCCCAAAATAGCGCGCAACACAGTGAGGGTTGCCTGTCCCTGCATCACTTTCTTAATTAAATTTTCATAATCTATCCCCGCTTCTTTTAATTCTTTTTCCATCCCCTTTAAAATCGCCATCTTTTCCTCTTGGCTTAGCCCATCCCAAAACCTTTCTAGAAAAGTCTGAACTATCCATTGTTCGCGTTCTATTATACCCTCCCACTGATCGTAGCTATGTTTAAATCTTGGTTTTGATTTATCCAAAACTTTACAAAGAACTTGGTGGATGCAGATGTCGATCTGCCTACCATAATTATTATCCCTGCCGACTACCACATCCCAAATCCCTAAACCTGAAACGAATGCGTCGTTAAGGGCTTCTGCTATCTTTTCTGTGTTCCACTTTCTTCCCAACTCTTCTAGACTCTCATTAAGCTTTTCTTCTACGTCTTTCCCGTAAAGTAGATACGCAGCTATAACACCTCTTTCCCCCGGTTTCATTTTATCTGTTACGGGACTTATGGCTTCGTACACAGTATACATGAGCATACCTCCTACGGTTGAACTCGCCTCAACATGTTAACCCTCCCGCAGGACTTGAACCTACACCCTTCGGATCATCTGATCGCTGCTCTACCGATTGAATTACCGGGAGAGGTTCTTTGAAAGATTAGTGGAGAATTCCCCGGATGTCAAGGACCCGCAGTAGACGCGCCAGGACATGGTGACCCACTCCGGGGTACCAAACCCTGAAGCGCTGGCATGTAGTAGCCAACATCTCATTGCTTCACGATTTTGAAGACCCGCTTCCAGGGCATTCTGCCGCCCTCCAGCTGAAGGAAGTACACTCCCGGGCTCAGCGATGAGAGATCAAGGACCCGGGAACCGGAAAACCCGTGCCATGTGGCCACCAGGCTTCCGGAGAGATTGAACACCCGGATGCGCCGATAGGGAATTCGGCTGTCAAGAAAAAGGGTTCCGGTCGTCGGATTCGGGAAGAGCCGAAGGTGCCCCGGACAGGCCGGGTCGCTGTCCTCCAGAACCTCCAGGGGAACCGGCGACTTCTGGAACCCCGTGCCCGGAGACCCCACAAACACCGTGGGCACAGGCTCTGCGCTCACCGCCACGGTCAGCGCAAAGGGCCATGTCATCCCCTGATTTTGCCGGGTCCAGGTTTGCCCTGAATCGGTGGAAAACCAGATGCCGTTAGACGCAGGATCGTAGCCTCCCTCCGAAATGGCGGAGGACGAGGTAGCATAAAGAACATGGTTATGCCCGGGGACAACGGCAACCTTCCGCAGGTAATCGTCCGTCAGAATCTTGGTCCAGGTTTCGCCGTAGTCGTCGCTCCTGTACAGACCTTTGTTTTCTCCCAGGGCGGTGACATACACCCGGCCAGGCCGGTCCGGGTCGGGCTGGATGTCAAAAACCCCGTCATAGGAACCGTAGTCCCAGTAATCGCTCCCCGGCGAGGCCTTCATTTCGGGGTGGCTGACATCGGTCCAGGTATTGCCCCCATCCGTGGAACGCCACAGGCCGTCTTCCCCTCCGGCATAAACCACCTGCCCCTCAAAGGGGTCCACAGCCGTGAACCGGCATCCATCGCAATCAAAAACCATAGACCAGGTGGTCCCATCGTCCATACTCTTGTACACATCCCCCTCCGCGGTAACATACAGGGTGCGGTGGTCCACCGGACTGGTTCGGTCTAAGGAAAGTCCGATGATCTCCTGCAGAGGCAATCCGCTGTAAGAGGCCACCCACGAGTTCCTGTCACCGGTTTGGGTGCTCTTGATCAGGTAGGTGGGGTATTCACCGTCCTGGTTTTCGGATTGGGATGCCCAAACCACCTGAGGCCGCTGGGGATCGGAGAGGATGGTGTGCGCGTTGCCTCCCTGGCCGTTCCAGCTTCCCGTAAAAACCTCGTCGTTGCAACTCTGCCAGCTCTCGCCCCCGTCAAAACTCTGCCAGATCCCCAGGTCAAAGTAGGTGATGAAGAGGGTGTCCGGGTGGCTTTCGTTGATGGCAATATCCAGCATGTCCACATTGTCCAGGCCGCGGCTCCGCCACCATCCAGGGGAAACCTCGTGGGTAAAAATGTTCTGGAACACGCTTCCGTTGTCCGCACTCTTGAAGGCCCACTGGGTGTTGACCCAGTAAATGGTGTTCGGGTTGGAGAGATCTTTGCCCAGGGTTTTACAGATGTCGTTGTAACTCACTCCGTAGATGAACACATAGTCGGTGAAAAAGGTGTCCCAGTCGTTTACATCCCCGGTTTTGACGAAGGTTTGGCCGCCGTCGGTGGAGGTCCAGGTGCCCGCGGTCGGGTTCCAGGGATACGGTTCACGGGGATCAATCAACCGGAGGACCGCGGGGTTCGTGGGGTCGATAAAGATGACCCCCGTCAGGTCATACAGCGGTGTTCCCCAGGTGTTGCCGCCGTCGGTGCTCTTGTACAGGTAGCCCTCCAGGTCCGTCCAGTACCACGGGGCATCGCAGTCCGCATTCATGGTGGTGACATACACAACCTGGGGGTTGCTCGGATCCAGCGCAAAGTCCAGGATTTCGGGCAATTGGGCGGTCAGGTTGACCCATGTAGTGCCACCGTCCGTACTTTTGTACACTTCCGCCGGTCCGCACACGAACCGACCCTTGCCGGTGAGGATATATACGATATCGGCATCGGTGGGATCGATTTCGATCTTCAGGATGTGGAGGTCGTCGGGCAAACTGGTGCTGACCTGCGTCCAGGTCAGGCCGTTGTCTGTGGACTTATAGACCTCGGCGTTGAGGGCATCCCAGGAGGGGTGATGGGCTGCATAGCCGATATTCGGCTGGTCCGTGGCAAAGGCAATGTCCGTGATATACCCTGTTGCCAGAACCTTTACCACCGTATCGCCGCCGTTGTCGCTACGGAACAGGCCGTTTTCGGTTCCGATGTACAGAAGATTGCCGTCGAAGCGATGGAAACCGATGCCGGACACATGGGTTTCGGTGAGCCCCCGGCTTGCCCCGATCACATCCCAGGTTTGCCCGCCGTCCACACTGCGATAGGCGCCGCTCAAGTCACTGCCAGCGATGACAGTACCCGTCGGCCCGGCCCCAATCGTGCTGAACGCCCCACCACCCCCGGGATTGGTCCGCACCCACTGGTGCATTTGAGCAAAGGACAGCAGGGGGATATTAAGGAGTAAAAGCAACTTGAGCAATGCTCTGAGGATGAGCAAAGCATGAGACTTTACCAAGCTTTTGGACACGCAATATCGCAACATACATTCACGGGTATGTGAAACAGCTGCCCTTTCACCAATTCACCTGCACCCGTTTCTTCGCATAGCGTCAGATGGGCCGAAATACTCAATGTCCACTGTACCGGGTTCCTGTCCAACAAGCGCCTGGACGATGTCCTCACAGGAGCGTTCGAGAGAGGAAATAAGTCGTCCGAGGGGCGTGAAGTCTGGCTGTAAAACCCACGTCTGTCGATCAATGGTTTCTAAAATGACATGAGATCCCGGCTCAGGCGGTGAATGCGGGTGGAGCCAATCTACGCGTACCCTCTGCCTCGATCGATGCCATCGAACTCGACCACCTTGTCTGATCGTCTCTATAAAACGGAGCCATGTGGAGCGTCCTTCGGGCGTCGGCCAGTCTTCCTGTCCACTCAGGGCTTGGACTTCGTCAGATTCCAGCCATTCCAGCATGCCCATCCTATCCTCGAAGCTGGCTCTGGTCGACTCGACGGCCGCCTTGGCCACATCCCGGGAGTTCAGCCCCGAACGAAGCAATGTAATCACCGACGGGTTGGCACTCCCTGCTTCAACGGCCATTGCAGCGAGTCCACGAATGTTATCTGCACCGTCATGTTCGACCATGGTGGCGTGGACACGCACGGCCTCCATTGCCCAGGCGAGCCGATACATCACCGCGTCTTGAAGAAAATCGATTGTACGCTCGCCTCCAATCTCGACGACTTCTACAGTTGGTTTACCGGAGATCCAGGCACGAAGCACATCCTGCCAGGTATCGGGCATTTTGGCGGGTCGAAATGGGATCGTTTGAAACACTATATCCGCGAATTGTACGATGGCTTCAGCCGCCCTTGTCTCATCCCTCTGAGTGACCATGGTTTCTGCTTCAAGCAGTGTACCTACCAACTCACCTAAATGTTCGTCCAAAAAACGACCACTTCGTAGACCGACACCCGCAACGTGGTATCCTCTTCGCTGTATTGGCGTCGTGTGAGACCAGATTAACCGAGCTCTCGCTTCAAGGAACCGACGAATAAGATTCTGGACGTGTTCTTCCAGTTTTGCGATTTGGCGGGTAAAAAGAGAGCCGTCCAGTGCAATATCGAGTTTCCTCTCAATTTCCTCAATCTCCACTTCAACGTCGAGGAGACCTAATATTGCCGCATCCAGCGACGCTACATCACGTTCCCATTCGGATTCGGAGACTTGGGTGCGCCCTCCGGCCAAATCTGAGAAGTCCCATCCTTCCCCATGTCCGGTTAGGTATTCTATGACTTCTTCTTTCGAAATACCCACTGCTGTTGCAATTCGTTCAGTAAGGAGGTTCACAAGACGGAGCAACCCACTTTCGATCTCAGAAGCCTTTGTCTGTGCTACAAGTTCTTTCCACTCCTTCTTCCGTTTCCGCGGTTTATCCCATATGACATGAAGCACCAGCCCTTCCAAGTCCACGAACGCCCTTCCCGCACGGCCGGCAACATTTGCAAACTCCACGGGTGAGATAATCTTCTGATGCCGCCATATCGATGGTACAAGAAGCACGCTTGCAGACAAATTAAGTCCCTGAGCAAGGGTCGGAGACGAGATGGTCACACGGCAATCGCCAGATCGCAGAAGCCTTTCGACCTCTAAGAGGAACGGACGAGGTAAACCTCCATGGTGAAGGACAACGCCGTATTCAAGGCACCGAACTGCCGGATGATTCGGCCCAAGCCACTCTCTTCCAACATCCATCGCCTCACGGATACGCTGCGTGATCTCCCTATGCGGGGGAAGCACTCCTTGCCGTCCAAGCTGGAGAACGAGCCTCCCAAGAACCTCCACTGAGTCTCTGCGAGTACAATAAATCATGACATCCTTGCCCTGGCTCGCAAACTTCCATGCCGCCGCAAGCGTCAATTCGTTCTTGTTCTGGGGGAAAGGGTTCTTCCTCCTCGAATCCGGCGGGGGAGGTTTGGCTTCAACGAATCGCGGGACATACGACTCCTCTTCCTCAACTCGGACCTGAAGCCAGGCGGCGTGACCTTTCCATTCGATCCATCCAAAACGCTGTCGAGTTGGCCGCCATTCGGAATGTATGGGATCTCCAGGCCTATCACGTCGAATCCACTCCACCAAGTCAGTCATCTTCTCCGGCTCCGGAAACAGGGCCGACAGGCACACAATCCGTCGATGATCTGCGTCGTCTCGCCGGAGGAGACGTTGTACCAGGGTCTCGTACCGCACCTCCCGCTCCCCGGGTCCGAGCATATGTCCTTCATCAAGAACGATTAAACCGATATCGTCAATAATTGTCGGGTCGTTTCGAAGCGCAAAGTCCAGCTTTTCTGGAGTTGATACGACAATTTTCTCTGTTCGTAGTGTGTCAGTATCCGCGGCCAAGATTCCGGCCGAACCGTACAGGGAGGATACAGAAAAACCCAGGGGGACAAAGGTATCGGAAAGGTCCCGTTCGACCTGAGCGGATAGCGCTCGCAACGGCGTCACATAGATAACACGTTTGTTAGAAGCCAGCGCTCTTAAGATACACATCTCCGCAATACGGGTTTTTCCGGCGCTGGTTGGCAGAGCAACTACAAGATCATCTGCTGGATCAATTGCGCGTTCAGCCGCCGTAATCTGTGACGGCCAGAGCTCGATCGCAGCGCGGCTGTTTCTGCGAAGGCGATGAATATAATCCTTCCGGAGCGTATTCCACCGATCCGCATCAAGATCCTCTGGCGGAAGTTCTGGAAGGCGCTGATGGAAACTGAGCCCCCAGAGTTCGTCAATTAGATGAGTGGCGAGGGTGAATATCCACCAGTGGGGGACTACATGGAGGTCGGCAGCAACTGTCGCTCCTTTTTGGAATAGTTCTTTGGCCCGGTTTGCAGAGGCTGTTTTTTCAGTAAGAAGCGCGTGATCGAACAGCGCAAGGCCGCGCATGAAAGATGTCGTCAAGATTTCGTTGACCGCATCGTATTCGTCATAGTCATAGTCGTTTCTTAGGCGTTCTGCGATCACATCATCACGGTGTGTCTCGTCCAGCAACCATGTCGAGAATCGGGTATGGAGTTCGTCCAGCGAGCGTCGCAGCAACTGCGTAAGAGCCCTCTCAGGGGGTGACATGTTCATTCGAATGGCCTGCGGCGGTAAAATAGAGTACGCACGAGCGGCATAACGAGCGAGATGAAAGGCCACGGCAGCAGTGACTCGATGGAAGCCAGCGTCCTGTCGGTGAGGGTCCCCTTTATGGATAGCACTTTCGATTGCCTCGCCGGCACGCAAAAAGGCTCTTTGAAGCAGTTCTTGAAGAAGAGGGTCTGATGGTGATAACTC
>JALXEF010000049.1 GCA_027069855.1 Caldifarciminota bacterium
TGGAGGATCCCCGGCGCTTCGGCGTTGTGGAGCTCAACGAAGCCGGCGAAATCGTGCGGATGGTGGAAAAACCCCAGGAACCCCCGTCCAACCTGGCCATCGCCGGCGTGTACTTCATTCAAAGGGCCGGGTTCCTTTTTGAAGCCCTGGACCACATCATCCGGCACAACATCCGCACCGCAAGCCAGACCGGCCAGGGTGAGTTCCAGTTGACCGACGCCCTCCAGTGGATGCTGGATCAGGGCTGGCGACCGGTTCCCCTGCGCCTGAAACCCGAGAACTGGCTGGACTGCGGCACCATGGAGGCGCTGCTGGCCACCAACGCTACCCTGCTGGAACGGATGTTTCCGGCGGAATCCGAAGAGCAGATCGGCAATCTCATCATTCCGCCGGTGCTGATCGAGCCGGACGCCGAGATTGAGGGATCCATCGTGGGGCCCTATGTGTATGTGGAAAAGGGTGCCCGCATCCGCCATTCCATCGTGCGCAATTCCATCATTTACACCCAGGCCGAAGTGGAGTACATGGTGCTCCTGGATTCGGTGGTGGGTGAGAATACGGAGCTCCGCGGCCACCACGATACCCTTCGCCTGGCCCCCCATTCCCAGTACCACCGACGGAACGCGGAACGCTGAGCATGTTTTACCGGTTTCAGGGGCGGCGCCGCGGCCGCGTGATGGCCATGGAGGCCCTCTATCGGCACCATCAGATGGCCGAGGATCCCGAGGCGGTGCTGGAGGAAATCCTCCGGCGGGAACGGGCCCAACCCCACGAGGCGTCCCTGGCGCGCGAGATCGTGGCCTCCTACAAAGCCAACCGCCATCGGATCACCGAACTCCTGGAAAACGCCCTGGAAAACTGGGACCTGAAACGCCTGATGCTCCTGGATCGGACCATTCTGGAGGTGGGATTGGCGGAACTCCTCGGTGTGCCCGAGACGCCACCCCAGGTGGCCATCAACGAGGCCGTGGAACTCGCCAAGATCTATTCCGGTGAGAAATCGCCCGGCTTCGTGAACGGTGTGCTGGATGCGCTGTGGAAAAAACTGGAGGCAGGGCCGTCATGAGGTATGCGGTGCTTTCGGATGTCCACGGAAACCTCCATGCCCTGGAAACCGTGCTGGCCGACCTGGAACGGGAAGGGCCCGACCGCGTGGTGTTTCTGGGCGATGCCGTGGGATACGGGGCCTTTCCCAACGAATGCGTGGCACGGCTGCAGGAGGTGGCGGAGATCCTGCTCCTCGGCAACCACGATTACGCGGTGCTGAACCCGGCCGAGCGCACGGTGTTCAACCCCTATGCGCGCCAGGCCATTGAGTGGACCGACCGGCACCTGACGCCCGAAACCCGGGCGATTCTGCAGCAACTTCCCCTCACCGCCGCGCTGGAACCCGGCGTGTGCGCGGTGCACGCCTCGCCCCACAATCCCCTGGAATGGCTCTACATCCTGCAACCCGAGCAGGCCCAGGTGCAGTTCCGCTTCTTTGAGGGATGGCTCTGCCTGTTCGGCCATACCCATGTGCCCGTGGTGTACCGCGAGGCCCAACGGCCGGAGGCCGAGGTGTTGCTCCTCGGCGAGGGTTCCCTGACCCTGCCCCCGGACGGCCGGTTCCTGGTGAACCCCGGCAGCGTGGGCCAACCCCGCGACGGCGATCCCCGGGCCTCCTATCTGCTCCTGGATACCGATCGCCGGCACCTGGAAATCCGCCGCCTCCCCTACCCTGTGGAAAAGGCCCAGCAGGCCATCCGCGAGGCGGGCCTGCCCGGTTTCCTGGCCGATCGGCTGGCCGTAGGCTATTGACATGAAACGCGGGGCCGAGATCTCGGGCGGCAGCCTTCGGGGACGAAAGATTCGGATCCCCCAGGGCATCCGTCCCACCCAGGGGGTGGTCAAACGCTCGGTATTCGACCGACTGGGCCCCCTGGTGCAGGACAGCCGCTTTCTGGAACTCTTCGCCGGCAGCGGCGCCGTGGGCATTGAGGCCCTGTCGCGGGGCGCCCGGGAGGTGTGGTTCGTGGAACGGTCGGGCCGGGGGGTCCGCATGATCCGCACAAACCTCCAGGACCTCGGCCTGGAACCACGGGCCACGGTGATCCACGGCGATGCCCTGAAGGTGGCGGCCAGCCTGGCTCAGCAGGGGCGGCGGTTTGACCTCATCTTCGCCGACCCTCCGTACCACTTCGGCCGGTACACCGACCTTCTGAAGGCCTGCCGGGATCTCCTGGAACCCGAGGAGGGCCTCCTGATCCTGGAAACCCGAAAAACCACCGAAGTGGGCCCGGTCCGGGGCCTGGAAAAACTCAAGGAGGTGGTCCTTGGCGACACAAAAATCACCTTCTATCGCCGTTTACCCGGGGAGCTTTGACCCCATCACCCTGGGGCATCTGGATATCATCCGGCGCGCCCACCGGCTGTTTGACCGCCTGGTGGTGGCGGTGGCCAACCCGCTGCGGAAGTCTCCACTGATCCCCCTGGACCATCGGGTGGCCCTGATCCAGGAAGTGGTGCAACCGTTTCCCAATGTCACCGTGGAAAAACTGGAGGGGCTGCTCGTGGATTTCGCCCGGGCCCATCGGGCGGTGGCCATCGTGCGGGGTCTGCGGGCCGTGTCCGACTTTGAATACGAATTCAAGATGGCCTGGATGAACCGCCGACTGTGCCCGGAGGTGGAAACCCTGTTCCTCATTCCCTCCGAGGAGTACGCCTTTCTGTCCTCCAGTTTGGTCAAGGAGATCGCCTTTTTGGGGGGCGACTTTGAGAGTTTGGTACCGCCGCCCGTGGCGCGGGCGCTGCGCACCTATGTGAGCCAGCACAAAGATCCCGGGGAAACCTTCCACGAACCCCCGGAGAGCGGCCTTTAGGCCTCAGGGCCGCCACACCTTCAGGGTGCGGCCGCCCTCCTGCCACCGAAGGAGAAACACCCCCGGCGCCGGCGGACGCCAGGTAACGGTGTGCCGGCCACGGCCCAGGAAACCCCGGTATGCCACGCCCAAAAGCCGCCCCTCCACATCGTAGGCCCAAAGGGTTACCCGCGAGGGCTCCGGAAGCGTGAGAACCACTTTTCCTGCGGGGTCCCAGCGCAGGGCGACGCCGGAGACCGCCGGCCGGCCCTCGGCCACCGCTTCGCCCACCTGAAACGCCGCCGCCAGAGCCTGGGCATGGGTGCCCACCTCCTGGAACCCTGCCGCGGCCACCCGGCCCGGCGCCGACGCTCCGGCGAGGGCCAGAAAGCCATCGGTACCCGAGCCGCCGAAGGTTTCGTATCCCAGCAGGGTGCCCAAAGTGTCCAGTTCCACGATCCAGGCGTCGGCGTCTCCGGCACCGTAGGAGTAGGTGTAGCCGGCCATTAAGTAATGGCCGCCGGGGATTCGTGCCACGGCGTGGCCCTCGTCCCGCCCGGCGCCGCCCAGGTGGCTGGACCAGGCCTGGGTGCCATCGGACCGGATCCTCACGAGGTACGCATCCTCCGGGCCGTTGGCGTAGGTGTACGAGTAGCCCACCATCAGGAGACCGCCGTCGGCGGTGGGGGCCGCATCCGTGCCCACATCGTCGTCCGGCCCGCCATAGGTGTGCTGCCACAGGAAATTGCCCGCCGAGTCCACCTTCACGGCAAAGGCGTCGTAGTTGCCGGCGCCGTAGGAGTAGGTATAGCCCACCAACACGAAGCCGCCGTCGGCCGTGGGCACCAGGCTTTCGGCACCGTCGGTGATCGCTCCGCCGTAGGTGCGCGTCCAGAGGGTATCCCCCAGGGAATCAATGCACAGCAGGTAGCAATCAAAGTTGCCGGCTCCAAAGGAGTAGGTGCGGCCGGCCACCAGATACCGGCCGTTGCCCAGCGACTGAAGGTCGTAGGCCTCGTCGGCGATGGCGCCGCCGTGGGTTCGGGTCCAGAGAACCTGACCAACAGAGTCGGTTTTCACCAGATAAACATCATCGTTGCCGGCACCAAAGGAATAGGTGAACCCCACGGCCAGGAAGCCGTGGTCCGGGGTTTCCAGAACGGCGGTGCCGACATCGTCGTCGGTGCCGCCCACCGCCCGGGTCCAGAGCGTGTCGCCCTCGGAATTCAGCCGCACGAGATACAGGTCCTGGCCGCCCGACCCGTAGGTGGTGGTGAACCCCACCAGAATCCAGCCGCCGTCGTGCACCGGGGCCAGGTTCCAGGCCGACTCATCGCCCGAGCCTCCGTAGGTATGGAGCCAGAGCGGGTCGGGAGGCTGGGCCTGGAGATGCCCCGCTGCCAGGAGCACCCACACCAGAGCGATTCGGATACGCATGATCCCTCCTTTCGGGCCGGGCCCGGGTTTCCTCTTCCCTTCTGCACAATGCCCCAAGGATACAGGGCCAATGTGCCGTGAAGTCAGGCGCCCAGTCGGTAGGCGGCGACCACGATTTGGCCCAGGGCGATGCCGCCGTCGTTGGGCGGCACCTGCTGGTGCACATACACGCGGAATCCCTCGGCCTGGAGCCGGTTCCGGAGGTGCCGCAGCAGATACCGGTTCTGGAAACAGCCCCCGGAGAGCACGACCCGCGGCAGGCCGGCCCGACGCGCCATTTCCACGCCCCACCGAACCAGGGTGTTGTGGAACCGGCCCGCAATGCGGGAGGTGACCACCCCTTTCCGTAGGTCCGCCAGGATCTCCCGGACCATGGGCCGCCAGTCCCAGCGCAAAGGGCCCGAGGCCTCTTCGTGGATTTCCACGGAATAAGCCTCTTCGGTGGGGTCCAGGTGCCATTCCAGCATCATGGCGGCCTGGCCCTCGTAGGTGACCCGGGCCCTGAGGCCCAGGAGCGCAGCCACACCGTCAAACAACCGGCCGCAGCTGGTGGTCCGGGGACCGGCGTTCCCCTGCCGAAGCAGCCGGAGCAGCAGGGCCTGCCGCTCGGGCGCCGGCCAGCCGGGGATGTCCAGGGGCGCAGCCTCGGGGCCCAGGGCCTCGTGGAGCAGGGCCAGGGCCAGGCGCCAGGGCTCGCGGATCGCCCTTTCGCCCCCGGGCAGCACGAAGGACCACAGGGTGGCAAACCGCCGGAAATCCCGGTAATCGGCCACCAGCACCTCGCCACCCCACACGGTGCCGTCGGTGCCGTAGCCGGTACCGTCCCAAGAAAGGCCCAGAACGGGCTCATTGGAAAGTTCGTTCTCGGCCATGCAGGCGGCGATGTGGGCGTGGTGGTGGTACACCGTTACATGGGGAACCCCGAAGTCTTCGGCCAGGCGCCGGGCCTCGTGGGTGGTGAAGTAGTCCGGATGGGCATCGGACACCACGGCCTCGGGCCGGTGGTCGTACAGTCGCAGGAAATCGCGGACCACCTGCCGGAGGGTTTGCCGGGCCTCCAGGGTGTCCAGGTCGCCGATGTGCTGGCTCAGGAACACCCGGCGCCCCTGCGAAAGGGCGATGGTGTTCTTCAGATGGGGCCCCAGGGCCAAAAGATTGGGAAGAGTTTGCTTCAGGAGGATGGGCAGCGGCGCGAAGCCCCGGGCCCGGCGGACCATCACGCGGAGTGGACCCTCAAAGAAGAGCACCGAATCGTCGGCATGGCGGGCGATGGGGCGGTTGTGGGTTAGCAGCAGGTCCACGAGGGGCCCGAGTTTTCGGAGGGCCTCGGCGTCGTCAATGACAATGGGCTCGTCGGAGAGGTTGCCGGAGGTGCACACCACCGGCACGCCCAGGTCGTGCATCAGCAGATGGTGCAGCGGTGTATAAGGCAGCATGGCGCCCACATAGGGGTTGGACGGGGCCACGGAGGGCGCCAGGGCGGCATTGGGGCGCCGGCGCAAGAGCACGATGGGCGCCTCGGGACCCTGGAGGGTGCGGGCCTCGGCATCCTGGACCTCGGCGTACTGCCGGAGCACGGCCAGGCTCGGGAACATCACGGCAAAGGGTTTTTCTTCGCGGTGTTTCCGGCGGCGGAGTTCCTGCACGGCCGTTTCATTGCGGGCATCTACCAGCAGCTGATAGCCGCCCAGGCCCTTCAGCGCCACGATCCGGCCGGCCCTCAGGGCCTCCACGGCCCGGCGTAGGGCCTCGTCGCCCCGGGCCAGTTCCCGCCCCTCCGGCGACCACAGGATCAGCTGCGGCCCGCACACCGGGCAGGCGTTGGGCTGGGCGTGGAACCGCCGGTCTGCGGGGTCCTCGTATTCCCGGCGGCACTCCGGGCACATGGGGAAGATCCGCATGGTGGTGTTCGGCCGGTCGTAGGGCAGCCGCTCAATGATGGTGAACCGCGGGCCACAGTTCGTGCAGTTGATGAAGGGGTACCGGTACCGGCGGTCCCGGGGATCAAACAGTTCGCGAAGGCAATCGGCGCAGGTGGCAATATCGGGCAGCACGAGCACGGTTTTGGGGCCGGTTTCCTCGCTCTTGACGATGCGGAAGTTCTTGTAGCCGACCGGGTCCAGGTAGGCGTACTCCAGGCTCAGGAGAACGGCGGCCGGAGGCTTTTCTTCGGGGAGCCTCCGGAGGAACGCCTCCAGGCGTTCCTCCGGCCCTTCCACCTCTATGAACACGCCCTGGCTCGTGTTCTGCACCCAGCCGGTGAGGTTCAGCGCGGTGGCCAGGCGATACACAAAGGGCCGGAACCCCACGCCCTGCACGGCTCCCTGGATCACCACCTTCAAACGCCGGTTCATGCCTATGGACGGTGCACGGAAACGACAACGGCGCCCATCGAGGGCACCAGAAGATGCCGGCCCCGCAGGTCCGCACGGCCGAAGCGCACGGTATCGGCCGTCCAGGGCTCGGGAATCGGGAGCGTATCCGGCGCGACCGTGGGGTTGACGGCCACGAATACACCCCTGCCTCCCCGGGTTCGGAGATAAGCGGCCGACCTCGCGCTTTCCACAAACTGCAGATCGCCGAGCCGGAGGGCCGGATCCCGGTTCCGGAGGCCGATCAACCGAGAGTACAGGCGAAACACCCCGGCTTTCCGGGCCTCGGGCTGGTGCCAGGGAAACGCGCGGCGGCAATCCGGATCCTTTTCGCCCTCCATGCCCACTTCATCGCCGTAATAGACCACCGGCATCCCGGGCAGGGTCATCTGCAGGGCCACCGCAAGCCGCAGGCGGGCCGTGTCGCCCTGGAGCTGGGTCAGGATGCGGGGTGTATCGTGGCTGTCCAGCAGGTTGAAGAGCACGGGCGCCACCTCCGGGGGATAGGCGCCGTACACGCCGGTTACCTGTTGCCGGAACCGGTCCGCTGGCACCGTGCCCCGGGCGAACGCCTGGATCGCGCCGGCCAGGGGGTAGTTCATGAGGGCGTCAAACTCGTCGCCCTGGAGCCATTCCGGGCCGATCTGCCAGATCTCGCCCATGATGTAAAGGTCGGGATTGATGGCCCGGAGCCGTCGCCGAAACGCCTTCCAGAAGTCGTGGGGCACCTCGTTGGGCACATCCAGCCGCCAGCCGTCAATGCCGCGCCGGGTCCAGAACTCGGCGGCCTGGAGCAGGTATTCCCGAACCTTCGGGTTCTGGTGGTTCCACTTGGGCAGGCTGCCGAAGCCCCACCAGCACTCGTAGTAGTCAATGGGCTTGTGCTGATCGTCAAACCGTTCGGGAAAGGGCCAGCGTTTGATGATGAACCAGTCGTAGTAAGGCGATTCCGGGCCCCGGCGGCGGACATCCTGGAAAAAGGGATGCTGATCGGAACAGTGGTTGAACACGCCGTCCAGGATTAGCCGGAGGCCCAGGCGGTGTGCCCGGTGCAGCAGGGAGTCAAAGTCGGCAAGGGTGCCGAGGCGCGGGTTGATCTGGAAATAGTCGGTGATGTCGTAGCCGTGGTTGGAGGGCGAGGCGAAGATGGGGTTCAGGTAGAGCACCGAAACGCCGAGGTCGCGGAGATAGGCCAGGGTGTCGGTGATGCCCTTGAGGTCGCCGCCGTAAAAGGCGAACCAGCCCTCGGGCGGCCGCAGGGGTTCGTAGCGCCAGGGCCGGGTTTTCGGTGGATCGTTTGTGGGGTCGCCGTTCCGGAACCGGTCCGGGAAGATCTGGTACACCACTCTACCCCGGGCCCAGCGGGGCACGCGGAACCGGGGGTAGCCGGTGGCCGGCCGGCGCACCCGGAACACAAGGGCGGTATCGCCGTCCTGGAGGATTACCGAAAGGCTTTCCACCTCGGGCACGGTGCCGAGGAAGCGGTCGCGGAAATCGGGATGGTGTTCCCGGTGGAGGGGCACGGAATCGCCGCTTACAGCCACCACGGCCCGGGCCACATCCCCGGCGGCGGTTTCCACGAGCACCCGGAGCGAGCCCGGGGCAAAGGCGTTCAGGTAAAAGGCCCGGCCGGGGTCAAAGCGCACGAGTTCCCGGAGGATGTGGCCGTCGTTCTGCTGGATCCGGACCTCGGGAAACAGCCCCGGCGCCACCTGCAGCACCGAGTTGCGGCCGCCGAAGCCGTCGGGCGCGTAGGAAAGGGCATGGGGGTCTTCGTACCACCGGGAGCCGTTGACCACGAACTTGTACTGGTAGGTGCCGGCGGGCAGCAGCAGGGTGGTTTCGTACACGCCGTCGCCGTCCGGGTCCTGCATGGGCTGGGCTTCGGGGTTCCAGTTGTTGAAGGTGCCGGCCAGGGTGACCCGTTGAGCCGGCACCGGCGGCCGAAAGCGGAAGGACTCGCGGTACAGCCCGGAGGCCAGCAGCACCGCCACAATCCACAGGTTCATCATGCTCCATAGCATACAGGCGGCATTCCTTGGACTGCGGTGCCTCGGCACCGCTATGGAATCCCCCTTGGTTCGCCTCTGTCCGCGGCAGGTCACCCCGTCCTGCTGCACCTACTGGGGCGGCCGTTGACAGGTTCCCGTAAGGCCCTCAAAATTTGCAAAGCGTGATGCAACGCAAACCATCTGTTGCCGATCTCCTGCGGCGCCCGGCCGCAGGGCCTGAACCATCAAACCTGAAAGGGGGTTCCCATGGGTAAGCTGGATTTCATCTACGAGGACCTGGAAAACCTCAAAAAAGAGGGGCTTTACATCACCATCCGCACCATCAGCAGCCCCCAGGACGCCTGGACCGTGGTGGACGGCAAGCGCGTGCTCAACATGTGCTCCAACAACTACCTGGGGTTTGCCAACCACCCGGAACTCAAGGAAGCCGCCAAGCAGGCCATTGACCGGTACGGCGTGGGCCCGGCGGCCGTGCGGACCATCGCTGGCAC
The DNA here is from genome assembly GCA_027069855.1 of Caldifarciminota bacterium. Lineage (GTDB taxonomy): Bacteria > Hydrothermota > Hydrothermia > WGAB01 > WGAB01 > WGAB01. The sequence continues at coordinate 9,153 of JALXEF010000049.1, forward strand.
CATGGACCTGCACCTGGAACTGGAACGCAAGCTCGCCGAGTTCAAAGGCGCCGAGGCCGTGATCTCGTTCCAGAGCGGCTTCAACACCAACCTGGCCACCATCCCCGCCCTGGTGGGCCGTGGCGATGTGATCTTCTCCGACGAACTGAACCACGCCTCCATCATTGACGGGTGCCGGCTCAGCCGGGCCACCATCGTGCGGTACAACCACAACGACCCCGAAGACCTGGCCCGTAAGGTGGCCGAAGAGGGTCCCAAGTACCGCCGGAAGCTCATCGTGACCGACGGCGTGTTCTCCATGGATGGCGACATCGCTCCCCTGCCCGAGATCGCCGAAATCGCCGAGAAACACGAGGCCATCCTCATGGTGGACGATGCCCACGGCGAGGGCGTGCTGGGCCGGGGCGGCCGCGGCATCGTGGACCACTACGGCCTCCACGGCCGCGTGGATATTGAGGTGGGCACCCTGTCCAAGGCCTTCGGGGTCGTGGGTGGCTATGTGGCCGGCCGGAAGGAGATCGTGGAATACCTGCGGCAGAAGGCCCGGCCGTTCCTGTTTTCCAGCGCGGTGACGCCGCCGGATGTGGCCGCCACCATCCGGGCCGTGGACATCCTGATGGCCTCCGAAGACCTGGTGAACAAACTCTGGGAAAACACCCGCTACTTCAAGGAACAGATGAAGGCCCTGGGGTTTGACATCGGCCAGTCGGTAACCCCCATCACGCCGGTGATGCTGGGCGAGGCCACCTTAGCCCAGGAGTTCTCCAAGCGGCTCTTTGAGGAGGGCGTGTTCGCCCAGGCCATCGGCTATCCCACCGTGCCCCGGGGCAAGGCCCGCATCCGCGTGATGCTCTCGGCGGTGCACTCCAAGGAAGACCTGGACTACGCCCTGGACAAGTTCGCCAAGGTGGGCCGGGAACTGGGCGTGCTCAAGGCGTAAATGACCGGTTCTGCGGCATTCTGGGGCGGGCTCGGCATTGTGGTCGGGCTCGCCCTTTTGCTCCTCGCCCTGTGGCTCGTGCTCCAGTGGCACCGGTTCCGCGGGGAACTGCTCCAGACCTTCCGGCAACTGCAGGAAAGCCTGAGCCATCAGCAACAGGAAACCCGCCGCGACCTGGACGATCGGTTGAGGCAGACCCACGAAACCGTGGTGCAGGTGTCCCGGTCCCTGGGCCGCCTGGAGGAGGCCACCCGGCAGATGCAGCGCCTGGGCCAGGAGATCCAGAGCCTGCAGGACCTGCTGCGACCGCCCAAGGTGCGGGGCCAGTTCGGCGAGTACCTGCTGGAACACCTGCTTTCCACGGTGCTCCCCCGGCATCGCTTTCAAATGCAGTACCGGTTCGCCGGGGGCGAGGTGGCCGATGCCGTCATCTTCCTGGAGGGCGACCGCCTGCTGGTGGTGGATGCCAAGTTTCCCCTGGAGAGCTTTCAGCGGCTGAAATCGGCCGACGAGGCCGCGGCTGACCGGCTCCGCCGCGAGTTCGTGCGGACCGTGCAACGCCACATTGACGCCATCGCCCAGAAGTACCTGCAGCCCCTGGCCAATACCCTGGACTTCGCCTTCATGTACATCCCCGCCGAGGGCGTGTACTACGAGGCCCTGGTGCAATCGCCGGAGGTGTTTGATTACGCCCTGGAAAAGCGCGTGATCCCGGTATCGCCCGGCACCTTTTACCCCTATCTGCTCACGCTGCGCCTGGCCTTCCGCGAGGCCGATCTCCATCGCCGCAGCCTGCAGGTGATCCGCCTGCTGCGCGAGATCCAACAACAGATGCGGAGCCTCTTGGAGCAGTACCAGGTGCTGGGGCGCCACCTCGGCAACGCCCAGGCCCGGTATCAGGAGGTGCAGGCGGCGCTGCAGGCAATGCTCCAGCGTTTGGAACCCGTAAAGGAGGACGAAACCCATGCCCCGTAAACCCGAAAAGAAACGCATCAGCACCGTGTACACCGGCGTGGGCGACCAGGGCAAAACCCAGCTGGTGGACGGCTCCTGGGTGGCCAAGGACCACCCGGTGGTGGAGGCTGTAGGCGAGGTGGACGAATTGAACTCCCTGCTGGGTGTGATTCGGAGCCGCGGGGTGCCGGCGCCCCTGGACGCCTACCTGCGCACCCTGCAGAACGACCTCTTCATCCTGGGGGCCGACCTGGCCTCGCCGCCCACCCTGCAGGCGCCCCGGATCACCGAAAAACAGGTGCGGCGCCTGGAACAGTGGATAGATGAACTCAACGCCCAGTTGCCCATGCTCAAGGAGTTCATCCTGCCCGGCGGCCACCCGGTGGCGGCCCTGCTGTTTCTGGCCCGGGCCGTGGCCCGGCGCGCCGAACGCCGCATCGCCCGGCTGCTGCCGGAGCGCCCGCAGCCCTTCTGGGGCTTCGTGTTCGTCAACCGCCTGTCCGATTTCCTGTTCGTGGCCGCCCGATGGGTGAACCGCCACGAGAACCAGGAGGAGATCTATGTGGACTTCAAGGCCTGAGGAGCCCGAGTTTTTGGTCCATCCCTCGGTGGAAACCTACCTGAAGGGCTGGGTCCACCGGCCCCATCCGGTGTTCCGGGAGGTGGAACAACGGGCCGAGGCCGAGGGGTTTCCCATCGTGGGCCCGGTGGTGGGCCGGCTGCTGTACCAGTTTACCCTGCTCGTGAAGCCCCGCCGGGTGTTTGAACTGGGCTCGGGCTACGGCTACTCGGCGCTCTGGTTCGTGGCCGCGCTGCCCGAGGGCGCCGAGATCTTCCTCACGGATTACGATGCCCGAAACCTGGCCGACGCCCGGCGGTACCTCGGGCAGCTCGGGCGGCCGGTCACGATTCACACCCTGGAGGGCGACGCCCTGGCACACTTCCGAGAGACCCCGGGGCCCTTTGACCTGGTGTACGCCGACATTGAGAAAACCCGGTACCCGGAGGTGGCCGATCTGGCCTACGAGAAACTTCGGCCCGGCGGCCTGCTCCTGGCCGACAATCTGCTGTGGCGCGGCCGGGTACTGCCGCCCGAGGCCCAGGACGAAAAAACCCAGGGCATTCTGGCCTTTACCCGCCGGATCTTCCAGGAAGACCGGTGGGTGTCCACGATCATCCCCATCCGCGACGGGGTTTCGGTGAGTGTGCGGCGATGAAACGCAAGGGACCCATCGGACGGTTCCAGATCATGGCCCTGCTCCAGGCGGCCCGGGCCCATCTTCTGGGCCTGCCCGAGCCCTCGGCCTGGAGTTTCGGCCTGAACCGCGCGATCTTCTATGCCGCGGCCAAACGGGGTTTCAAGAAGCGGGCGGCGGTGCCGCCCCCGGAGCGGCTCCAACTCCGCCGCCATCCGTTGAAGCCCCCGGAGGAAATCCAGGCCCGGCCCGAACCCGTGTACCTGGGCGACGAGATGGCCTACGCCGTGCGCCTGCCCGAGGGCCTCTTCTTCGTGATCGGGGGCGAGGTGCAAACGCCGGAGGAGTTCCAGCGCCAGGTGGCCCAGCGGTTCGGCCCCCTGTTTCCCCGGGCCTGGCAGGAGGCCTTAGACTATCTACGGCATTTTGACCCCGGGGTCCTGCGGTCGCAACGGCGCTTCTTTGAAGAGGTGTACCGGCCGGTGCGGGACACCTGGGCAGAGCAATGGAACCGCCGATTGACGGAGGCACAGGCGTGAAATCCTTAAACGGCTACGAAGTGGTCATCGGCCTGGAAATCCATGTGGAAGTGGACACCCAAACCAAACTCTTCTGCTCCTGCTCCCGGGAATACGGGCGCGACCCCAACACCCAGGTGTGCCCGGTATGCCTGGGCTATCCCGGCGCCCTGCCCGTGCTCAACGAAGAGGTGGTGATCCAGGGGCTGAAGGTGGCCCGGGCCCTCAGGAGCCGCATCAACGAGGTGTCGCAGTTCTTCCGCAAGAACTACTTTTACCCCGACCTGCCCAAGGGCTATCAGATCACCCAGTACACCTTTTCCCTGGCCGAGGACGGCCACCTGGAGTACCAGTTTGAGGGCAGCCAGCGGCGGGTGCGGGTGGAGCGCATCAACATTGAGGAAGAGGCGGCCAAGTCCTTCCACACCGAAGACGGCTACACCCTGCTGGACTTCAACCGCTCGGGTATTCCGCTTCTGGAGATCGTGACCCGGCCGGACCTGCGGAGCCCGGCCGAAGCCCGCACCTTCCTGGCCAAACTCCGGCAACTGATCCGCTACTTAGAGGTTTCGCCCTGCGACATGGAAAAGGGGCACCTGCGAGCCGACGCCAACCTGTCGGTGCACCGGCCCGGCGAACCCCTCGGCACCAAGGTGGAAATCAAGAACCTGAACTCCTTCAAGGCGCTGGAAGACGCCCTCACCTACGAGGCCCAACGCCAGATCCAGGTGCTGGAGGCCGGCGGCAAGGTGGTACAGGAAACCCGCCTGTTTGATGAGTCCACCGGCCAAACCGTCGCCATGCGCACCAAGGAAGAGGAAATGGATTACCGCTACTTCCCGGAGCCCGATCTCCTGCCTCTGAATGTCACCGCCTACCTGAACCGCTTTGAACTGCCCGAACTGCCTTGGGAGAAATCGGCCCGGTTCGTGCGCGAGTACGGCCTGCGGGAGGATGTGGCCGAGGTGCTCACCCAGGAACGCGCCCTGGCCGACTACTTTGAGGAGATGGTCCGCGACCTCAAGGACATCGCCCAGGCGGCCAACTGGCTGGTGAACCGGGTGCTGGCCGACATCAAGGAACGATCGCTGGAGGAATTCCCCATCCGGCCTTCCCAGATGGCCGAACTCCTGTCGCTGGTGGAATCCGGCCGCATCACCCTGAACCTCGCCAAGGATGTGTACGAACGGATGCTCCAGGAGGGCCGGTCGGCCCGCGACATCGTGGAGTCCGAAGGCCTGGAGGTGGTGTCGACCGAGGAGGAACTGCAGAAGTTCGTCGCCGAGGCCGTGGAGGAAAACCCCGAGCTTGTGGCCAAGTTCCGCAAGGGCAAGGAGGGGGTCATCGGCCCCCTGATTGGCGCAGTGATGAAGAAAACCCGGGGCAAGGCCGACCCCAAACGCGTGCGGGAACTCCTGTTGAAGGCCCTGCGGGGCGGCTCCGGCGCATAACCCCCGGGTGCCACCGGGCGTAAAATAAAACCGTTTGGAACGGAAACAAGGAGGTTGCAATGCCCCATCCGGATCGGGAACGCTATCCTGGTCATCCCCTGAAGTCCTCCGACTTTAAAGAGGGCAAGGTGCTCTACGAAGAGTGGAAGGTGAAGGCCGAGTATGCCTGGGATACCGGCGTGGCCATCGGCACCTTCCTGAAGGGCTTGAAGGAGGGCAAACTCCTGGGCCGCCGCTGCAACAAGTGCGGCCGTGTGATGATCCCGCCCCGCATGTTCTGCGAACTCTGTTTCCGCCCCACCGACGAATGGGTGGAACTCCAGGATACCGGCACGGTGGTGACCTTTTCCGTGTCCATGGTGGACAAGGATGTGCGGCCCCTGGAAAAGCCCGAGGTGCCGGCCGTGATCGCCATTGACGGCGCCTCCGAGAACATGGGCATCCTGCACAAACTCGGCGAGGTGGGCGACACCCTGGACGAGGTGCTCCAGCGGGTCAAGGTGGGGCTCCGCGTGAAGGCCGTGTGGAAACCCGCCGAGGAACGCGAGGGCGCCATCACCGACATCCTGTACTTCAAACCCCTGGAGGAGGCGTAGCCATGCACGAAAAGCCCCATCGTTTCGTGGACCTTCGGGCCTGGTTCGGCAAAAAGACCGAGCATTACCGCTATACCCAGGGCGTGGCGGGCGAGCACTTTTTCCGCGAGATCAAGGAAAACGGCAAACTCCTGGGCACCCGCTGCCCTAAGTGCGGCCGCGTGTTCCTGCCGCCCCGGCTGTACTGCGAGGATTGCATGGAGTACACCACCGAATGGGTGCCCATTGAGGGCCCCGGCCATGTGGAAACCTATACGGTGCTCCACCGCGACCTGGACGACAAGCCCCTGGAAACCCCGCGGGTGCTCGCCTTCATCACCTGGCCCGGCATTGAGGGCGGCCTGATCCACGACCTGGGTGAGGTGGATCCCGACGAGGTGTATGTGGGCATGCCCGTGGAGCCTGTGTTTAAGCCCCAGGAGGAACGGGAAGGCAAGATCACGGATATCCGGTACTTCAAGCCTGCGGGCGACTGAGCCCCGGGAACGGATCCCGCCTGAAAAACCCAAACCAAGGAGCCGTATGGCATGAAAACGCTGATTGAACCGCATGGCGGAACCCTGATTCAGCGCCGTTTAACCGGAGCAGCCCGGGAAGAGGCCCTGGAACACGCCCGGAGCCTCCGCTGGCTCTATCCCGGCGACGACGCCCTGATGGACGCCGAAAAGATCGCCGTCGGGGCCTTCAGCCCCCTGGAGGGTTTCATGGGCCAGGCCGACCTGGAAGAGGTGCTGAAGTCCATGCACCTGGCCTCGGGCGTCGCCTGGACCCTGCCCATCCTGCTATTGGTGGACGAGGAGACCGCCGCCGATCTCCGCGAGGGCGAAACCGTGGTGCTGGCCCAGCGGGACGATTACCCGGTGGCCCTGATGGAAATCCAGGAAAAGTACCGCATCAATCCCCAGAAGGTGGCCCAGGGCACCTTCGGTACCACCGACGAGAACCACCCCGGCGTCGCCAAACTCTACGCCGCCGGCACCTGGGCCCTGGCCGGCCCGGTCATGCTCCTGAACCTGGTGGACCACCCCTGGCGCCACCTGGAACTCCTGCCCATTGAAACCCGTGCCGAGTTCCAGAAGCGCGGCTGGCACCGGGTGGTGGCGTTCCAAACCCGGAACGCGCCGCACCGGGCCCACGAGTACCTGCAGCGGGTGGGCCTGGAGGTGGCCGACGGCCTGCTGGTGCACCCCATTCTGGGCAGCAAGAAGAAGGGCGACTACGACAACGAAACCATCCTGCGGGCGTACCACGCCCTGATTGACAACTACTTCCCCAAAGACCGGGTGTTCATCGCCGGCCTCGCCATCCAGATGCGGTACGCCGGGCCCCGCGAGGCCGTGTTCCACGCCATCGTGCGCAAGAACTACGGGGCCAGCATGTTCATGGTGGGCCGCGACCACGCTGGCGTGGGCAACTACTACGATCCCTTTGCGGCCCAGCGGATCTTTGAGGAGTTTGAGGACCACGAAATCGGGGTGGAAATCATCCGCTTCGGCAATGTCTTTTACTGCCACGCCTGTGGCTCCATGGCCTCGGACAAGACCTGCGGCCACGGGCCCGAACACCGGGTGGCGATCTCCATGACCCGGGTGCGCGACATGCTGAAGCGCGGCGAAACCCCGCCGCCTGAAATGGTGCGCCCCGAGGTGGCCGAAGTGCTCAAGGCCTTTTACCGGGCCCAGGAGTAGTGCCGGGCGCATGTTTTACCGGTGGGTTCAGCGGAACACCGGCCGGCCTGCGGAGGAACCGCCGGAGGGGATGGACCCGCTGATCTGGCGCGTGCTCCAGAACCGCGGGGTGCCGGCCGGAGGCGTGGAAGCCTTCCTCAACCCGTCGGTAGAGCAACTGCACGACCCCTCCCTTTTGCGGAACGCCGACCTCGCCGCCCAGCGCATCGCCCGGGCCCTCCGCGACCGGGAAACCCTGCTGATCCACGGCGACTACGATGTGGACGGCGTGTCGGCCCTGGCCCTTTTGTACCGCAACCTCAAGGCCCTGGGCGCCCACCAGGTGATCCCCTATATCCCCGACCGGTTTGACGAGGGCTACGGCGTGTCGCGGCAGGGCATCGACCGGGCGCTGGAGGCCGGCGCCCGCCTGGTCATCACCGTGGACTGCGGCATCAAGGCCCACGAGGAGGTGGCCTACGCCCTGGAACACGGCCTGGAGGTCATCGTGACCGACCACCACGAGCCCGGCGAGCCTCTGCCCTTTCCCACCCTCGTGCTGAACCCCAAACTGGGCGAATACCCCTTTGCCGAACTGGCCGGGGTCGGCGTGGTGTTCAAACTGCTCCAGGCGCTGTACCGCCACCTGGGACAGCCGGAAACCCGGCTGCTGTGGGACCTGGACCTTGTGGCCCTGGGCACGATTGCCGACCAGGTGCCCCTGGTGGACGAGAACCGGGTGTTCGCCGCCCTCGGACTCAAGGTGCTGGCACGCACCAAAAAGGCCGGCCTCAAAGCCCTGAAGCAGATCGTGGGGCTCCGGGATGCCGTGGACACCTGGCATGTGGCCTTTTTGCTGGCACCCCGGCTGAACGCCGCCGGCCGCATGACCCACGCCCAGCAGGCCTTTCAACTGCTGACCACCACAGAGGGGCTGAAGGCCCTGGAACTGGCCCAGGCCCTGGACGCCCAGAACCGGGAACGCCAGAAGATTGAGCAGGAAACCGTGGCCCAGGCCGCCGAACGCATTGAGGCCGAGGGCTGGCACCTGGACCCCATCCTGGTGGTGGAGGGCGAGGGCTGGCATGAAGGCGTCATCGGTATCGTGGCCTCCCGCCTTACCGAACGCTACTGGCGCCCTGCCCTCGTGATCGCCCTGCAGGGCGAGGTGGGCAAGGGTTCGGCCCGCAGCATTCCGGGGTTCCACCTGTACCGCGCCCTGGCCGCCCAGGAGGACCTGTTTGAGTCCTTCGGCGGCCACACCATGGCCGCGGGCTTCCGGATCCGCCGACACCGGATCCCCGAACTCCGGGAGAGGCTCAAGGCCTATGCCGCCGAACACCTGGCACCCGACGACCTCGTACCCTGGTTCCTGGTGGACGGCGAGGTGAACCCCGAAGACCTGGAAAGCCTGGATTTGGACCTCTACCGGCGGCTTGCGCCCTTCGGCATGGGCAACCCCACGCCCGTGTTCCTGCTGCGGGGGGTGCGCATCGTGGGCCAGGTGAAGCAGGTGGGCCAGGACCACCTGGTGTTCACCGTGGAACGCCGGGGCCGCCATTTCCGCGTGTTTGCCCCGCGCGCCGGCTGGCTCCAGGACCTGCTGCGGCACCATGTGCCCGTGCAGGCCGATCTCGCGGTGACTGTGGAGGAAGACCGCTACTCCCGGAACCGGCGGGTCCGGCTGAAACTTCGCGACCTCCGCATCCACTGGACCTCACCGCCGGCTTCCCAGGGGCTCCTGCCCCCGGCCCGCTAACTCTCCACTCAGATTTCTTGACAGGCCAAAACCGGCATCATACACTAATCCCCGTACCCCTCGCTCCAGAATCCCGAGGTAGGCACCATGATTGAAGTCCGGGACCTTACAAAGGCGTATTCCACCACTCTGGCGGTGGACCATATCAGTTTCACGGTGCGCAAGGGGGAGGTGCTGGGATTCCTGGGGCCCAACGGCGCCGGGAAGACCACCACCCTGCGCATCATCACCGGTTACCTTCTGCCCGACGAAGGCACCGTGACCGTGGACGGCTACGATGTCCTCAGCCAGCCGCTTCAGGTGAAACAGCGCATCGGCTACCTGCCCGAGGACAACCCCCTGTACCTGGAAATGAAGGTGCGCGAATACCTGGACTTCGTGGCCGAAGCCCGCGGCCTCACCGGCGCCCGCAAGCGCGACGCCATTGACCGCGTGCTGCACCTCACGAACCTGGAGGACAAGTACCGGAAGACCATTGAAACCCTGTCCAAGGGGTACCGCCAGCGCGTCGGCCTGGCCCAGGCCCTGATCCACGATCCGCCCATCCTGCTCCTGGACGAACCCACCAGCGGCCTGGACCCCACCCAGATCGTGGAAATCCGGAACCTCATCCGGGAATTGGGCCGGGAGAAAACCGTCATGCTGTCCACCCATATCCTGCCCGAAGTTCAGGCCACCACCTCCCGGGTCATCATTATCAACCGCGGCCGGATCGCCGCCTCCGGCACCCTGGACGAACTCCTGCAGAAGGCCTCCGAGGGCGAGGTCATCCACCTGGAACTCCGGAACCCACCCCAGGAGGTAGAACCCGTGCTCCAGAGCCAGCCCTGGATTGAATCCTTCCACCGGATCGCCGAAGAGGACGGCGCCTACCGCTGGACCCTCCGCGGCCCCGAGGGCAAGGACATCCGCGAAGACCTGTACCGGCTGGCCGTGGAACAGGGCTGGACCCTCCGGGAACTCTGGCGGGAACGCGCCACCCTGGAAGAGGTGTTCCTGAACCTCACCACCGAGGAGGCAACGGCATGAGGGGCACCTGGACCGTGTTCAAAAAGGAGTTTCGGGAGTTCTTTACCTCGCCCACCGGGTACATCTACCTGGTGGTGTTCCTTGTGCTCACCCAGTGGCTCTTTTTCCGGGGCTTTTTCGTGATCGGCCAGGCCTCGGTGCGCGGCTACTTCTCGCTCCTGCCCTGGGTGTTCCTGCTCTTCATTCCGGCCATTACCATGCGCGCCTGGGCTGAGGAACGCCGCAACGGCACCCTGGAAATCCTCATGACCCTGCCCCTGCGCGACCCCGAAATCCTGGCCGGCAAGTTCCTGGCCGGCTTTGCCTTCGTGGTGCTCTCGCTGCTCCTCACCCTCACCCTGCCTATCTCCGTGTCCCTGATCGGCAACCTGGACTGGGGCCAGGTGGTGGCCAGCTACCTGGGCGCCCTGTTCCTCGCCGGCGCGTACCTTTCCATCGGTCTGTTTGCCTCGGCCATCAGCGCGAACCAGATCGTGGCCTTCCTGCTGGGTGCGGTGTTCGTGTTCTTCTTTTTCCTACTGGGCATGGACTGGGTGCTCGCCACCTTTCCGCCCGGTGTGGCCGCCGTGCTCCAGTACTTCGGCCTGGGATACCACTTTGAAAGCATCGCCCGCGGCGTGCTGGACCTCCGTGACATCCTCTACTACCTTTCCGTGATGGCCGTGTTCCTGTACCTCAACCTCCGCAGCATGGAGGTCTGGCGGATCGGAGGGTGAGCCATGAAACCGAAAACCCGCAGCCTTCGGCAAACCTCCTGGGTCCTGGGGCTTCTGTTCGTGGGCATCGTGATTCTCATCAACGGCCTCATCTGGCGGGTGCCCCTGCGCGTGGACCTCACCCAGGAAAAGCTCTACACCCTGTCGCCCGCCACCAAGCGCATCCTCAAAAACCTGGATGACCTCGTCACCGTGCGGGTGTACTTCTCCAGCAAACTGCCGCCCAATCTCCTCGTGCTCCGCGACGAGATCCGCGACCTTCTGGACGAGTACCGCACCTACGCCCGCGGCAACCTTCAGGTGGAATGGATCGACCCCCTCAAGGACCCCCAGGTGGAACGCGAGGCCCGGCGCCTGGGCATCGTGCCCGTGCAGGTCAATGTGCTGGAAAAGGACAAGGTGGAGGTCGTCAAAGCCTACATGGGCATGGTGTTCCTGTACGGCGACCGCAAGGAAACCATCCCCGTGGCCAGCGATGTGTCCAACCTGGAATACGAGATCACAGCCGCCATCCTGAAGGTGACCTCCGGCATCCAGAAAACCGTGGGCATCCTTTTGCCCGAAGACCTCTCCCTGGACCGCGACTTCTATGAGGTGCGCACCGAACTCGGCAAGCAGTACACCCTCAGAACCCTGAAGCCGGGCCAGAAGATCAGCGGCGTGGACCTCCTGATCGTGGTGGGGGGCGAGGGCTTCACCCGACAGGACGCCGAGAACATTGACCGGTTCGTGCAACAGGGCGGCAATGTGCTGTTCCTGGTGGATCCGGTGAAGATTGAGGAACCCCTGACGGCCCGCGTGAACCAGTCGCCCCTGCTGGACCTCCTCAAGCACTACGGCATCCAGGTCAACAACGACCTGGTACTGGATGTGTCCAACGAAATCGCCCCCTTCGCCCGGGGCTTCGTCCGGTTCTTCGTGCCCTACCCCTACTGGGTGAAGATCACCAAGCGCGGGTTCAACCCCCAGCTGCCTCCGGTACGGCAACTGGAATCCCTAGTGATGCCCTGGACCTCTTCGCTGGAGTTCGTGGGCGACACGACCGACACCCTGGTGCACTTTGAGTACCTGGCCCGCACCACCGACAAGGCCTGGCACAGCACCGGCTTCTTCAATCTGGATCCGCAGTCGCTGCGGCCGCCGCGGCCCGAGGCCCGGCGGTCCTTCGTGGTGGCCGCCCTGGCCACCGGTCGCTTCCCGCGGTACTCGGCCGACACCACCCAAACCGATACCCTCCCCTCCTACAGCCCCAAAACCCACCTGGTGGTCACCGGCACCTCACGCTTCGCCCAAACCACCTTTGTGCAGAGCTTTCCCGAGAACCTCACCTTCTTCATGAACCTGGTGGACTACCTGGGGCTGAGCGAAGACCTGATTGAGATCCGTTCCAAGGGCGTTACCGATCGGCCGTTGAAACCCCTCACCGAGGCCCAGAAGAACCTGTTCAAGTTCTTCAACATTTACGCCATCCCGGCGATTCTCGTGATCGTGGGCCTGGTGGTGCTGGTGCGTCGTAAACGGGAGGAAAAGGAATGAACCGCAGGGTGGCAACCCTGACGGCCATTTTTGTGGTGCTTTTGCTGGTGTATGTGGTGCGGTGGCTGGCCGGTGCCTCCTCCGCCACCCACAAGGCCTCGGGCTTTGTTCTGGAAACCATCAACCCCGATGCCGTTGCCGAGATCGTGCTGATCCACCAGAAGGACACGGTGCACCTGGTGAAACGCGGCCAGGACTGGCTCGTGCAGGTGGACTCGGCCACCTATCGTCCGGCCGCTCTGAACCGCATCCAGAACTGGCGGAAAACCATGGAGGAAGCCCGGTACCTGCGGATCTCCCAGAACCCCGAAAAGTTCGCCACCTTTGAGGTGACCGACGAAAAGGGCATCCGCGTGCAGTACCGCGACGCCCAGGGCCGCACCCTCGCCGAGTTCTATGTGGGCAAGATGGGGCCCGATTTTACCACCTGCTTTGTGCGGGAGGCCGGGGGTAAGGTGGTGTATCTCGCAGAACCCGGGTTCCGCGGCGTGTTTCCCACCCGGCGGGAAGCCTGGCGCGAACGCCGCCTCCTGCCCGGGGTCAAGCCCGAGGAGGTGGTGTACCTGAAACTGGTGGACCTGGAGACCGGCGATACCCTGGAACTGATCCGGGATACCCTGGGCTGGCACGCCCAGGGCGCTGAGGCCACCGATACCCTAGCCGCCAAACGCCTGATACGCCAGGTGGTCTTCAGCACCGCCATCGGCTTCGCCGACACCATCCCCTATGATTCCACCGGCCTGAGCCAGCCGCGCAAGGTGATCCAGGTGAGCACCCGCGACGGCGACACCTACGAAATCCTGATCGGAAAGCCCAGCGCCAATGGCCGGGGCGTGTACGCCGCCCGGCCCGACCGCCAGGATGTGCTCGTGCTCAGCAAGTACCTGGACGACCAGATTGCCAACCTGCCCAAAGAGATCCGCAAAAGCCCGGCACCGGACCGGAAATCCTCGTGAAGCCCACGCCCCCTCGTCTCCATCGGCTCCTCTCCCGTTTCGGACGAGGGGGCGTTTTGCCTGGGGCCGCATTGCTGCTGGGCCTGGCGGCCTGCGCCCGGCGGATGCCGCCCCCGGGGAAACCTGAAACCCGGGGGCCGGAGATCCGGGTCCTGGTACCCCAGGAGGGCGATACGGTCCACGATACCCTCCGGGTTCAGGTGGAGGCCACGGATTCCTCGGGCGTGGCCTGGGTGCGGGTGTTCCTGGATCAGAATCTCCTGGGCGCCGATTCCTCGGCCCCCTATGAGTTCCTGTGGCCCCTGGCCCAAACCGTGGATACCGTGCACACCCTTCGGGTGGAGGCCGCCGACCGCTGGGACAACACCTCGCGCCGGCGCCTATGGGTGGTCACCCGCGGCGGCCTCGCACCTCCGCGGCAGGATTCCCTGCCCCCGGACACTTTAAACCCCGATACCCTGAAGGAGGACGATCCCCATGCCCCCCACAAGAAAAATTGAGATCGCCGGCGGCCAGGTGACCGTGGGCGGCGACAGCCCCCTGCTCCTGATCGCCGGCCCCTGCGTGATTGAAAACGAAGAAACCCCGTTGCGCGTGGCCGAAGCGGTCAAACGCATGGCCGACCGCCTGGGCATCGGCTATGTGTTCAAGAGTTCCTACGCCAAGGACAACCGCTCCTCCGTGCACCACTACTACGGGCCCGGCCTGGAAAAGGGGCTCCGCATCCTGGAAAAGGTCAAGCGCGAAGTGGGCGTGCCCGTGCTCTCCGATGTCCACTATCCCGACGAGGTGCCCGCCGCCGCCGAGGTGCTGGATGTTCTCCAGATTCCGGCCTTCCTCAGCATGCAAACCCGCCTGGCCCTTACGGTGGGCAAAACCGGCAAACCCGTGAACATCAAAAAGGGCCAGTTCCTGGCCCCCGAAGACATGGCCAAGGTGGCCGCCAAGATTGAGAGCACCGGCAACCAGAACCTGCTGTTGACCGAACGGGGCAGCTTCTTCGGGTACCACAACCTCATCGTGGACATGCGGTCCTTTCCCATCATGCGGAAAACGGGGTATCCGGTGATCTTTGATGTCACCCACACCGTGCGCAAGTACGGCATCCCCTCC
>JALXEF010000050.1 GCA_027069855.1 Caldifarciminota bacterium
CCGTAGGCGAAGTGCAGCACCGCGTGTTCCGACAGGGGATAGGCGAACCCCAGGCGGGGCGAGAGTGGCCAGCGGGCGGGGGCCCATACCAGGGGCGAGTGGGGGTCTTCGGGGTCCTGCCACATCCGGGCCCGGGGATTGGCGTAATCCAGCCGGAGCCCGAGGTTCAGCACCAGGTTGGGATACTCAATCTTGTCGCGCAGGTACAGGGCCGCCTCGCGCGGGCGCCGCACGAACCGCTGATGCACCCGCGGCCCCTCAAAGCCGGCCACGACAAACAGGCGCTCGTAGCTTTCCAGGAACAGCCGGTGCAGCTGGGCCTCGCCCCCCATCTTGAACTCGTGGTGCCGCCACTGGTAAGTGAGATCGCCCTTCAGCGTATAGGTGCGGGTTTCGGCCTGCCGGTAATTGGGCTCGTCGCCGTCCACGAAGAACTCGGTGCAGGCATCCAGCACCGGGGGCTCGTACTCCTCGGGCCGTTTGCCCGGGATGCCCGTGGTTTCCACCTCGGCATACACGCCGGCCACCAGGTTGTAGAAAAGGCGGGGGTTGACCAGATGGGTGAACTTCACGGAAAGCAGGGAACTCTGGATCCGGGTCACGGGGTAGTGGTCCCAGCGATACTTCCAGGCGTGGCTGTAGCCCTGGCGTTCGGTGCGGCTCCGATCCACGGTGGCCGAAAGCCGGTACCGGGGCGTGCGGTACAGGAGTTTGCCGGTCACCGCCCGTTCCAGGCGATAGCCGAAGGGCAGGTAGCTTTCCTCGTTGCGATACACCCCGGCCAGCATGCCGTAGAGCCCGGCATACAGCGGCCCTTCCCACCGGCCGCGGAGGGTGCCCAGGAACGGCACATCCCGCCATTCCCTGAGGTTCTGGGGCTTGAACAGGGAGCGGCCCAGGGAATCGCGATGGCTGTCAAAGCCCGGGCCCAGCATATCGGCCCGGCGATAGGGCGAGGGCTCCAGGGTGGCGCTCTCGTACTCCAGGAAATAGGCGGCGCGGCTCCGGGGCTCGGCCGTGGCCACCTCCACCACGCCGGACAGGGCGTTGCCGTATTCCGCCGAGAAGGTGCCCACCTGCAGCGACAGATCGGCCAGCACCGAGCGGTCCAGAACTCCGTGGAACCCACCGGTAAGCGGATTCCGCACGGGCAGGCCGTCGATCACATAGAGCACCTCATTAGACCGGCCGCCACGGATATGCAGTTCGCCGCCCGGCCCTTCCATCACGCCACCCTGCTGGCGCAGCACATCCTGCACATCCTCCACGGGCAGCGCTTCCAACTGCTTGCGATTGACGGACACCGATTTCCAGGTGATGTCGGGCTGCACGGGCGGTGCCTTGGCCGTGACCACCACGGGCTCGGTACGGATCTCCTGAACCGGCAGTTCAAAGTCCACGAAGGTGGTACGGTTCATTTCCACCCGCACCCCGCGTTTTTCCACGGGCTGATGGCCCAGGTACTCGGCCCGCAGGGTGTAGGTGCCCGGCGGCACATTCAGCAGGTAGTAGAAGCCGTCGGCGTCGGTGCTGGTTCCCCGTTTGAGTTCGGGGATATAGACGCTGGCCGCGGGCAGGGGTGCGCCGGTTCCGGCCTCCACCACCCGGCCGGCGATCTTGCCGCCCGCCGCCTGGAGCAGCAGGGGCACGAGCAGGAGGGCACCAGCAATCCGGCGGTGCATGGGCTACTCGGCCAGTTTCAGCACCCGCAGGGTGCCGGCACTGGGCACGCGGATCCAGTACACCCCGGCCGGTGCCGTGGTGCCGTTCCACCGGGCCTCAAAGGTGCCCTCGCCCCGCTGATGGGTGCGGAGCACCTGGATCCGGCGGCCGGAGGCGTCGTAGATCTCCAGCACCGGCGCGGCCGTCCACGGTCCCTGGGCCAGGATTCGGGTGGTTCCCCGGAACAGGGTGGGAACCGCCTGCAGCCGGTATCCGGCGATCCGGGATGTGTTTTCGGCCACGGCATAGGGTTCTTCGCGCACCACGATGCCGTCCACCCGGGTTTCGGCCTCGCCCGAGAACTGGTACGCGTACACGCCGAAGTAGCCG
>JALXEF010000051.1 GCA_027069855.1 Caldifarciminota bacterium
CCTACCTGGCACCCCGGCACCTGGTGGCCCTGGCCGGCGAGGCCCGGGTGGCCACGGGTACCACGGTGCTCCTGGCCGATTCCATCCTCTACTGGCCGGAAATTTCCCTGCTCCGGGCCTTCGGCTCCTTTGTGCTGGTGGTGCAAAAGGACACCCTCACCGGCGACAGCCTGTACTACAACGTGCGAACCGGCCGGGGCATGGCCTTCGGCAGCCGGGGGCGTGTGGAAAAGGGGTTTCTGTACGGGCGGGTGGTCTACCGGCTTTCCGAAGACGAATACCTGATGGCCCAGGGGCGATATACCACCTGCGACGCCGAGCCACCCCACTACTACTTCGCCTCGCCCCGGATGCGGGCCACCCGCAACGACATGGCCGTGGCGTCGCCCGTGATCCTGCGGATCATGGGGATCTCGGTGCTGGAACTCCCCTTCTGGTACTTCCCGGTGGGCGGCGGTCGTCGCTCCGGCCTGCTCACCCCCCACTACGGCCGGTCCGGCACCGACGGCTTTTACCTGCGGGACCTGGCCTACTACTGGGCCATCAACAACTACATGGACCTCACGGTGTCGCTGAACCTGATTGAAAAGCGGGGCGTGCAGGTGGCCTTTGACCTGCCCTACGTGGTGTACAAACGGTTCAGGGGCAAACTGGAGGGTTCCTGGGCCAACGACCTCGTGGCGGGCCACCGCCGCTGGTCGCTCAGCGGCAACCACAACCAGCAACTCAGCAGCGGCGCCCGGATCACCGGCCAGCTGCAGTATGTATCCGATGTCAACTACCTGCAGGACTACTCCGAGGACAAGGAACAGTGGCTCCAGGGCGAACTCCACTCCTTCCTTTCCTACAGCCACACCTGGCGCCAGCGCATCAGTTACAGCCTTTCGGCCGACGAGCGGCGCGACCTGGCCCGGGGCACCCACATCCTCACCCTGCCGCGGTTCTCGGCCAACCTGTTCAGCTTTCGCTACGGCAACCTGGACGCCTCGGGCAACCTCGCCTTTGAGGGGGGCAAGGACGCCGACACCCTGCCCTACCGGTGGGTGCTCAAGGCCCATCCCTCGGCCTCCTGGCCCTTCCGATGGCTGCGGTACCTGCAGGTGCGGCCCTCTTTAAACCTCACGGCCACCCTCTACGACCGCGACACCGCCGGCCACCTGCGGGCCCGGGCCATCCCCCAGCTGCAGGTTCAAACCAGCACGGTGATCTACGGCCTTTCGCGCTTCGGGATCGGACCGGTGGAGCGGATCCTGCAAACCCTCAAGCCCCGGCTGACCTTCAGCTATGTGCCGGAGATCAACCAGAACTGGATCGATCCCTTCCGGGGGAACGGACCGATCCCCGGCATGAGGCGGGGAACCTTCACCCTGAGCAACGACTACGAGGCCAAGGTGCGCCGGGGCGACGAGACCACCAAGGTGCCCTTCCTGAGCTCCAGCATGAGTGTTTCGTACGACCTGGACCGGCCTGCCGGCCAGCGGATCCTGCCGGTGCAGGCACGGGCCCGGCTCTTTCCGGGCCGGCCGGTCAATAGCCGGCTCTCCCTCACCATCGACCCCTACAGCCGGGACATCACCCAGCTTTCGGTCACGAGCGACCTCTCGTGGTCCTTCCGGCTCACGGCCCAGGGCGTGCAGGCCGACACCCTGCCCCCGGACACCGCCGATACCACCCGCACCGACACCACAGGCACCCGGGCCCAGGTCCCCCTGCGCTGGTCCATCAAGGTCCAGCACACCTACGGCTGGCGGCCCACCCGGCGCAACTTCCTGGACCTCTCGGTGAGCGGTACCCCCACCCGCCACTGGCGCCTGAGTTATCGGGTGAGTTACGACGCCGTGGAACAGCGGATCCTGAGCCAGAGCCTTTCGCTGCAGCGCGACCTGCACTGCTTCCAGGCCCAGTTCCGGTGGAGTTCCTTTGGGGGTTCCTGGATTTACGACTTTCGGATCTGGATCAAGGCGCTGCCCGACATCAAGATCCAGCGGTCCTTCCTGGAGG
>JALXEF010000052.1 GCA_027069855.1 Caldifarciminota bacterium
GGTACACGAAGGCCAGGGCCGCCGGCACCCCCAGCAGGAACCCCCCGTAGAACACCATGCCGCCGTGCCAGATCCGCAGGATTTCCACCGGATCGGCGGCGAACTCGGGCCAGTGGGTGATCACATAGAAGAGCCGGGCCCCCACGATCCCGGCCAGCACCGAAAAAAAGGCCAGGTCGTAGAGATCGTCTCTACGAAACCCGGCCTTTTCTGCTTCTCTGGCTGCGTAATAAACAGCCAGGAGAATTCCGGTTAGGACAAATACTCCCCAGGTGGTAACCGTAAACGGCCCGACCTTGAAGAGTACAGGATGCATTAGACGCGACTTACATTGATCGCCTTGGGACCCTTCGGGGAGTTGACGACCTCAAACTTCACGCGGTCGCCCTCATCCAGAGACTTGTAGCCTTCTCCCAGGATATCGCTGAAGTGCACGAACACATCTCCGGATCCATCTTCAGCCTCGATGAATCCGTAGCCCTTCCGAGAGTCAAACCACTTGACTCTCCCGTACTTCACTTCTGCCATGGTACAAATCCTCCTTTTACTTTTCCTGCCCGGATTGGGCAGTTAGGGGAATTATAGCCCCCCATGACCTGGCTGTCAATCAAAAAATTCCATCGGAACTGATAGAGCAAAGGAAAATGCAGTTTTGCCTACGCCCAAACCGAAAACTTCAAAAGTTTTCTTCTCGTGGGGGAAAGATCGTGAGCCGTGGCCCTGCTCTCTACGAGAACTGTTGGATGAGGGCCTGATTTTTCTGCCGCAAGTACTCAAAGAAGTTCTCCAGGGCTTCCCGGAGGTGGGGGTCGGAGATCCGGCGCACCAGATCCAGCCCCTGCTGGATGTAAGCCTCGGCGCGGGCGCCAGAGTACTCAAAGCCTCCGGCCTCCAGGATGGCCTGTTTGAGCCGGTCCAGGGGCTCGGTGTCCTCCCAGGAGGTGAGCAGGCCCTTTTGAAAGGCCCGGATCGTGGGCAGGGTGATCTTCTTTTCCTCGGCGTCGGGGTCCTCGTCGGAAAAGAGGTCGTGGCAATCGTCCACGATCTGATACGCCATGCCGTAGGCCAGGCCGATCCGGCGGTAGAGTTCCAGTTCCTCGCCCTCCAGGCCCCGGTACAGGGCACCCACCGTGGTGGCACAACGGAACAGAGAGGCGGTTTTCTTTTCAATGATGCGCAGGTACACGGGTTCCTGGAGCTGGACCTCGGGTTCCAGCACCTCCTCCTCCACCTCCCCCTCCACCATCTCGGCGACGGCGTTCAGGGTTTCTTCCAGGATCTCGGAGTTGCCGGCCTCCTGGATGGCCTGGAGACCCCGGGTAAAGAGGTAATCCCCGGCCAGCACGGCGAAGTGGCTCCCGTACTGCTCGTGCAGGGCCGTCATGTTGCGCCGGAACCGGGAGTGGTCCACCACATCGTCGTGGACCAGGGAGGAGGCGTGGATGAGCTCAATGCCTGCGGCCAGGATGGCGGCCCTGCGGTGCCCGTCGCCGAAGGCGCGCGCGGCGAGCAGCAGGGCCGCAGGCCTCAGCCGTTTTCCGGAAAGCACGAAACCAGGGATGGGAAGCGGAAACCCCCGAAGGACCCGTTCGGAGAGTTCCTGGTCGGTCAACTGCAGTGCCGGTTCAATCGGGCGGTAGGCCGCCCGCAGTAACGGTGGAATGCCCATAAGTTGCTGTTCCTCTCGGGCCCGTTACGCTTCGGGGGTTTCCGAAGCGTCGGAAGGAGAAGCCTCGGAGGCCTCGCCCTCGGTTTCCTGGGCTTCGGCCGCCGCGGCTTCCTGTTCCATCAGGGCCTTCAGCCGCTCCAGTTCGGGCTTCAGGAGTTCGCCCAGGCTGATCCTGGCCGGCTCGGGCCGATACCGGGCCATGTCGGCCTTCTCCTTGGCCTGGACATACTCCCGTTCCGAAAGCAGCACCCGCTTCCGCTGGGGTTCAATGCGCAGCACCCGCACATTGATCTCCTCGCCCACCTCGTAGTTCTCCACGGGGTTGCCCTTCCGCGAGAGGTGTGACCGGGGCACGAAGCCCTCCAGCCCCTCGGTCACCTCCACCACGGCGCCGTGTTCGTTGAGGGCGAGGATACGGGTCTTGATCTCGCTGCCCGGCGGCAGCCGGCGCACGATCTCGTCCCACGGATTGGGCTGCAGATCCTTCAGCGAGAGCTCCAGGATGCGGTTCCGCTTGTCAAACCCCATTACCTTCAGGCGGACCTTCTGGCCCTTGCGCAGGGCCTCCTGGGGACGGGTGAACTTCTTGGTCCAGGAGATGTCGGCCACATGCAGGAAGCCCTCAATGCCGTCTTCAATCTCAATGTAGGCGCCGAAGTTGCCGAAGTCCACCACCGTACCCTTCACCACCGAGCCCTTGGGGTACTTCTCTTCAATCATGGACCACGGATCGGGCTTGGCCTGCTTCATGCCGAGGGACAGCCGCTGCTTTTCCACATCCACATTCAGCACCACCACTTCCACCTCGTCGCCCACCTGGACCAGGTCGCTGGGATGGTTCGGCGGCTTGCCCCAGGACATTTCGGAGATGTGGACCAGGCCTTCCACGCCGGGCTCCACTTCCACGAACACACCGTAGTCCATGATGCGGGTCACGCGGCCCTTCACCTTGGCGCCCACGGGATACCGTTCCTTCACCTGCTCCCACGGATGCGGGGTCAGGTGCTTCATGCTGAGGGAGAGTTTGAGGTTCTGGGGATCCACATCCAGCACCTGGACCCGAACCTTTTCGCCGATCTGCACGATCTCCCGGGCGTCCCGCACCTTGTGCCAGGCCAGATCCGAGATGTGCACCAGGCCGTCAATGCCCACCTCGGGGTTGTCCTTGTCCGTGACATGCACGAAGACCCCGAAGTCGGTGATGTTCTTGACCACGCCTTCCAGCACATCTCCGGGCTTCAGCTGGTGGAGCCACTCCCGGGCCCGCTCCATCTGCTCCTCCAGCACCTCCCGGCGCGAGACCACGATGTTCTTGCGGGCCTTGTTCAGTTTGATGACCTTCACCGGAATCGTGCGACCCACGAAGGAGGAGATGCTCTTGACCTTGCGGACATCAATGTGGGAGCCGGGCAGGAAGGCGTCCACGCCGAAGATCTCAACGATGAGGCCGCCCTTCACCTGACGCAGTACTTTGGCCTGGACCGTTTCGTTGTTGTCGTACACCGCCTTGATCTGGTCCCAGGCCCGAAGGAAGTCGGCCTTTTGCTTGGAAACGATGGTGCGGCCGTTGCGGCCCTCCAGCGTTTCCACATACACGTAAACCTCGTCCCCTTCGTGGATATCGGCGTTGCGGAACTCATGGAGCGGGGCCACGCCCTCGCTCTTGCCGCCGATGTCAATGAAAACCTCGTTGCCGGTGATTTTGGCGATCCGGCCCTTGACGATCTCCCCCTCCCTGGGGATCTGCAGCGACGCCTCCACCAACTTCAAAAAGTCCTGCTCATCACCTCCTTCCGCTGCGGCGGTTTGATGCACCACGGCATCCTGTGCCTCTTTCTTTTCACTCATGTCCTACGAGCCTCCTTGAAACGGGGATTTTGTAGGCTATTTAGATACGCTATGCCCCAGGCGAAGTCAACCCGAGCCGCCGTTTTCATGCGGTTTCCTGGCCGGGGCCTTCGCTGTCCACAGAGGCCGCAGCACCCGGAACAGGTGTTCCACCGTATCGGCCAGGTTGCGGGAGGTGCGGGCCAGGGCCTCCGGCAGGGGATACACTGCCCGCTGGATGCCCAATACCCCCACGCCGTCGGGCAGCACCGGCAACGGGGTGCCCACCGCACCGGCCAGTACCCACACGGGTTTGCCATAGCGGGCCGCATGCTGCAGCACCGCCCAGGGCCCCTTGCCGTACCGGGACTGTTCGTCGAACTTGCCCTCGCCGGTGAGCACCAGGTCGGCCTCCTGGAGCCGACGGTCAAAGTCCACGAGCCGCAGGAACACCTCGCTGCCGGGTTCCAGTTTGGCGCCCAGCAGGCCGTAGAGGCTGGCGGCGATGCCGCCGGCGGCCCCGCCCCCCGGCACCTGGATGTCGCGGCCGGTGAGCGCCTTCACCAGATCACGCAGTTTCCGAAGGCCCTGTTCCAGAGCCTTCACCTGCTCCGGTGTGGCGCCCTTCTGGGGACCGTACACCCGCGCCGCCCCCTCGGGCCCGAGCAGGGGGTTCTTCACATCCACCAGCACCGTCAGGTCCAGGTCGGGCAGGCCCTGGTCCGGGGGCAGGATCCGATGCAGCCGTACCAGACCTTCGCCGGTAGGGGGCACGGGGCGGCCCTGGGAGTCCAGGAAGCGAAAGCCCAGGGCGGTCAACGCGCCGAGGCCGCCGTCCACGGTGGCCGAGCCTCCCACCCCCAGAAAGATGCGGCGGGCGCCGTGCTCCAGAGCGGCCCGTATCAATTCTCCCGTGCCCAGGGAGGTGGTGCGGTAGGGATCCCGCTGATGCGGGGGCACCAGTGCCAGGCCCGAGGCCTGGGCCATTTCCAGGTATGCCTCGCCGCCCGGGAGTTCCAGCCACCGGGCTGTGACCGGTGTGAACACCGGGCCGGTCACCGTTGCCTTGTGAAATCGGGCTTTGGAGCCGAGGGCCTGGGCCAGGGCCTCCAGGGTGCCGTCGCCACCGTCGCCGATGGGAACCTGGAGTACCCGGACCTCCGGCCAGGCCCGTTGAATCGCCCGGGCTGCCGCCTCACAGGCCTGGCGGGCCGTCAGGGCCTCCTTGAAGGCGTTGAAGGCCACCAGGACCCGCATCTCAGGCTGCAGGGGTTTCCGGAGTATCGGGGGTGCCGCCGGTTGGGCTCTGGGCCGGCGGTTCGGAGGATTCCGGGGCTTTCCGCAGGCCCAGGATCTCGTCCACCTCGTCGCCGCTCAGGGTTTCGCGTTCCAGCAGGGCCTGGGCCAGGGCGTGGAGCTTGTCCTCGTACTGCCGCAGGAGTTCCTCGGCCCGCGCCTCGGCCCGCAGCACGAAGTTGCGGATCTCCTGGTCGATCAGGCGGGCGATCTCCTCGGAGTAACTGCGTTTGACGCCCAGTTCGCGGCCCAGGAACACCTCTTCCTCCACCTTGCCGAAGGTCACCGGCCCGAGTTTTTCCGACATGCCCCATTCGGTGACCATCTTGCGGGCGAGTTCGGTGGCGTGCTCCAGATCGTTGGCCGCGCCGGTGGAGTAGTCACCGAACACCAGTTTTTCGGCGATCCGGCCGCCCATGAGGATCGCCAGCTGGTTTTCCAGGTACTCCCGGGGATAGATGTGCCGGTCGTCGGTGGGCAGGGACTGGGTGACCCCCAGCGCCCGGCCCCGGGGTACGATGGTGACCTTGTTGATGGGATCCGTGCCGGGTAGGAACCGGGAAACCAGCGCGTGGCCGGCCTCGTGGTAGGCGATGCGGCGCTTCTCGTCTTCGGACATCACCAGGCTCCGGCGGGCCGTGCCCATGATCACCTTGTCCTTGGCCTCTTCAAAGTCGGCCATGGTCACCTGGTTCCGGCCCGCCCGGGCGGCCAGGAGTGCGGCTTCGTTGACGAGATTGGCCAGGTCGGCGCCGGAGAACCCCGGCGTGCTCCGGGCGATGCGGCTCAGGTCCACATCCGGGGCCAGGGGCACGTTCCGGGTATGGATCTTCAGGATCTCTTCCCGGCCCTTGACATCGGGCATGTCCACCACGATGCGGCGGTCGAACCGGCCGGGGCGCAGCAGGGCCGGGTCCAGGATGTCGGGCCGGTTCGTGGCGGCCATCACCACGATGCCCTCGGAGGTATCAAACCCGTCCATTTCCACAAGCAACTGGTTCAAGGTTTGCTCGCGTTCATCGTGGCCACCGCCCAGGCCGGCGCCCCGCAGGCGGCCCACGGCGTCGATCTCGTCGATGAACACGATGCACGGGGCGTGGGCCTTGGCCTGTTCAAACAGGTCGCGCACCCGGGCGGCCCCCACGCCCACGAAGAGTTCCACGAAGTCGGAGCCGGAGATGGACAGGAAGGGCACACCGGCCTCACCGGCCACGGCCTTCGCCAGAAGCGTTTTTCCGGTGCCCGGCGGGCCGAGGAGCAGCACGCCCTTGGGAATCCGGGCGCCCAGCCGCTTGAACTTGTCGGGATTCTTCAGGAACTCAATGACCTCCCGGAGTTCCTCCTTGGCCTCCTCCACGCCGGCCACATCGTTGAAGGTGACCTTGGGGCGATCTTCGGCCAGGATCTTGACCCGGCTCTTGCCGAAGGTAAAGGCCCGGTTGGCGCCCCCCATCTGCCGGAACATGAAGAACCAGAACAGAAACAGGAGGGCGAGCCAGGGTAGATAGGTCAGGGCGATGTCCCACCAGATGGTGCGCTGCCGGGATTCCACCTGGATGCCCCTGGCCACCAGGGTCTTGACGAGGTCAGGGTCCTCAAAGGGCAGCCGGGTTTTGAAGTACCGGGACTGCCGGCCCTCGGGGGTGGTGTAGGGTTCCGAGAGTTCTCCCTCCACCTGCAGGTCGGTGATGACCACCCGTTTCACCTTCCCTTCATCCACCAGTTGCTGGAAGGTGGTGAGATCCAGGGGAACCCGTTCCGGCTGGGTGCCTCCCATAAAGTGGATGGCCACCAGCACCAGCAGGAACAGGGAGGTCCAGATCAACAGGGTGCGGGCGAGTTCCGAGCGGCCCCGGGGCACCGGAGGCTTGGGACGCTTTCTATCCACCGGCCTTCACCTCCTCGGGGAGGAGTTCCCGGACATAGGGCAGGTTCCGGTACCGTTCGGCATAGTCCAGGCCGTAGCCCACCAGGAACCGATCCGGCACCTGGAACCCCACATACTTCACCGGCACTTCCACCACCCGCCGCTCCGGCTTGTCCAGCAACACGCAGATTTCCAGGCTGGCGGGCTTGCGCTCCAGGAGCAGGCGGTACAGGTAGTCCAGGGTGATGCCGGTGTCCACGATGTCCTCTACCAGCAGCA
>JALXEF010000053.1 GCA_027069855.1 Caldifarciminota bacterium
CTGGCCGAGGTCGCCGAGCAGGCCGCCCACCTTTTTGCCCTGGAACTGCAGGTCGTTGGGCACCTTGATGCGCACCCCGGGGATCCCCAGGTCCTCCAGCGCCCGGGCCACGGCCTCGGAGGCCAGCACGGTGAACCGCGCGAAGTGCCGGGGCGGGCGGCGTTCCAGGGCCAGGGTGAACCACAGGCCGCCAGGCGGCGAGTACCAGGTGTGGCCGTACCGGCCCTGCCCCGCCTCCTGCACCTCGGCCCGCACCACAAAGGGCAGGGGCACCTGTTGTTCCAGGAGATTTAAGGCGGTGTCGTTGGTGGAGGAAACGGCGAAGAAACGGAACCGCAGGAAGGGCATAAAAAATGGTGGGCGGTGGAGGACTCGAACCTCCGACCTCTGGTATGTGAAACCAGCGTTCTCACCAGCTGAACTAACCGCCCACGCAGCGTACTATTGTACACGCCTTCCCCTGCTGCCGCAAGCCTTTGGAACCCCCGGAGGGGTCCCCTATAAAATTGACCCAAAAGGAGGGTTCGCCATGCCGGAACTTTTGTACTCGGGAAGGTTTGGAAAGGGAGAACTACGCATTTATCGCAAGCGGAAGGACGACCGCTGGCTTGTGGATATCCGCCTGTATCAGCAGGATCCCAACACCGGAGAGATGGTTCCGACGGAGCACGGCATCACCTTTCCCGAAGAGTTCTTTACGGCCTTCGCCGACTCCATCAAAAGGCTGGAGGAGGTTTACCGGAAGGTCGGCTATCGGGAGCGACAGGCCGCACCCCACCATGTCTATGCTGCCGTTTGCCCGGTGTGCAAAACCGGGGTTCGGGAGGTGCAGCGCGGGGTGTACCGCTGTGAGTGTGGGGAAACCGAGGTGGTGCTCCTGCCTCTGAAGGAGGCGCTGGACGCCCTGTTTGAACGGGTGAAAACCGAACGGATGTTTGAGGATTACGCGCCGGCCGGCTGATCCGCCGGCCACCGACAGCCGGGCCAGAGTGTCAAAGCCTGTGGCAGGACCCCGAACCGCAGGGTGCGGGTACGGCCCGGCAGTTCTCCGTCCATCTGTACCGGAAACGGCCGTTCCAGGGTCACCTGCAGGCCCTCCAGCTGCTCGTAAAGCACCTCGGGCTCCCCGAGGTGGGTGCCCCGGAACACCTTGGGCAGCTTCTTCAAAAAATTCCAGAAGCCCAGGGGCGAAACCACCGAAACATCCAGCCGGCCGTCCCGCAGGCTGGACCGGGGAAACAGGTGGAACCCGCCGCCCAGGTACCGGCCGTTGCCCACGGAAAAGAGCAGCGCCGGGCCGTCGTACAAAGGCCGGCCCGCGGCGTCTTCGGCCCGAAGGCGCGGCGGTCGGAACCGGCGGAAGGTGTACACCACGGTGGCCAGATACCAGAGATCGCCCTTGAGGAACCGGAACCGGGACATGTTCTCCACCACACAGGCGTCGAACCCCACGCCGGCGCCGTTCACGAAGATCTCGCGGCCGTGGTCCAGGTCGGCGTAGCCCACATCCACGCGAACCGGCCGGGTACCCTGCCAGGGGGCCTCCAGCACCCGGGTCCAGGGTAGGTTGCAGTTGGCCACGCGCGAGAAATCGTTGCCCGATCCCAGGGGCACCACGAGCAGGGGCATCTCGGCGTTCAGCAGGGCCGAGGCGGCCTCGCGCACGGTGCCGTCGCCCCCCACCACAGCCACCAGATCAAAGTCTTGTTCCCGTTGTTGCCGCAGGAATCGGGCCGCATCGCCCGGCGCCTCGGTGATATGAAGGCGGTAGGAAATCCCCAGGGCCTCCAGGCGTTTTTGGAGTTTGGGCAGGGTGCGGGCCACCCGGCCCTGGCCGGCCGCGGGATTGGCCACCACCAGCCACCGGCGGGGCGGGCTCAGGGACGGCTCCGCAGGTGCGCCTGAACCCACCGTTTCTCCTCCTCACAGGACTGCAGGTTTCCGAGCACC
>JALXEF010000054.1 GCA_027069855.1 Caldifarciminota bacterium
GGATGGGGTTCTGGGGAGGGGTATAATACGGGGCTTGCGTTGGCTGGTGCGCAAGGGCCTATCCTCAAATCCCGTATTCACGCAGAGAGGTTGCGCGAAACTGGGTGCTGGAACAAAGGTGGTTTCGGCGTGCAGGGGAAAGGAGGAGGGCCTTTCTCAAAAACAAGGAGGCCCCAATGGACACGCTGAAGACCGGTGTACCCTGACTGGATAGGTTGATGCCCCAGGGGTTGCCCATTCGGACGGTGACGCTGCTCAGTGGCCCCGGTGGCTCGGGGAAACCCCTCATCGGCGACAACTTCGCCGCAGCCTGGCTACGCCAGGGAGGAAGTGTGGTCTTCATGTCGCTGCAGTATCCGAGCACGGATTTCATTTACGAAAGCCTGAAGACCGTGGCGGGATTGGACCTCCACGATTACCGTGATCGGGTGGCGTTTATATCGCTGGATGCCACAATCGACGACATGGGACCCGTGGAAGGCAACATCTTCCGCGCAAATCTGGTCAAGCCCGATGTGTGGGACGCCGCATTGGAGCGAGCCATCGGCCTGGTTCCCGATCAAGGGCCCGGCATCATGATTTTCGGCTCAGCCCTGAACCTGCTCCTCTTTTCCCCCACCTACGGTGAAAAGTTGCTGGACAAGTGGGAAGCCCTGTTCCGCAAATCGCCGAAGGAATACACCTATGTCTTCTCGGTAAGCACGACGGCGAAGAAAAAGGAAATCGCCCGCCTGGAGGCGGTGGCAGAGAACCTCATCATGACCCGCAGCGAGAAGGAACCGTTTCGTTTGTACATGCGGATCGTGCGCCTCAAGGGGGTGCCGTTCTCCTCGGAAGAGATTCAGGTGCCGATTCCACCCCACGCCCTGGCCCATGTAAAGGAGATTGCCGAGCACAGCCGAAAACGCGTAATTCCGCAGGTTTCCCGCATTTAAGGGATCCTTCAGGGCGCGTTCCGGAGCATCTGACGCCCCTCGCTGAAGGGCCTTCGGCTTAGCGACGGCCGGGGCCCGGAGGCCTGTCGCTGTGCCTCTGTGAGGCGAAAGGAATCCACGGCGGCACCGGAGGGGTAGCCGACGGGGCCGCGCAGTCGGCGTGGATTCAGACGCTCACGAAATGAAGGCCAGGAGGTCGGGATCTTCGGGGTTGAGGGTGAGGCCGCGGCCGGCGAGCAGGCGGGCCTGTTCCGGGCGGAAGCTGCGGGCGTAGAACCGCGCCACATAGGCATACAGCCGAAGGATCTGCCGCTGGAGGTGGGCGATGTGGGGTTCCAGGGCCGGAAACCGGGCATCCTGGAGGGGCGGACCGGTGACCAGTTGAAGGGCCTGTTCGTACAGGCCGGCGGCCCGGGCGTGGGCGCCGCGGCCTTCCTCGGTTCGGCCAGCCTGGTAGAGCCTGTGAAACTGCCAGAGATCTACCTCCACGCGGTCGGGGTTCAGCAGGTACTGGTCGTTTTGCCGGTGCAGCACATCGCTGCCCAGGAGTTTTCGGAGCAGCGAAAAGGCCCAGTGGAGGTTGTGGATCTGGCGGTTGCCGGGCAGGCCGGGCCAGAGGGCGCGGGCCAGGAACTGGGAGGTGGGGGTCAGGTGGACCACCGGGGCCAGGGCCAGGGTGGCGAGCAGGTGCTTTGCCTTGACGGAGCCCAGGTGGACCCGTTCCTCCAGGGTGGGCAGCACCACGCGGAAGGTGCCCAGGGTGTAAAGGTAGAGTTTCCTGCGGCCGGTGCCGGAAGAGGGGAACCGCTGGGCCAGGGTCCGCTGCACCGGGCCCGGCGGCAGACTCTTGAGGAACCAGGGAACCCGTTCCCGGGCGTGGTAGGTGTCTACGGCCTGAACATACTGCTCTATCCAGGCTTTACGCAGGTTTGTGGGTGGGCGTTTCAGATGGGCCAGCCCCCGGAGGCCCCGTTCCAGCAGGTAGGGGATCATCACCAGGTACCGCCGTTGTTTCGCCTGGCCCAGGGCCTGGGTCAGGTCCTGGGCGCCCTGCAGGTCTCCCCGTCGGATTCGCACCTCGGCCCGGAGGGCCAGGGCCTTGAGCAGGCCCATCGGTGCGTGCATTTCGGCGTAATGGGCCAGGCACCGTTCGGCCCACTGGGCCGCCTGGTCCAGATGGCCCCCCTGCAGCAGGACCTGGGCCCGTAAACGCTCTCCCACGGGCATCCACAGGGGGAATTTGAGCAGCAGGGGCCAGGCTTCTTCCAGCAGGACCCGGGCCCGTTCGGTTTGCCCCATCTCCAGGTACACCTCGGCCTGGTTGACCAGGTTCAGCACCCGGTCTTCAGGTGAGGTGGGATGCCCCTGCTGCAGTGCGTGGAGAAGGGCGGGGTAGCGTCCCACGAAGAACAGCAGGCCCGTGAAATACAGGGGAATGGGCAAGAACTGGAACTCCCGGGAGGTTTGCTGCAGGGTGTTCCACCAGGCGGCTTCGGCGGCGTGCAACTGGCCCTGCAGGCCCTGAAGAAGGCACTGGACCTCCTGGGTGAACACCAGGGTTTCCTGATCGTGGGCGGCCCGGGCGTGGAACTGGGATTCCTCCAGGAAATGCAGGCTTTGCACCAGGTTCCCCATGCCGTAACTGATGAGAGCGACCGAGGCTGAGGCCCGGGCCCTGAGCCAGGTGCCCTCGGGCGTATCCCGGTAGATGGCCAGGAATCTCTGAAGGGCTTCGGGCAGGTTCCCCTGCCGGCTAAGGAGTTCGGCTTCCAGGTATTGCTGCTGGAGGGCGGGCAGGTTGGCCTTCTGGATCCACTGGTGGGCTTCCTGGAGGCGGCCTTCCTTCAAGAAACTCAGGAATTGGGCATAGAGATGGCGGAGGTCGTGGGGTGTGGGCGGGGAGGCGTCCTTTTCTTCCGGTGCCGGGGTGCAGGTTTCCGGAGGCCGGTATTTCTGGAGGGATTGCCGGAGGAGCCCGGAACGCAGGCGAATCCGTCCCCGTTCTTCCAGCAGGAAGCCCCGGCGAAGGAGCAGGTCGGCGTCGGGCAGGTGCTCGGCGAGCTGGTGAAAGCGGTCGGAAGACACCGAGGTTGAGCAGCTGATCTGGAACAGCAGGTTTTGGTGGGGAAGGGGCAAACTCTGCCACCGCGCACGTTCCCGTTGCAGCAGAGGGCCGAGTTCCACGGACTCCGCGGTCAGGACGCGGCCGGGTTCCAGGGGTTGCCCCTGCTCGGCCAGAAGGTCCAGTAGAGCCCGGACTTCGGCCGGAATCCCGCCGCTCAGGAGCCAGAGCCAGGCCAAAAACTGGGGCGTTTGGTAAACCCCGGTTTCGGCCAGAAGCCAGCGATGCAGGTCCTGGAGGGTCAGGGGCGAAAGATGCTGATGGGGCCACAGCCGAAGGGGGCCGGGGACCAGCGGTGTGGCCACGATCCAGAGCAGGAAAAGCCCCCGGGTGCGTTCGGCCAGCCGATGGAGATCCCGGGCCTTTTCCTCCGAAAGGTCGCCCTCTACGGTGAGCACCACCGGGGCCCGGCCAGCCAGGGCTCTTAGAACGGCTTCAAAGGTGGCAAAGGGCAGGGAGGCTCCCTGATGGAGCCAGGCCTCCAGCGATTGCCGATCGTCGAGGGCCAGGCGTTGTAGCAGGGCCCCTGTGCCGCTCCCGATCTGGTGGAGCAGAGCCTGGAGCCATTGGTCGGGCAGGGGTTCCGGGCTTCGGGCATGGGCGCGGGCCCGAAGGAAGGTGGCGGGCAGGGTGACCAGTGCCTGGTCCAGAAGGGCCCGCTTCCCAATGCCCGGCGGCCCTGTAAGCAGCAGGTGGCCTCCCCGCCGTGTTTCCAGGGAGGCCAGGGCTTCCCGAAGCCACTCCAGTTCCCGGGTGCGCCCTACAAAAACCTGCCGCCCCATGCCGCTATCTTGCCGGTGCCCGGTGCGGGTGTCAACTCAGGGACGGAGATAGACCCAGCGCAGCACCTGGGCGGGGGTATTTTCTCCGTGGATTTTTGCGAAGTACACGCCGGAGCGGGGTGGCGTGGGGACGAGGAGTCGCTGGTGCCGTTGGGTGGTTTGCAGCGTGGTTTGCAGGATTCGGCGGCCTGCGGCGTCGTAAAGGACCAGGTGCCAGATCCCGGGCCGGGGAACCTCCAGCCAGGTCTGGAACCCGTGTTGGTACAGCCGACAGCGGGCCAGAGGCGGAGGGGTTTGCTCCTGGACCTGGATGGGGTTCTGGGGCCCCAGGGTCCACTGGGAAAGGGCGGCAAGACCGGCGCAGTAGAGGAAGTTCTGGGCGGTATCCAGCTGGGTGGGGCTGAAGGAATCCCACTGGGTTTGGTCCCAGCGCCAGGCCCACATTTGGGCCTCGGCCGTGTCGGAGGTTTCGGGGCTGAGGTCTTCCTCTTTATAGAAGAAGGTGAGGTCCACGGCGTCGTAGGCGCCCTGAGCCGAGAGGTTCCACCAGCGGGAGATGCCGTTTGCCATGGCGTAGTGGAAGGTATCGTGGACTGCGGAGGAGAAGGTGAGGTTGCCGGAGCCGGTTTGTGGGTTCTGGAAGTGGGCCACCAGGGTGCGATGGCCGGCGGCGTCGTAGTGGACCACCGAGGAGAACCCCTGGGGAATCTGGACGGCGCCGCTGTCCGTGCCCTCCAGGGCCAGCAGTGAATCGGCCTGGATCCGAAGGGTGTCCACCGCCGGGGTGTTCACGGAGTCGGTGGTTTCCAGGAGCACCCGGAGCTGGAACCATCGGTGGCCGGTGTGGTACCGGTACAGGGTGGCCGAGGGCGTCTCGTAGAAGGTGCCGGGGCCGCCGGGGCCCATCCAGGGGGCGTTGGCAAGGTCAGACTGCGTTGGGGCCGTACGAAACTGGAGGCGGCAGGCCGTGCCCGAGGGCAGGGTAGCCGCCCGGTACACGGTAAGAAATTCGGCGTAGGTGCCTGGATCCTGGGGAGCCGAGAGGTATTCGCCGGCGGCGAGGTACCGGGTGGTCCAGTCGTTTTGTGAGAAATCGTAGTACTGGAAACGGTCCACCTGCACCTCCACCGAGTCGGCAGGGTCCAGGTCGGTGTCGGTATAGGCGAAGTAGGGGTAGAAGTCGTTGAGGGTGAAATCCACCGCTCCGCCCACCAGGTATCCGTCCACCCAGGCGGCGAAGGCGTGGATGTCGGCGTAATAGCGGATGCGCCAGGTGCGGAACCGGTTGGGCCAGTCAAGGTTTACAGGCTCCGTGGAGTACCAGGAAGAACCGTCGGAATAGGCCACATAGAAGGTACCACCAGTGGACAGGCGGTGGGCCTTCAGGATCAGGTACTTCCCGGTGGAGGGGCTGTAGAACCCGAGTTCAAACTCCTGGCCCTCTTCGGGTTCCATGTAGAAGATGCGCACGCGGGCCGAGGCCTCGGCCGAGGCATTGCCAACCAGGTAGCCGGTGCGGTCCAGGGACCCGTAGAAAACCGAACCCCGATTGTAGCCGTAGAACCGGGCCACGCCGTTGGTTTCCTCCACATGGCACAGGGAGTCGTACACGGTCCAGCGGGTGGGGTCCACCACGCCGTCGTTGAAGTTGTCGTCCATGAAGGAGGCAGCCCAGATCCGGTCCAGCAGGATGCCGCAGCTGTCGGAGGCGTGATCGGCCAGGCAGATCCACCGGAGCCGGATCCGCCCGACGCCGTCCCAGGTGTAGGGGTAGAGGCGGTTCTCCACATCCAGCCGGAGGTTCAGGCGGAACTCGTTCCATCGGTCTGGCGTCACCTGGTCGCGATAGTCAATGTCCACCAGCCACGGCGCGGTGCCGGAGAGGAGGTAGTCCACGGAGTTGATCCACTGGTTCAGGGTATCGTACACCTCGGCGACGAAAACCAGGCTGTGGTAGCCGGTATGGGTTTCGCTGGAGCGCAGGAAGAGTTCAAAGTTCAGGCGCTCCAGGTAGTCCAGGCCCCGGGTGATGTCCTGATACACCTCGGCGGTGTCGCCGCCGCCTGCCGCCCTGAGGTGGGCAACGGTGGTATAGCCTGCGGCCGAAGGGAGCACCTCCACCAGGTGGGGGCCGATGCCGGCTGCATGTACGCCCCATCCGTCCAGGGAATCGTCGGATTCGTCAAAGGAGCCGTTCAAGACCGGGGTGGCGAGGCGAAGCAGGCCGTCGTCCTCGCCCGGGGGCAAGGTGGCCTGCACGCCGGAGAGGGTGCCGGTACGAAACTGGCCTTTGGTGGTTTGCTGCCAGGAGAAGGCGTTTCCCATCCCGACAGCGCCGAGGAGTAGCGCAGCCACAACAAGTTGACCCATTCGCATGGGGTAAACCTCCTGTTTCGGGTACAGGATAGGCGGCCGGTGTTTGAAAAAGTATTTGAGCCTGGAGACCGGAGAACATGCGGCAAAGAAGGGTCCTGCGGGGTTTGTATGGGCCCCGGCCCGGGGGTATAATAGGCTCTCATGCGATTTTTGCGGCCGAAGTGGGCGCGTGCTTCGGAAAATTTCAAACCTTTGGGTCTTTTCCCTTCGGTAGCCCATCCCCAACTTGGAGGTTGTCCATGCGAAGTGTGTGGCGTACAGGCCTGGGCCTCCTGGGGGTCCTCCTTCTCACAGGATCCCTGGCGGCCCTGCAAACCCGTGTAGAGAACGCGGGAACCCGCATTCAACTGCGGGGCGAAACCGTGAACCAGGCGGTGCTGGTTCCGGTATCCACGGAACGGGGCGAGTTTCAACGGCTCCAACTGCCGGACGCCGGTGTGCTCGCCGAGATCGGCAAACCCGAAGTCCCGGTCTATCGCAAACTCATTGAGGTGCCCGAAGGGGCTTCAGTGGAGGTTTCGTACCGGGTGCTTAACAGCAGAGAGCAGCACCTGCGGCTGTACCCGGTGCAACCCCCGGTGCCCAAGGTACCGAACCCCAGGGTTCGCTTTGCCTACGACGAGAAGGCCTACAGTTCGCCCGGCCTTTACCCGAGCGAAAATGTGCGGGTGACCGAGGCCGGCCATCTGCGGGGCCACCGCCTGATGCTGGTGGAAATCTTCCCGGTGAAGTACGATCCCGTGCGCCAGGTGGCCCGGTTTGAAGACTTTGAGGTCACCGTGGAAATCCAGAACGCCAATGTCGCCGCCTACGAGGCGTCGCTGAGCAGGTACAACGATCCCTTTACCCGCGAACTCCTGCGGTCTCTGGTGCCCAACGCCTTTGTGGAAGGGCCGCGGAGCATCCCGGCCGATCCCGTGGGCATGTTGATGATCGTGCCCGACGAGTTCCTGTCGGTGGTGCAGCCCTATGTGGAGTGGCGCAACCGGATGGGATTCCATACCGTGGCGGTCCCCACCTCCCAAACCGGGTCCTCCAGCACCGCCATCCGCAATTACATCCTGAACGCTTACAGCACCTGGGAGATCCCGCCCACCTTCGTGGTGCTGGTGGGCGATGTGGATCGCATCCCCAACTTCACCGGCCAGGGCACGGGCTCACCGCCCACCGACCTCAACTACGGCCTGGTGGACAACAGCGACTACTTCCCGGATCTCTATGTGGGGCGCTGGAGCGTGACCGATGCGAACCAGCTCCAGGCCGTGGTGGACAAGATCCTGACCTACGAAACCACCGCCTGGTCCTACGGCTACGACTGGGCCCAGCGGGCCTACTTCATGGCCTCCGACGACGGCAGTTATCACCAGGTGGCCGAAGGCACCCACCTCTACTGCATGGCCATCGTGCGGGCCCACGGCATGATCGCCGACTCCCTGTTTGAGTACTACGGCACCGGCACGCCTGTGGCCACGGCCCTGAACGAGGGCCGGAGCATGGCCATCTACTCGGGCCACGGCTACGAATACGGCTGGGCCGGGCCTTCCTTTGAAATCAGCGATATCAACAACCTGACCAACACGGACCGCTACCCCATGGTGCAGAGCTACGCCTGCCTGACGGGCGATTACACCGTGGGCGAGTGCTTCATGGAGGCCTGGCTGCGGGCCCAGGACAAGGGCGCAGCCGCCGCCCTGGGCTCTTCGGTCACCTCCTACTGGGACGAAGACGACATCCTCCAGCGCCGGATGTTTGACGAGTGGTTTGACTCTTCCGTGACCTGGATCATGGGCTTCGTGAACCGCGCCAAGTACGACCTCTACCTGCACTACGGCAATTCCGGCACTGTGCGCCGCTACTTTGAGATGTACAACCTGCAGGGCGATCCGGCCATGGATGTGTTCACCCTGGCGCCGGACACCCTGTATGTGAGCCACGCCGGCGGCGTGCCCCTGGGCCCCTCCCAGCTCACCGTGAATGTGACCGATAACACGGGCCCCGTGGCCGAGGCCCTGGTGGCCGTAACCCTGGACGATTCCATCCTGGGCACCGCCTGGACCGATGCCTCGGGTACCGCCCAGGTTTCCCTGAACCTCACCACCGTGGCCGAACTCACGGTGACGGTCACCGCCCACAACCATCGGCCCTCCTATACGCCGCTCCAGGTGATCAGCGACGCCCCCTATGTGGCCCTCATGGGCACGCTGCTCCACGACGACAACGATGACGGCTACCTGAGCCCCAACGAATCGGCTACCCTGGGCATCATCGCCAAGAACTGGGGCAACCAGCCGGCCCCCGGAGTGATGGCCTACCTGACCAGCAGCCACCCCGCGGTCAGCATCACCGACGGCGAGGAGAACCTGGGCACCCTGAATCCGGGCGATTCGGTGGCCGTGGACCCGGCCTTCGCCTTCACCGTGAACCAGAATCTGACCAACGGCGAGGCCGTGCCCTTTGAGGTGCTCTTCGTGTCCAGCGACGGGGATACCTGGAGTTCGGTGGTGTCCTTTACTGCCGGCACCCCGGTGCTGGAACTGGACCACTACGAGGTGGCCGATGCCGGCGGCAACGGTGTGGTGGACCCTGGCGAGGCCGCCGATCTTACCCCGTACCTCCGGAATACCGGGCTTGTGGCGGCCCAGGCTGGCAACCTGGTGGTGCGGACCCAGGACCCCTATGTGACCCTGACGGACTCCACCGCTTCCTTTGAGGCCATCGCGCCCGATCAGGTGGTGGCCACCGATCCGGTGAGCCTCGTGGCGGATTCCACAACGCCGGTGCACCACATGGCCACCTTGATCCTGGTTGCCACGAGCGACAGCTACACCTTCACCGACACCCTCACCCTGATGATCGGCGTGGGCGGCCACTACCTGGTGTGGGACCCGGACCCCAACCATTCCTCCGGTCCGGTGATCGCGGCCCTGCTGGATTCCCTGGGCCTGACCGGCGACTACACCACCGACCTCATGGCCTATGCCGATGATGTGCCCTACTATGAGTCCATCTTCGTGACCGTGGGCATTTTCTCCGACAACTACCGCATTGATGCCGGCTCGCCCGAGGCCTCGCTCCTGGAGACCTATGTGCTGGAACACGGCGGCAACCTCTACCTGGAGGGCGGCGATGTGTGGTACTACGACCCCGAGTATGCCGGCGGCTACGACTTCCGCCCGCTCTTCGGCCTTTCCTCCGACGATGACGGCTCCGGAGACCTGGGTACCGTGCTGGGCCTCGCCGGTACCTTCACCGAGGGCATGACCTTCTCCTATACGGGCGAGAACAGCTGGATTGACCACCTGAACGCCACGGCCAGCGGTGCCTTCAACATCTTCCAGAACCAGTCGCCCCAGTACTACTGCGGCGTGGCCTACGATGCCGGAAACTACAAGACCGTGGGCCTGTCCTTTGAACTGGCCGGCCTTGCCGACGGAGCCTTTTCCAAACTGGACCTCGTACGGGCTATTGAGGAGTTCTTCGGCGT
The DNA here is from genome assembly GCA_027069855.1 of Caldifarciminota bacterium. Taxonomy (GTDB): domain Bacteria; phylum Hydrothermota; class Hydrothermia; order WGAB01; family WGAB01; genus WGAB01. Next base: position 9,700 of record JALXEF010000054.1, read on the forward strand.
GCTGACCTCGGTGGACGAAGGCCCGGCCCGCACACCGGCCCGGCTCGCGCTCGCTGCCCCCAGCCCGAACCCCTTCCGCGGTCAGGTGACCCTGCGGTTCACCCTGCCGTCGCGCGAGAAGGTGCGGCTGGAGGTGTTTGATGTCGCCGGCCGGCGCGTGGCCACCCTGCTCCAGGGAACCCTGAACCCCGGCATGCATACTGTGACCTGGAACGGAACCGACCGACATGCCCGTCCGGTGGGCCAGGGGCTGTACTTCGTGCGGCTCCAGGCCGGCTCCCATAGCCTGACCCAGAAGATCCTGAAACTCCGCTGACATGAAACCCTCCAGGTATCGGGCACTGCTGGTGGACATGGACGGGGTGCTGTGGCGCGGCCAGGAGCCCATTGAGGAGAACCTGAAGGTGCTCCGGGCCCTGGACCTGCCCATGGTGTTCCTCACCAACAACTCTACCACCACCCGTGCCCGATACCTGGAGCGGCTTCGGGCCCTGGGCCTGGAGGTGCCCGAAACCCATGTGTTGACCAGCGGCTATGCCGCCGCCCTCTGGCTCAAACGCCGGGGCATCCTCAAAACCTTTGTCATCGGCGAAGAAGGCATCACCCAGGAACTGGAACTTCTGGGCATCCGGTACGAAACCGATCCCGACGCCGTGCTGCAAAGGGGGTATCAGCCCGAGGCCGTGGTGGTGGGCCTGGACCGCCGCCTGTCCTATGCCAAACTCTGGGCCGGACAGCGCAGCATCCAGAAGGGCGCCCTCTTCGTGGCCACCAATACCGATGCCACCTATCCCACGGAAACCGGGCCGGCGCCCGGCGCCGGCGCCGTGGTAAGCGCCCTGCAAACCGCCGCGGGCCGGGAACCCCACATCGTGATCGGCAAACCCCAGCCCCAGATGTTCCGGCTGGCGCTGGAAATCCTGAAGGTGGAACCCGAACAGGCTTTGATGATCGGCGACCGCTGGGACACCGACATCGTCGGTGCCCGCCGTTTAAAGATTCCCGCCCTGCTGGTGCTCACCGGGGTCACCTCCGCCGACGAGGTGCCCTCCGGCACCGAAGGGGTTACCGTTGTGCAAAACCTCAGCCGGTGGCTCCAGGGCCCGGCCTGAGGCTTTTGTGCCAAGGAGGTTTGGTTTCCCATGAAACGATGGATGTGGTTTGTTGTGGGCAGTGTGCTGCTCTGGGGCACTGCCCGGGCCGAGTATCTCGTGAAACTCCACGGGGTGCCTCCCCAGGAGGTGCACCGCCTGGCCCAAACCGGCAATGTGGACGCGGAGGGCTATTGGAACGGCACCCTCACGGCCATTGTGTACGACCTGGAGGCCCTGCGACACGAAGGCTACCGCTTTGAGGTGGTGGCCGACCTGGACTCGCTGCGAACCCGGGTGTGGAACCGCTACCGCGATTACCACTCCTACACTTCCCTGATGAACGACCTCTCGGCCCTGGTGCAGGCCCATCCCGACATCGCCCGGCTGGATACCATCGGCTATTCCGTTCAGGGCCGGGCGCTCGTGTTCCTCAAGATCTCCGACAATGTGAACCAGCGGGAGTTTGAACCCGAGGTCCGCATCGTGGGCACCCACCACGGAAACGAGTGGCCCTCCACCGAGATTCCCTATATGTTCGCCCAGTACCTTCTGGACAACTACGGCACCGATCCCCAGGTCACCGAACTGGTGAACGAGCGCGAGATCTGGATCATGCCCCTGTTTAACCCCGACGGCCACGAGATGCAGCAGCGCCGGAACGCCAACAATGTGGACCTGAACCGCGACTACGGCTACATGTGGGGCGGAGAGGGGTCTTCGTCCTACCCCTACAGCCAGCCCGAAACCCAGGCCATGTACGAGTTCAGCCAGCAGCACAACTTCACCCTGTCCCTGTCGTACCACACCTACGGCGAGGTGGTGAACTACATCTGGAACTGGGCCCCGGATCCCCCGCCCGACAGCACCCAGATCGTGGAGATCTCCGAACACTACGCCAGTTTCAACGGCTACTGGGTGACCGAGGGGTACCAGTGGTACCAGACCCTGGGCGATCTCAACGACTATTCCTACGGCATCGATTCCGACATCGACTGGACCATTGAGCTGGCCGATGAGTTTGTGCCCCCCTACAGCCAGATCCCCGGCATCTTTGAGGAGAACCGTCAGGCCATGCTGGACTTCGTGGAGCGCGCAGGCCAGGGCATCGGTGGCTTTGTCTTTGACGCGGAAACCGGCGACACCATCAAGGAGGCCCGCATCTATGTGGAGCAGATCGGCTGGCCGGTGTTCACCGATCCCGTGCTGGGCGATTATGTGCGGGTGCTCCAGCCCGGCACCTACACCGTGCGGGTGGAGGCCAACGGCTACGAGCCCGCCACCGTCACGGGGGTGCAGGTGCAGCAGGGCCAGTTGACCCGGCTGGATGTGTCGCTGACCCCCGGCGGGGGCTCCTACGCCTACAAACTGGTGCAGGTGGAGTATGTGGGTGCCACCCACTACATTCCCACCCACTACGCCCTGGGGGCGCCGGATAACCAGCCCTATTCGCTGGGGAACGGCAGGCACATCGTGCTGGACATGGGGGCGAGCCACCCCATCGTGAGCACCTTTACCGTGTACGAGGCCGATGTGGGCGACGGCCCCGAGGGCTACACCGTGAAGGTGGCCAACCACTGGCAGGGCCCCTGGACCACCGTGGGCACCGGCACCGGCACCCAGACCTTCGCGCTGCCCGCTGGCATGTCGTCGGCCCGCTATGTGCGTATTGAGGACGATGGCAACGGAGGTACCGGCACCTATGCAGGCTTTGACCTGGATGCCATAGAGAGCACACCGCCCCAGGGTCCCCATGTGGTGGTGTCCGGCTATCACTTTGACACGCCCAACGGCCAGGGCACGGCCAACCCCGGGGATACGGCGCTCCTCTTCGTGTCCTTCCGTAATGTGGGCACCGAGGAGGTGACCAACGCCGTCGGCCTGCTGCGGGCTCTGAATGCCTATGCCGTGGTGCTGGATTCCGCGGTCGCCATCGGCAACATTCCGGCCGGCGGCGAGGTGCCGGAGGCAGGCCCCTGGCGGGTCGCTGTGGCCGACTCTGTGCCCCCGGGCTACGATGCCGATCTCGCCCTCCTGTTCCAGGCCGACAACCTGCAGGATACCTATGACCTCACCCTGCCGGTCATCACACCCCTGGATTACCTGGTGTGGGACCCGGACCCCAACCACTCCTCCGGCCCCGTAATCCACCAGATCCTGACCGATCTTGGCTATCACGGGGAGTACACCACCAACTTCGCCGACTACTATAACCGCCTGGCCGACCTGCGGTCGCTCTTCGTGTGCCTGGGGATCTACAACGACAATTACCGGATTTCCGCCGGAAGCGCCGAGGGCGATTCCATTGTGTCGTACCTCATGAACCACAACGGCCGGGTGTACATGGAGGGCGGCGATGTGTGGTACTACGATCCCACGGCCGGGGGCTACGACTTCAATGCCTACTTCGGCATCAATGCGCTGGACGACGGCTCCGGCGACCTGGGTACCCTTGCAGGCCAGGCCGGCACCTTTACCGCGGGCATGAGCTTTTCCTACACCGGAGAGAACAACTGGATTGACCACATTGAACCCGGTGCCGCCGGTGCAATGCTGATCTGGCAGAACAGTTCGCCCTCCTACGGCTGCGGCGTGGCCTATGTAGGCAACGCCCTGTGCGGGGAGTACCGCACCGTGGGGGTTTCCTTTGAACTGGGCGGACTCCAGGATGGTACCACCACCCGGGCCCAGTACCTGGATTCCCTGGCCCACTTCTTCGGCCTGAACACCGCCGTGGCCGAAGACGAAGGCGCCCAGCATGTCGAGGCTGCCCTCCGGCTGCTGCAGGCCCCGGGCCTGTGGACATCTGAACAACCCCTGGTGCTCTGGGTACCCCGCACGGGCCAGGTAGAGGCTGTGGTGTACGATGCCACCGGCCGCCGGGTGGCCGTTTTGTTGAGCGGCCGCGTGCACGCCGGGCGGCTCACCCTGCGGGCTCCGCACCTGTCCCATTCGGGTATATACTTCCTGCAGGTGCAGGGGACTGTGGGGCGGCTGAACCACAAGTTCGTGTGGCTACGGCCGTAGGGCTATCGGGAATTCTCGTATTGGAGGTGCTGTTGTGTGGGTAACCCTTTGGATCGGTACGCTTTTGGCCTTTGCCGGCGGTGAGCCTACCTGGGCCCCGCTGGGAACCTCTCCCGAACCCGTCCAGATTCAGGTGATCCAGCAGGATGCCCGGAGCCTGGAGGTGACCTTTGACCTTCCGGCCGTGTACGGAACCCCGGTGGAACTCAACGGCCAAACCTTCCTGCAGGTGACCTTCAAGCCCTCGGGCTATCGGACCCAGGTGGGCGAACCCCAGGTGCCGCTCCTGAGCCGATTGCTCGCCCTTCCGGGCAATGCAGGCGCCCGGGTGGAAATCGTGGAGGCCACCAGCCGGGAGGTCGCCCTGCCCTATCCCATCGTGCCCTACCAGGGTGCGGTGTATCGTTCCGGAAAACGGGAGTTTTCCGGGTTCCAGTACCGGCCCGAAGCCTATGCCCGGGACCGGGATCCGGCGGAGGGACCGGTGGCCCTGGGCCCGGTGTCCATCCTGCGCGAGTTCCGGGTGGCACCCCTCATCTTCTACCCCGTGGTGTACCATCCAAGGCGGCAAACCGCCACGGTGTACACCCACCTGCGGGTCCGCGTGACCTTTGAGGGCGTCGGAGAACAGCCCTTTTCCCGGGTGTCTGCCACCGTCAGCCGGAGTTTTCTGCCCCTCTATCGCCGCCTGTTCCTGAACGGCCGGAGCGCGTTGCAGGGCCGCACCGTTACCGAAGGCACCATCGTGGTCATTGCCAACGATGCCTATGCCGATGCCGCCCGCACCTATGTCCAGTTCAAACGCAGCCTGGGCTATGCGGTGGTGCTTCGGTTCACCTCCGAATTCAATCCCCTTACCGCCGACAACATCAAGGCTTACCTGCAGGAAGCCTATGACACCTGGGAGCGGCCGCCCGAGTACCTGGTGCTCATCGGCGATGCCGAGGATGTGCCCTACTTTGAGCGCTATGGCATCCCCACGGACCAGCCCTATGCGGAACTGGCGGGCAACGATTACTTCCCCGATATCCACTACGGCCGCATTTCCGTGGCCACCCCCGAACAGGCCGACTATGTGGTCCAGACCAAGGTGATCCAGTACACCCTGGCCCCGGATACCTCCGATTGGGCCTGGTTCACTTCGGGCACGGGCATCTCCGGCTCCGACTATGTGGACGACGAAAACGCCGCCCGCTGCGGCCTGATTGCCTACGAGTACGGCCACATCACCCACTGGGACTCCCTGTACGCCTCCCTGGGCACCAACACCACCACGAACATCACCAATGCCTTAAACGAAGGCCGGTCCTGGCTCGCCTATTTCGGCCACGGCTACGCCACGGGCTGGGCCTCGGTTTCCCCCTCCTTTGAGAACAGCGAGGTGTATGCCCTCAACAACGGCCTGCGGTTGCCCACCATCATGGACATCGCCTGTGACAACGGCGCCTTTGTCAACAGCGAGTGCTTCGCCGAGGCCTGGATCCGGGCCGGCAGCCCCGAGAATCCCAAGGGCGCCCTGGCCATCGTGGCCGCCACCGTGGCGAGCCCCTTCTTCTACACCGATACCCTGGGCCGGGGGTTCTTCCTGGGCTATTTCCGCGATTCCCTGTGGAGCGTGGGGGCCGCCCTGACCTTCGGCAAGATGTACATGTACCAGTACTTCCCCGAGGGACCCGGCGGCAATACCGAGGAAACCATGCTGATGCACCAGGTGTTCGGCGATCCCCACATCGACCCCTGGTCCGATGTGCCCCGACCGCTTTTGGTGGATTGCCCGGCCAGCGTGCACCTCGGCAACGCCCAGATCCCGGTGTCCGTACAGCGGCTGAGCACGCCGGTGCCCAACGCTCTGGTCTCCGTGTTCCAGGACACCCTGTTGCTGGGCACGGCCTATACCGGGCCCTCCGGCCAGGCGGTTCTGGATGTGGAGGTTTCCCAGGCGAATCCTCCCTTGACCCTCCGGGTGTTCTACCACAATTCCCGCCTGTTTGAGGGCACGATTGTTGTGGTTTCCGAGGGGGCCTATGTGAGCCTCCGCACCTTTACGGTGGAGGACGACAACGACGGCCTGCCCAACCCTGGCGAACTGGTGCATCTGGGCGCCATCGTTCAAAACTGGGGCAACGACACGGCCTACGGGGTGTACGGCCGCATGGTGTCCGAAGCCCCCGATTTGTTCCATGTGCTGCAGGACAGCCTGTGGCTGGGCACCGTGGCCCCGGGCGATTCCCTGTATGTGCCCCAGGCGTTCAGCCTGTGGGTGGACAGCACGGCCACGGATCAAGCCACCGGCATCCTCGCCTTTTCCTTTTACAGCAGCCAGGGCGATACCTGGACCACCCAGCGGGGGCTGGCCGTGGCGGCTCCGGTGCTGAAACTGCACCACTACCGGGTGGTGGATCTCCAGGGCGAGGTGCCGGATCCCGGCGATACCGCGCTCCTTGTATTCACGGCCCGGAACCACGGCCACGCCGAGGCCCCGGCCGTGCAGGTCACCCTCCTTCTGGACGATACGCTCGTGGTTCCCTTGAATACCACCACGGCCCTCGGCACCCTCGCCCCGGGGGATACCTCCCTGGCCGAAACCCTGTCCTTCTTTGTGCGGCCGGAAACGCCCCAGCGGTACCTGCTTTCCTTCGGCATGCAACTGGTCACCGGTTTCCAGAGCTTCACCGATTCCGGCGAGGTGCTGATCGGGGTGGGCGGCGATTTTCTGATCTTAGATCTGGATCCGACCCCCCTCACCGGCCCCTGGCTCCATGCCTTCCTGGCCGATTCCCTGGACCTCGTGGGAGTCTATGCCACCGATGCCGGCGATTACCTGGAGGAAATCCCCTATTATCGCTCCATCTTCGTGCTGTTGGGAATCTACCCGAACAACACCCGCATTGAGTCAGACGATCCCCTGGCCCAGGCCCTGGTGTCCTACCTGCTGGAGAGCCACGGCAACCTGTACATGGAGGGCGGCGATGTGTGGTACTACGATCCCTCGGTGGGCGCCTTTGACTTCGGGCCCTACTTCGGCATTGATGCAATTGAGGATGGTTCCAGTGACCTCGGCACCGTGGCCGGTGTTCCGGGTACCTTCGCCGAGGGGTATCTCTTCTCGTACACGGGCGAGAACAACTGGATTGACCGTCTGGAGGCGGCCCCCGGCGCCCAGAACCTGCTGGAAAACCAGTCCCCTGAGTACTACTGTGCGGTGGCCTACGACCACACCGAGGCCGGGTACAAAACCGTGGGTGCGTCGCTGGAACTTGGTGGCCTGCAGGGCCAGGGCGAGCACAGCCTTGGGAACTTCATCAAGGCCCTCCTGAACTTCTTCGGCGTCCAGACTGGGGTGGAGGAGACGGCCGGTGGTCCGGTATATCGGTTCTTCCTGGCGCCGCCGTATCCCAACCCCGTGCGGTCCCAAGCCCGCATCGCCTTTGCACTGCCGAAGGCCGGAGCCGTGGAACTCGCCGTGTACGATGCGGCGGGCCGGAGGGTGCGGACCCTGGTCCGCGGCACCCTGCCCGCCGGGCACCACGAGGTCACCTGGAACGGCCGCGACGATGCAGGCCGATCGGTGGCCGCCGGCGTGTACTTCGTGCGCCTCCGCCAACAGGACCACCGCTCCACCCGGAAACTTTTGCTGGTGCGGTAGACCAGGGCGCGGGAGGTTGCTGGAACACGAATCGCGCTCCTGGCCAATGGTGCCGCGAGTGATGCAGGTACCCGGCTGAGCAACCGCTGCAAGGGATCTATCGCCGCAGGGAAGCGTGGCTCTGGCCGGAAAGGTCGTAGGCCTGTCTCAGCCGGCCGGCGCTCCAGAGGGCGAGCCCTAAGAGGATCGCAATGGCCAGGTAGATCCAGAAAAGTGACACCCCCATGTTCCGGTAATGCAGCCACCAGAAGTTGGGGGTGTTAAAGAACTTCCGGATTGGTGGTTGCGGAACGAGTTTGATTTTCTTCCGAACCACCATATCCACGATCTGCTGAGCCTGCTTTACGATCCAAGAGTTTTTTGGATTCCAGACTTCGGAAAGGGTAGGATTAGGAGGAGGCGGGGGTTTGTGTTCCAGGACATAGCGGAGTTGTTCCAGGTAACGGGCACGCCGAGGGGACGCCACAATGTACAAAGCATTTACCACAAAGCCCCACACGAAGGCCGCCCAGAACAGCCCCCGAAGCCACCCGGGCCAGCGGTGGCGATGTTCCAGGCCCTGAGCCAGAAAGGGCAGGAACAGGAAGTGGATCTGGCCGAGGAATCGGGGGCCTCCCGCATAAAAGCCAAACCAGAACCACCAGGCGGCAAACAACAGCCAGAACACTACACCCGTGCCCACGAGGAGCCAGGCCTCCTCCCGGTGTTTTCGGAAGAATTCCCGTGCCCCGATCAGGGAAAACAGGAGCACAGGGGCACAAACGAAAAGTCCCCCATATGGACTCACCAAGGTAGCGAAGGCGTTGTGCAAGATGGTAAGCGGAGAGAAAATGAAGTAGTCGCCCTTCAGTCCATAGCCAAACTCAAGGAGATTCCCGTAGCGATAGAAGTTGTAGGCCAGTTGTAGAGCGATGAAGGGGGCCAGGGCGAGGACAAACACCGAAGAGGCCTTCCAGAAGACTCTTCGTTGGTCCTTATTTCTGAAGCAAAGCCACAGGTACCCCACGGCAAGCGGCGCAGCCAGGATGTGCATTCCGGTGCCCAGGAAGAGGGCGGCCAGCACCAGATGGAAAGGTCGGTGGGAATGCCGAAACCGGAACAGAAACAGGAAGGTCAACACCAGGCTGAGGGAAACCATGGGTTCGATGACATTGTACTTGGCGTGGGAGAAGGCCATGGTGGCAAATCCGTAGGTGAAGAGGGTAAGCATTGTGCTCTGGACCGAAAAACCCAGGTCGCGGAGCAGTAACCAGAGGGCCACGATCAATAGGGCGGAGAGAAAAGCATTGGAGAAGGAGATGAACGCCCCTTCATTTCCTCTGAATGCCGGAGATAGTCGTTGAGGGATTTTGCTAAGCAGGAAAAACGGAATGTTCCACAGCGATTTGGCGATGCCGAAGTAGGAGAAGGCGCGCCCATCGCGGCCCTTGGGCACGATTCGTGCGGCAACCCCCTTGGGGTTTAACTCTAAGGTGTGGTTCTCAACCATGCGTTCGGTTAGAGATCCGCGAATGATTTCGTCGCTGATGTCCATCATAATGAATTTGGTTGGGCTAACGCGAATATTTAGCACTCCCTGGCCCAAAAGCAGATAGACAGCGGAGAAAAACAGGAAAAGGTACAAAGGCACGCGGATTCTGGGGTGTGAACGGAGAGGGGAGAATAACCGATACGCTTTCCGCTTGCCCATCTATACCTCCGGAAAACGTTCTTCCTTCCGTATTATAAGGATCTAGCCTTTGGCTTTGTACCTGGAGGTAGAGGCCAGAGTCGTTCTGGTTCTGAAGCCGCTCCCGGTCCGTTTCCCAGGGGGCATGGCCGGGAAGGCGAAAACGGAGCGTGTGCCCTGAAGGCCTTATCGACAGCCCCTTCGCCGGTCTTGTTGAAGAAGCGAGCCGGGTCGGCACCCGACTACCTCCAGTACCCGGGGTAGGTCACCATGTCCTGGCGCATCTACTGCGAATGCTTGACACCCGGGGAGCCACCCCCTAAACTTTTGCCACACCTTCCCCGGTAGCTCAATCGGCAGAGCGGCGGGCTGTTAACCCGTAGGTTGCAGGTTCGAGTCCTGCCCGGGGAGCCAAGTAGTAAAGAAAGTGGCGTGGGTGGTGATCTAAATACCTAGATCGATAGGCTTTCCACAATTAGGACATCTTGGTTTGTCAATCTTTTTGTCAGCGATTATATACCCCGCTCCAGCGCCTACAACAAGTCCAACTGCAGCCATGGGAATAGTAGCAGGAATACCCCATCCTCCAGAAGCTATACCTATACCAGCACCTATAAAGGCTCCAGCTCCAGCTAAAATTAGTCCGAGTGTTGTTGTCACCAGGATCCTTCCGCCACGTGTTCGGTATGCTACTACGGTTTTATGGCACCAGGGACACACTACTTTTGCAACTCTTTCTGGCATGGTACCCTCCTTTGTTTGACGAGATTATACAGGAGATCCAGGCCGTATGGGAGGATTAAACCGTGTTTGTATGTGCACATCACCCGGACATCGCTAATTCAGGGTTCTGTGTCAGGATGATCGTGAGCAGTCACACCGTAGTAATAGGGAAAACGCGTGCTTTTACAATGGTAGCAGTACAGTCTATTTGGCACATATAACATGATCGAGCGGAGGAAAACCGAGATGGGATGTCAATCTACTTCTTCACGAGACTTTTTTAATGAGTGGCTTGGAGAACGCGTTACTGCTATTAGATGTCACCTAAATATACTCCTTTTCGAGAGGTGCGGTGCAAGGGAGAAAATATTGGACGACCTTAAAGAGATAGTGCGAAGTCACTATGTGTCTCCTGAAATTATGGCGGCAAGACTCAAACAACTGGGCGCGGAGAGAACAGCAGAGTTGCTTAGGGATCATCTTCCCACTGAGAAGCGAACCCGATCCGGCGAACTCGGTGAGATCCTTGCAACGGAATTCGTCACCCGAAAGCTTCACTACCGTGTGCCTATCCTGCGACTACGATGGAAGGACGGCAGAGAGATGTCACTGCGGGGAGATGATGTGGTTGCTTTCCGAAAGAATGAGAACGATAGACTTTCTTTCCTCAAAGGCGAAGCCAAGAGCCGCGCGAGGTTGACTCCCGATGTCGTCCGACAGGCCGCAGATGCACTCGACCAGGACCATGGACGACCGGGTCGTCACTCGGTCCTTTTTGTCGCGGAGAGGCTGCGAGAGAAGGGTGAGGACAAAACGGCCATTCTCCTTGAGAAAGCCGTTTTAAACAGCTTCCATGGTTATGAAATTGAGCACCTTCTGTTCACATTCTCCGGAAATTCGCCTGATGACTACTTGTCCAACCATCTCGAAGGACTGGAATGCGAAATACGGCGATACGCCGTGGGACTGCGAATCACCGATCATGGTGATTTCATTCAGTTCATCTACGAGGGTTTGTAGATGCCGGAGCAGGTGTCAGTACTTAAAACCCTGATCCACAGAGCGATTACCCCAGGGTTCCGCAATCGGCTCCTGGACAAGGGGCTGGCTCGTGCACTTATCTGGCGCGACGGTACTCTCCCCCCGGGAGCCCCTCGCTTTCCTGAAACACTGACTGAAGATTTGCTCGACTTCGGGCACACTGTTCTTTTATTGGCACTCCAATTGAAGGAGTTATCACCATCAGACCCTCTTCTTCAAGAACTGCTTCAAAGAGCCTTTTTGCGTGCCGGCGAGGCAATCGAAAGTGCTATCCATAAAGGGGACCCTCACCGACGGGACGCTGGCTTCCATCGAGTCACTGCTGCCGTGGCCTTTCATCTCGCTCGTTATGCCGCTCGTGCCTACTCAATTCTACCGCCGCAGGCCATTCAAATGAACATGTCACCCCCTGAGAAGGCTCTTACGCAGTTGCTGCGACGCTCGCTGGACAAACTCCATACCCAATTCTCAACATGGTTGCTGGATGAAACCCATCGTGATAATGCAATCGCAGAACGTTTACAAACCGACGATAACTACGATGAATATGATGCAGTCCATGAAATCTTGACGACATCTTTTATGCGCGGCCTCGCGCTGTTCGATCACGCGCTTCTTACCGGAAATGCGGTCTCTGCAAACCGGGCCAAAGAACTATTCCAAAAAGGAGCAACAGCCGCTGCCGACCTCCATGTAGTCCCCCACTGGTGGATATTCACACTCGCTATTCATCTTATTGACGAACTCTGGGGGCTCAGTTTCCATCAGCGCCTTCCAGAACTTCCGCCAGAGGATCCTGATGCGGATCGGTGGAATACGCTCCGGAAGAATTATATTCATCGCCTTCGCAGAAACAGCCGCGCTGCGATCGAGCTCTGGCCGTCACAGATTACGGCGGCTGAACGCGCAATTGATCCAGCAGATGATCTTGTAGTTGCTCTGCCAACCAGCGCCGGAAAAACCCGTATTGCGGAGATGTGTATCTTAAGAGCGCTGGCTTCTAACAAACGTGTTATCTATGTGACGCCGTTGCGAGCGCTATCCGCCCAAGTCGAACGCGAGCTTTCTGACACCTTCATCCCTCTAGGATTTTCCGTATCTTCCTTGTATGGTTCAGCCGGGATTGCGGCTGTTGATACGGACACGCTACAGCGCGAGCAAATTGTCGTATCGACTCCTGAGAAGCTGGACTTCGCCCTTCGAAACGATCCGACCATCATTGACGATGTCGGTTTGATTGTCCTCGACGAAGGGCATATGCTCGGACCCGGGGAGCGGGAGGTACGGTACGAGACCCTGGTACAACGTCTCCTCCGGCGAGACGACGCAGATCATCGAC
>JALXEF010000055.1 GCA_027069855.1 Caldifarciminota bacterium
GTCCCCGCCTGGACGGCCGCGAGAGCCACTATCTGGAATGGCGCAACGCCGGCCGCCTGTGGATCCACCTGCAGCCCGCCATGGCCGGCGAACCCCTCCACGCCCTGTACTACGGTTTTGACGAGGATCGCCTGTACCTGCGGCTGGACTTTTCCCAGCCCTGCCGGGAGGTGCTGCAGCACGGGCAGGTGCGTGTACAATTCAAAACACCTGAGGGTGTTCTGGAGGTTGCACCTGAAAACCTGGAGCCTGCGGCATGGGCCTGCGATGAGGTTCTGGAATTCGCGGTGCCCTGGCCGCAGCCCCGGCCGCAACGGCTGGAAATGGCCGTGGAACTGACCCTGGACAACGCCCGATACCGTTATCCGGCCACCGGCTGGGTGGCCCTGGACCTGTCCACCGACTGGATGGTTTGAAAACAAGGAGGATTTTCAATGGAGGCCATGGAACGGATGCACCAATTGATTCGGGCTTTCCCCGACCAGATAGAGGAAGCCCTGAATTTCCCTCTGCCCGAGCCCTGGCCGGAAAAGCCCTCGGCCATCGTGTTTACGGGCATGGGGGGCTCGGCCATTGCCGGCGCCCTCGTGGGGTCCCTGATGGCCGACGCCCCGGTACCGGTGATCAGCCACCCCACCTACGACCTGCCGGCCTTTGTGGATGCAAGCGCCTGGGTGTTTGTCACCAGCTATTCCGGCAACACCGAGGAGGCCCTTTCCAGCTTTGAGGCCGCCCGGCAGCGCGGCGCCCGCATCCTGGCCCTCTCCTCCAACGGCCGCCTGGAATCCCTGGCGCAGGAACACGGGGTGCCCTTGATCAAAATCCCCGGCGGCCTGCCGCCCCGGGCTGCGCTGGGCTACCTGTTCACCCCGCTGTACCGGTTCCTGCAGCAGGCAGGCTACCTGGAGGACGACCTGACACCGCTGCCCGAGTTCCTCCGAACCCTGCGGGAGGAACTGGAATCCGAGGATTCCCTGGCCCGGGACCTCGCCAACAAGTTTTACCTTCGGCTTCCCGCCATCTATGCGTCGCACCGGTTCCATCCGGTGGCCCATCGCTGGAACACGCAAATCAACGAAAACAGCAAGGCCCTCGCCCATACCGCCGCCTTCCCGGAAATGAACCACAACGAGATCACGGGCCTGATCCATCCCGAAGACCTGGTAGAAAGCGTGTGGGCCGTGTTCCTGCACTTCCCGGAGGACCACCCCCGAATTGAACTCCGGATGAAGGAGACGGCCGACCTGATCAGCGAATCGGTGCTGGGTGTGACCCATGTGTACCCCTGGGGCGAAACCGCCCTGGAGCACCTCCTGAGCCTGCTGTACCTCGGCGACTATGTGAGCCTCTATCTCGCCCAGGCGTACAACCAGGACCCCGTGGCCATCCCCCGCATTGACGAACTCAAACGGAGGTTGAGCCGATGAAGGCGGTGATCCCGGTGGCCGGCAGGGGTACCCGGCTCCGGCCCCTCACCCATGTTACCCCCAAACCCATGCTCCGGGTGGCCGGAAAACCCGTGATCCAGCACATCGTGGAGCGCATCCAGACCCTGCCCGGCCTGGAGGGCATCCACCTCGTGATCAGCCCCTGGATGGAAGAGGTGCCCGAGTTCGTGAAGACCATCGCCCGGGTGCCGGTGACCTACTCGGTGCAGGAGGACCCCCAGGGCCTGGGCCATGCGGTGTACATGGCCCGCGAGGCGGTGCAACCGGACGAGGCCGTGTTCATCATCCTGGGGGATACCATCGTGGATCGCTCCTTTGACCGGGATGTGGCCGAAGGCCGCGATTTCGTGGCGGTCATTGAGGTGGAGGATCCCCGGCGCTTCGGCGTTGTGGAGCTCAACGAAGCCGGCGAAATCGTGCGGATGGTGGAAAAACCCCAGGAACCCCCGTCCAACCTGGCCATCGCCGGCGTGTACTTCATTCAAAGGGC
>JALXEF010000056.1 GCA_027069855.1 Caldifarciminota bacterium
CCCCAGGGGATTGCCGCCGAAGGTGGACCCGTGGTCGCCCGGCGTGAACACCTCCATCACCTCGTTGTCGGCCAGGATGGCGGACACCGGGTACACGCCGCCGCCCAGGGCCTTGCCCAGGATCAGGATGTCGGGCCGCGCGTCCTCGTGCTGGAAGGCGAACATCTTGCCCGTGCGGCCGAAGCCGGTCTGGATCTCGTCCAGCATCAGGAGCACCCGGTGGCGCCGGGTGATCTCCCGAACCTGCCGCAGGTAGCCCTCCGGCGGCACGATCACGCCCCCCTCGCCCTGGATGGGCTCCACCAGGAAACCCACGGTGTTCGGGGTGATGGCCCGTTCCAGGGCCTCGGCATCGCCGAAGGGTACGATCTTGAAGCCCGGCGTGAAGGGGCCGAAGCCAAAGCGATACTGGGGTTCGGTGGAAAAGCTGATGATGGTGATCGTGCGGCCGTGGAAGTTGTTTTCGGCGGCGATGATCTCGGCCTGGTTCTCCGGCACCCCCTTCTTGAGGTAGCCCCATTTGCGGGCCGCCTTGAGGGCGGTTTCCACGGCCTCGGCCCCGGTGTTCATGGGCAGCGCCTTTTCAAAGCCGGCCAGCTGGCACAGTTTCTTGAGGAACGGCCCCATCTTGTCGTTGTGGAAGGCCCGGGAGGTGAGGGTCACCCGGCCGGCCTGTTCCACCAGGGCCTGCACGATGCGGGGATGCCGGTGCCCCTGGTTCAGGGCCGAGTAGGCGGAAAGCATGTCCAGGTAGCGGTTGCCGTCCACATCGTACACCCACACGCCCTCGCCCCGTTCAATCACCACGGGCAGGGGATGGTAATTGTGGGCGCTCCAGGTTTCGGCTTCCCGAATGAACTCCTCGGTGCGGCTCATGGTTGCCTCCTTTGGTCTCTACGGATGCCCTATTGTAAGCGATGGGCCTCCCGCAGGGCTTCCAGGTACACCTGTTCCACCTGGCGGGCGATCTCGGGCCAGGCGTACCGCCGGGCCGTGCGCAGACCCTCCCGCCGGAGCCGCTCGGCCAGTGCCGGACGGCTGAGCACCGCCACCAGGGCCTCGGCGTAGGCCTCGGGGTTTCGGACATCCACGAGCAGGCCGTTTCGGCCCGGGGTGATCACCTGCCGATACCCGGGAATGTCGGAGGCTACCACCGGGGTGCCGCTGGCCATGGCCTCCAGGAGCACGATGCCGAAGGTTTCGCCGCCGATGGCCGGCGAGGTGTAGAGGTCGGCATAGCGGTAATAGGCCGGCAGGTCCCGGGCCGGTACGAAGCCCGTGAAGTGCACGGAGTTCCGGAGTTCCGGGGGCACCCGGCGGCGATAGGTTTCCAGGTAGGCACCGCCGCCCACGGTCAGCAGCGTGGCCTCCGGCAGGCGGCGCTTGACCCACCGGAAGGCCTCCAGGAGCAGGGGAAACCCCTTGCGGGGTTCCATCCGGCCCAGGTAGAGGATCACCGGGCGGCGGAGGTTCAGGGGGGGCATGGGGCCGTCGGGCCGGAAGCGCGTGAGGTCGATGCCGTTGGGCACGAGCACATAGCGGCCCGGATAGTGGGGCGCCACGGCTTCCCAGGCCACCCGCGACACCACGATGCTCCGGGCGATTTTTCGGGCCGCCCGCCGAAAGAACACCTTGCCGATCCGGTTGAAGTTCCAGCCCACGAAGGCGGTGTGGAAGGTGGCCACCTGCACGCCGTTGCCGTAGTGCAGGGCCAGGAAGGGCAGGTTCAGGGCCAGGGGGCCGTGGGTGTGCACGATGTCAAACCGGTGTTGCCGGAAAAAAGCCCGCACCTCCAGGGGCAGGCCGGGCGAAAGCGTCAGGGTCAACTGGGTTTTGTTGAAGAAGCCCAGGGCGGGCAGCACACGCACCCGGCCCACGCGATGCACCCAGGGCGGGTCCTCATAGGTGCCGGGATACCGGCCGGTCAGGATGCGGGCGTCGTGGCCCCTTTGCCGCAGGGCGACGGTCAGGTGGTGCAGGTGTTCGGAGACCCCGCCGGGAAAGGGATAGTAGGCGTCGGAAACCTGGAGGATCCGGAGCATTCGTGGGGATCAGGCGTTGTTGCCCGATCCCGGTTCCCGGAGTTGTTCCAGGAGGTCCAGGGTTTCCAGCAGGGTCAGGAGGGCGTCGCGGCCGCGGTTGCCCATTTTGCCGCCGGCCCGGTCCACGGCCTGGTCCATGGTATCGGCCAGCACCACGCCGGAGGCCACGGGTACCGCCGGGCCGTGGTGGCCCAGGCGACTCACGCCGTGCATCACCTCCCGGGCCACATAGTCAAAGTGGGGCGTTTCGCCGCGAATCACGCAGCCGAGGGCCAGCAGGCCGTCAAACTTCTTTTGGCGGGCCAGGGCCTGCAGCACCTGGGGAATTTCCAGGGCCCCTGGCACCCAGAACACCTCAAAGTCGTCGGCCGCGCCTCCGAGCTGCTGAAATGCCTCGTAGGCGCCGCGCACCAGTTTCTCGGTGATCTGTCCGTTAAACCTTGAGGCCACCACCCCGATGCGGCGCCCCTTTGCCGTCAACTTCCCCCGATGTTCCTTCATGATCCTCTCCTCCAAAGTTCAGCAGGTGCCCCAGTTTTTCGCGTTTGACGGTGAGGTACCGGTAGTTTTCCTCGTTGGGCTGGATCACGATGGGCACCCGTTCCACGATTTTGAGGCCGTAGCCCTCCAGGCCCACGATTTTTTTGGGGTTGTTGGTCAGCAGGCGAATGGTGGAAAGCCCCAGGTCGCGCAGGATCTGCGCGCCGATGCCGTAGTCCCGGAGGTCTTCGGGAAAGCCCATCATGTGGTTGGCTTCCACCGTATCAAACCCCTCGTCCTGCAGGGCGTAGGCCCTGAGTTTGTTGATGATGCCCATGCCCCGGCCCTCCTGCCGCATGTACAGGAACACGCCCTGGCCCTCCCGGGCGATCATGCGCAGGGCGTTGTGCAGCTGGTCGCCGCAATCGCAGCGCAGCGAGCCGAAGATGTCGCCGGTAATGCACTGGGAGTGCACCCGGACCAGCACATTGGGCTTGCCCTGAACCTCTCCCTTCACCAGCGCCAGGTGCACTTCGCCGGTGAGGGTGTCCTGGTACGCGTGCACCGTGAACTCGCCGTAGCGGGTGGGGAGCCGGGCCGAGGCCACGCGCTGCACCGTGCGTTCCTTGCGGATCCGGTACCGGATCAGGTCTTCAATGGTGATGATGCGGATGCCCAGTTGCCGGGCGATGCGGGTCAGGTGGTCCATGCGGGCCATGCGGCCCTGTTCGTCCATGATCTCGCAGATGACCCCGGCGGGCGGCAATCCGGCCAGCCGGGCCAGGTCCACGGCGGCCTCGGTGTGGCCCGCCCGCCGCAGCACGCCGCCCCGCAGGGCCTTGAGGGTATAGACATGGCCCGGGCGGGCGAAATCCTCGGGCTTGCTCTTGGGGTCCACGGCCAGCCGGATGGTATACGCCCGGTCAAAGGCCGAGGTGCCGGTGGTGATCCCCTCGCGGGCGTCGATGGGCACGCCGAAGTTGGTGCCGTGGCGGCTGGTATTCGTAATCGGGAGTTCCAGGTCCAGTTCCCGGAACCGGTCTTCATCCAGCGCCAAGCAGATGAGGCCGCCGCCGAGTTTGGCCATGAGGTTGATGTGTTCGGGGGTGACCTTGGCTGCGGCCACCACGAAGTCGCCCTCGTTTTCCCGGTTCTCGTCGTCCACCACGATCACCATGCGGCCCTGGCGGATGTCCTCCAGGGCGGCCTCAATCTCGGCAAACAGGGGATCCCGTTGCATGACAGGAAATTATACCCCGGATTCCTCGGCCCGGAGGGTCACCAGGTTCTGGCCGGCCGACACACTCTGGCCGGGCTCCACATGGAACGCCCGGAGGATGCCCGTGATAGGGGCGGTAATCTCCGAGCGCATCTTCATGGCCTCCAGGATCAAGAGGGCTTCGCCCTCCTTTACGGTGTCGCCGGCCTCTTTAAGGATTTCCACCACCAGGCCCGACATGGGGGCCTGCACCGTCACCTCGCCGGCCTGCACCCGGGCGGCGCCCCGTCGCTCGGCCCGTTCCACCGGAATCCGGTACCGCCGGTACCGGGTTTGGACCACCACCTGGTCGGTGCCGGGCTCCACATACACGATCTCCTGGCGGCCGCCGAGGGTCACGCGGTACACCCCGGGCTGGAGTTCATGGAAACGAAGGGTGACGGGCTCGTCGTGCTCCGGATCCTGGAACACCACCTCCAGGTGGTTCCGTTCAAAGGTCACCTCCCGGGGACCGTCGGGCAGGGTGATTCGAACCTTGGTGCTCTTCATGGTGTTGTTGCCTCCTGCATCAGATGCCCCTTACCTTGCCGGGGAAGTACAGGGCCCGCCAGGTGGAGATCCCCCGGCCGGTTCTGGCCGAGGTTTCCGCCAGCGGCTGGGCGACCGCCCGCCGGTCGGCCCAGCCCAGCAGGGCGGCGCCGATCAGGAGGTCAGGGGGGTCCTGGCGGGGTTCCAGCTGGAAGTCCTGGAGAAGGCCGGTGTCGTATTCGCCCGAGCGGAACCGGGGATCCTGGAGCACGGCCAGGTGCAGGGGAATGTTGGTTTGCAGGCCCAGGATCAGGTACTCCTCCAGGGCCCGGTGCAGGCGGCGCAGGGCCTGTTCCCGGGTTTCGCCCCAGGCGATGAGTTTGGAGAGGATGGGATCGTAGTACACCGGCACCTCAAAGCCCTGGTAAATGCCGGAATCCACGCGGATGCCCGGGCCGCCGGGCTCCACCAGGTAGCGGATGATACCAGGCGAGGGCAGGTAATTCTGGAACGGATCCTCGGCGTAGATCCGGGCTTCAATAGCATGGCCCAGGCCCACCAGGTTCAGCTGGTCAAAGGGCAGTTTCTGACCCATGGCGATCCGCAGTTGCTGTTCCACGAGGTCCAGGCCGAAGCGCATCTCGGTGATCGGGTGTTCCACCTGCAGGCGGGCGTTGACCTCCAGGAAGTAGAATCGACCGTCGGAATCCACCAGGAACTCCACGGTGCCGGCGTTGGTGTATCCCGTTTCCAGGGCCAGGGCCACGGCGGCCTCACCCATCTCCTGGCGCAGCCGATCGTCCACGACAGGCGACGGGGTTTCCTCAATCACCTTCTGGTGCCGTCGTTGTACCGAGCACTCGCGTTCGCCGATGTACACGCCGTTGCCGTGGTGATCCACCAGAATCTGGATCTCCACATGCCGGGGATTCTCCAGGAACTTTTCCACATACAGGCGGCCGTCGCCGAAGGCGGCCTCGGCCTCCTGCGAGGCCAGGGTAAAGAGCGAGGGGAACTCCTCCTCATTCCAGACGATCCGCATACCCTTGCCGCCACCCCCCATGGCGGCCTTGAGCAGGACGGGGAAGCCGATCTGTCGGGCGGCTTCCAGGGCTTCCCGGGCGTCGGTGAGGCCTTCGGTGGTGCCGGGAATGACGGGCACGCCGGCCTTCATGGCCCGCTGGCGGGCCTGGAGTTTGTCGCCGGTGACCTCCATGGCCTCCGGGTTGGGGCCGATGAACACAAGGCCGGCCTCCTGCACCCGCCGGGCGAACTCGGCGTTTTCCGAAAGGAAGCCGTAGCCCGGGTGGATGGCCTGGGCACCGGTTTCGCGGGCCGCCTGGATCAGACGATCCATGTTCAGGTAACTCTGGCTGGACTCGGCGGGCCCGATGGGCACAGCGTAGTCAGCGGTGAGCACATGGAGGGCCTGGCGGTCGGCCTCGGAATACACGGCCACACTCTGGATTCCCAGTTCCCGCAGGGTTCGGGCGATACGAACGGCGATTTCGCCGCGATTGGCGATGAGTACGCGCTGAAATTCCATGGAGACGCCTCCCAGAGGCGCAATTGTACAGCGGCCCGTTGCTTCCCGAAACCGCCTTTCGGAAACACGTCATCGGCCGGAGGGACCTGCATTGCCGCCGAAGCGGCCCCTACAGGAATCTGGACATCCCTGTAGGGGCGGCTTTAGCCGCGACGAGCAATTCGTCTCCGCCCCTGGTGGGCGGGGTTGAGGGGAGGGGGTCAAAGCGGAAAAATCGCCGCTGAAGCGGCTCCTACCAGGGGATGCTTGGAGGTTGTAATTCCTATCCCGTAGGAACGGCTTTAGCCGCGACCACTCCAATCGTTTGCTGAGGTGGAAGAAAAGTTGCGGGGCGCAGCCCCTTAGCGGCAGATTCCGGAGCCCGGATCCTCCCCGGCCCTGGTGGACGGGGATTGAGGGGAAGGGGTGCAGCCCACAGGGCTGCAGGATGTAGGAGCGGCTTCAGCCGCGATCCTAAATCGTCTCCGCTCCTGGTTGGCGGGAACCGAGGGGTGGGCATCTTGGAGTGCGGCACCTGGGTGCCGCACTGGAGTTCACCCCCACCTCAATCCTCCCCCTCAGGGGGAGGAAGTTATTGGACCACAAGGGGTTAGCGTAGATCTGTATCCTGAGGGGGGAGTTGTTGGGGTGCAATGGGTTGGCGTAAATCGGCCCCCTGAGGGAGAGGAAGGCTGCGGAATCTCCCTGGTTGGTCGTTCTTTCCTATCGGGGATCTTGGAAAACCCGGAGCCTTTGACCCTGCAGCCGTTTTTGCCCTTCAGTTGCTATGACCCGGCGGCTGTTTTGTAACCGCTGTCACGGAAGCGGCAGGCTCCAGGATCCCAGGTAGTACAGGTAGGGTTCCCGGAGCCACAGGTCCCAGGGGTGTTGCCAGGCCTGGGCCTGGAGCAGGTTCAGGAAGCCCAGGGCCCGGGGC
>JALXEF010000057.1 GCA_027069855.1 Caldifarciminota bacterium
GCCATTGCTCGGGCCAACCACCTGCGCCGCCGGGCACCGGGATCCATAGCAGTTGCCCCGGATGGATCAGGCTGCGGCGGCGCAGGTGGTTGGCCCGAGCAATGGCCGATACCGATACGCCGTAGCGTCGGGCGATGGTCCACAGGGACTCGCCCCGGCGCACCCGGTGCACGAGTTTGCTCACCCACCGGCGCCGGGGGGTTTGTTCCATGCCGGCCAGCACCCGTTCGCGGGTGCCCGGAGGAATCCGGAGATAGAAGCCCTTGAGGTCGGGCGGTGTGGCCCAGCGGCGGAACGCCGGATTCAGGTCTTCCAGAACCTCCACGGTGGTGCCGGCCCAGCGTGCCACCAAGGTGAGTTCCACCGGTGCCGGCACATACACGCTATCAAACACCCAGGGCTCCACGCCCGTGGTATCCAGGGAGACACCGAAGGCCTCGGGATCCTTGAGGATCAGGACCACGGCGAAGAAGGAGGGCACATACAGCCGGGTTTCGCGGGGAAGCCGCCGCCGCACCTCCCAGAAGGACTCGGTGGAGTCCCTGCGGAGCCTCCGGATCCGGCCCTCGCCCACATTGTAGGCGGCCAGTGCCAGGTCCCAGGAGCCGAACTCCTCGTAGAGATCTCGCAGGTAGTGCATGGCGGCCCGGGTAGAGCGAAGCGGATCCCGGCGTTCGTCCATCCACCAGTCCACGCGCAGCCCGTACTTGCGGGCCGTGCCCCGCATGAACTGCCAGATGCCCACGGCCCCGGCCCGGGAGCGGGCCCGGGGGTTGTACCCGCTTTCAATCATGGGCAGGTAGGCCAGGTCGCGGGGCAGGCCCTCCTCTTCCACGATCTCAAAGATGTAGGGCAGGTATCGCAGACCCCGGCGGTAAAACCGTTCCAGCTTGGCGCGGCCCGGACCGCGATAGAACTCAATCCACCGGAGCACCTCTTCGCGGTCCAGGGTGCTTTCCAGGTTGAACAGCGCGAACTCGGCCTCCAGCAGGTTTCGCTGTTCCTGCAGCAGAGCCTGGATCCGGCTCTCATTAACCCGCTGGACGAACCGCTCCCCCTCCTCGATAAAGGGGGTGGTTTCGGTTTCCGGCAGGTCGGCAATGGCCAGGGTGTCGGGAGGGGGCTCCTCGGTGGCTACCGATCCCCGGCCCGGCCAGGTGCTGCAGGCCGTCAAAAGCAGGGCTACCGCCAGGCCGGGCCAGCGCTTCATAGCTTGTAGCCGATTTGCCGCAGGAAGGCCTTGCGCTTCTGGATGTCGGCCTCGGTTTCCACGCCCAGGGGCGACTGGCCGTCGATCACGCCCAGCACGCCGCGGCCCTGTTCCGTTTCGGCCACCACCACCTGCAGGGGGTTGGCCGTGGCTGCGAAGATGCGCACCACCTCGGGCACATGCTTCAGGGCGTTCAGGATGTTGATGGGATACGCGTTCCGCAGGAACAGCACGAACACATGGCCGGCCCCGATCTGGAGGGCGTTCTTCTTGGCGAGTTCCACGAGTTCCGGATCGGTGCCCGTGTATCGTACCAGCCGGGGGCCGGAGGCTTCACAAAAGGCAAAACCGAACTGGATGCCGGGCACCGTGTTCACCAGGGCCTCGTGCACATCCTCCACGGTTTTGATGAAATGGGCCTGGCCCAGCACACAGTTGATCTCCTCGGGTTTTTCAACGGCCACCACCTTGAGTTCCATGGCCTACCTCCGGTTTTGCCCTTTTATCATACGGGAAGGGCCTCGGCCGATTGAACCGCCCGATAGGGTAAGGTATAATGGGGCCATGGTACCTTTGTTGCTGACCCTTCTGCAGTTTGTGAACCCCGGTTTTGAGTTCCTGCTCGCCCCGCGGGTGGCCCTGGCGCCGTTGCCTACCACTCCAGGGCTTTCGGCGGTAATAGGAAACCCGGCCGGCCTGCTGGGCCAGGGCCAGGGTCTTCTCTTTAGTTATCAACGGCAACCCCTGGGGGCCTATCGGTCGCTTGCAGCCGGCCGCTGGAACGCCTGGGGCCTGATGGTGGACTACCAGAACTTCGGGCCCATGGAGTACCAGGACGAAACCCCCAACGACGAGGGCGGCCTGACCTTTACGCCCTTTGCTCTGCACGCCCGCCTGGGCCGCGCCTTCAGGCTGGACCCCGAGGTGGCCGGCGGCCTGGCCGTGTCTGTGGTGTACCAGCGCATCTACGACCAGGAATACTCGGGCCTGTTCCTTTCCGGGGGTGTCGTGTACGCGCCCGCACGATTGCCCATGCTTCGGCTGGGTTTTGCCTTTGAGAACCTGGGCCCGCGGATCCGGGTGGCACCCCAGGTGGACATGAACCCGCCCCTCCGCGTGGCAGCCGCGCTTGCCGTGAGCCGGGCGCGGTGGGAGGCGACCCTTCTGGCCCGTCATACCACGGGCTATGCCGACGGTGGATGGCTGGAACTCGGCGGTTTTGTGGGCTGGCAGGTGCATCCCTGGCTGTTCCTGCGCCTCGGGTACCTCTACGGCAACGACCTGTATCCCCTGCAGGCGGACCTGAGGATCCAGCGGGGTCGGCTGGCCCTGCGGCTGGGCTGGCTGCCCACCGTGGAAGGGCCGGGCCAGACCTACCGGATGGCCCTGGAACTGCATCCCTGAGTGCCATGAGGCTGCTGGATTTTGAACGCCCCCTGTACGACATTGAGAAACGCCTGGAGGAACTCCGCAAACTCCTCAAAACCCGGCCCGACCTGGCCGATGAGATCCGGGAACTGGAAGCCCGGGCCGAACGGATCCGGCAGAAGATCTATGCCAACCTGACGCCCTGGCAGATCGTACAGGTGGCCCGCCACGCCGACCGCCCCCACGCCCTGGACTACATCCAGGGCATGGCCACCGACTTCCTGGAACTCCACGGCGATCGGTACTACGGCGACGATCCGGCCATCGTCGCGGGCCTCATCCAGGTGGAAGACCAGCGCTGGGTGGTGGTGGGCGAGGAGAAGGGGCGGGATGTCAAGGAGCGGGTGCACCGCAACTTCGGCATGCCGAATCCCGAGGGCTATCGCAAGGCCGAACGCATGTTCCGCCTGGCCGACAAGTTCGGCCTGCCCATCGTTACCCTGATCGACACTCCCGGTGCCTTTCCCGGCATTGAGGCCGAGGAGCGGGGCCAGTCCCGGGCCATTGCCACGGCCATCCAGACCATGCTGGAGGTGCGGGTTCCCATTGTGGCGGTGGTGATCGGCGAGGGCGGCTCCGGCGGCGCCCTGGCCATCGGCGTGGGCAACCGCGTGCTCATGCTGGAGTACGCCATCTATTCGGTGATCTCGCCCGAGGGATGCGCCGCCATCCTGTGGAAGGACGGGGCGCAGGCCCCCAAGGCGGCCGAGGTGCTGCGACTCACCTCCCGGGACCTGCACCGGCTGGGCGTCGTGGACGAGGTCATCCCCGAGCCTCCGGGCGGAGCCCATCGGAACCCCGAAGAGGCCATCCAGCGGGTAAAGGAAGCCGTGCTGCGGCATCTGGCCGATCTGCAGAACCTTTCGCCGGAGGAGGTGCTGGCCCACCGGCGCCAGCGGTTCCTTCGGTTCGGCGAGTTTGAGGCGTCGGCGGCCGCCGAGGCCTGAAGCCCGAAAGCCCGCAATCTGTTCTCTTGAGCCCCTTTCGGCAAACCTTTATCCTTGGCAATACCCAAAACCACGGAGGGTTCACGCGATGAAGGTTTACAAGAACTACATCGGAGGCGAGTGGGTGGAGGCCTCCACCGGCGAAACCTTTGAGAATCGGAATCCGGCCAACTGGGACGAGGTGGTGGGGGTCTTCCAGAAGTCCGGCAAGGAGGATGTCTACCGCGCGGTGGAAGCCGCCAAAAAGATGTATCCCCACTGGAAGCGGGTGCCGGCGCCCAAGCGGGCCGAGATCCTGCGCCGCGCCACCGAGATCCTGGTGGAACGCAAGGAGGAGCTCGCCCGGCTCATGACCCGCGAGATGGGCAAGATCCTGCCCGAAACCCGGGGGGATGTGCAGGAGGCCATTGATACCGGCTTTTACGCCTTCGGCGAGGGGCGCCGCCTGTTCTCCTTCAATACCCCCTCGGAGCTGCCCAACAAGTTCGCCCTTACCTTCCGGCGGCCCATTGGCGTCGTCGGCGCCATCACCCCCTGGAACTTCCCCATGGCCATTCCCTCGTGGAAGATCTTTCCCGCCCTCCTGGCCGGCAACACCGTGGTGCTGAAACCGGCCTCCGACACGCCCGCCTCCTCGGCCGAACTCGTGAAGGCCCTGGAGGAAGCCGGCCTGCCCGGCGGCGTGCTGAACTATGTCACCGGCCCCGGCAGCATCGTGGGCGAGGCGCTCCTGGAGAACCCGGATGTGCGGGTGATCACCTTTACCGGCTCCTCGGAGGTGGGCTCCCGGATCGCCGAGGTCGCGGGCAAGCACCTGAAGAAGGTGTCGCTGGAGCTCGGCGGCAAGAACCCCCAGATCGTGATGCCCTCGGCCGATCTGGAACTGGCCCTGGACGGTGTCGTGTGGGGCGCCTTCGGTACCACCGGCCAGCGGTGCACCGCCACCTCGCGCCTGATCCTGCACGAGGACATCTACGACCAGTTCATTGAGATGCTGGTGGAGCGCGTGAAGAACCTCAAGATCGGAGATCCGCTGGACGAATCCACCGACATGGGGCCGGTGATCAACGAGAAGCAGCGGCAGAACATCCACCGCTATGTGGAGATCGGCAAGAAGGAAGGGGCCCGGCTCCTCATCGGCGGCCATCCGCTTACCGGCGAACCCTACGACAAGGGCTGGTTCTACGCGCCCACCATCTTCGTGGATGTGGAGCCGCACATGACCATCGCCCAGGAGGAGATCTTCGGCCCGGTGCTGGCGGTCTTCAAGGTCAAGAGCCTGGAAGAGGCCTTTGAGGTGGCCAACAATGTGCAGTACGGGCTGTCGTCCTCCATCTACACCCGGAATCTGCTGGAGGCCATGAAGGCGATTGAGGAACTGGAGGCGGGCATCACCTACATCAACGCGCCCACCATCGGTGCTGAAACCCATCTGCCCTTCGGCGGCATCAAGAAGACCGGCAACGGCCACCGGGAAGGCGGCTGGACCGTGTACGAGATCTTTACCGAGTGGAAGACCGTGTACATTGACTTCTCCGGTACACTGCAGCGGGCCCAGATTGACACCTGGGAAGAGTAGTCGTTTCGTTGTGGAGGATTCGCCCGGCCGGCGGCCTACGGCCGCCGGCCGGGCTGTATTTTTAAGGGCATGATTCCGCTTCTTGTCACCTTCACCTTGCTTTTGCCGGCATCGCCTCCTGTTGCCCTTCCCTCCGTGCAACAGGTTTGGCTCAACCCCGACCTCGTGTCGCGCATGGTGCGCACCTCCCGGTACCTTGTCCTCGGAACCTCGGGCGGAGTGCTGTTCCTGGATCCCCAGAGCCTCCAGGAGGAGTTGCGGGTGCCCGAGGCATCGGGCGAGGAACTGCCGTACCCCGTGGTCGTGGATCTCGCAGCCGTGGGCGATACCCTATGGGCGGCCCTCTGGAAACACGGCGTGGCCGTGGGAACCCCGGCAACGGGAACCTACACCTTCCGGTCCTATGACGGGAATCCGTCCTTCTTTCCGGCTCTGAAGTCCGTACGGCACCTGGCGGTGGCCGATTCCTTTTTCGTGGAGATCACCGATACCCTGCTGGCCGTGTTCCATACCCGGCACACCGCCCGGCCGGACGACGACCAACTGGTCTTTTACCGGTTTGCGGGCGTTCCGCCCTTTGAGGGGGCATCCGAATTCCTGAGCGTGGCCGCCTCGCCCGACAGCCTGTATGTGGGCACGGACCACGGCCTCTATGCAGCCCCCTGGGAGGCCCTGACGGCCGACTCCCTGTGGCACCTGCGGTATCCCACGGACACCGTGTTCGCTGTGGCCTGGCAGGCGGGCCGGCTCGCCGTCGGCACCGGGCGGGGCGCCTGGTACCGGGATACGCTGTATGCCCAGGGCTTGCCCGTGGGCATGGTGGCGTTTACCGGCGATACCCTGTACCTGGAT
The DNA here is from genome assembly GCA_027069855.1 of Caldifarciminota bacterium. GTDB lineage: Bacteria > Hydrothermota > Hydrothermia > WGAB01 > WGAB01 > WGAB01. The sequence continues at coordinate 6,017 of JALXEF010000057.1, forward strand.
CCCAAGCGTCCGGCGGCCGATTCCCAGCCCCGGCGCCTGTTGCCCTCGGGCACGGAAGAGGTCCTGGATTTCCCTGAGGATGCCCGGGATGTGCGCGATGTCATGGCCCTGGAGGGCAGGGTGGTGTACGCCCTGGGCTACGGCGATACCCTGGATCCGACCTGGGAGAACTACAACATCGGCCGCGCCCTGATGGTGGAACAAAACGGCCAGTGGCAACTCCATGACCTGGCCGGGCCCTCGGTGGGCTGTGTGATCTCCCTGGATTTCCGCAACGGACGCCTGTGGACGCTGGGAAGCCAGGAGGGGCGGCCGGCGCCCTATCCCGTGAGTTTCCTGGAAAACGAAACCTGGCAGGTGGCCTCCCGGAGCTGGATCCCCACGCCCCGGCATCTGGTCACCTTCCCCGGCGGGGCCCTGGTATCCAGCTGGCACGGCAGCCAGGGCGGCCTCTATGTGTTTGACACCCTGGGGACCTTCGTGCGCCGGCTCCAGCCCGCCGACCCCGTGGTGACGGCCCTCCAGCCCCTGGACGACACCAGCGGGCTTCTCGCCACCTACGGCGGCGATGTGTACCGGTACCGGCCGGACACCCTGATCTACTTGGGCCATGTGGGAGGTGGCGGCGATGCCTTCCCTTACGCCCTCGCTGTGGATCGCCAGGGCCGGGTGTGGGTGGGCCGCTATGCGGGCTTTTCGGTGTACGAATCCCTGAGCCATCTGGATCACCTGCTCTTTTCGGACGGCGGCCGGGTGCCCGCCGCGGTCAGCAGCATGGCCGAGGATCCCTCGGGCCGGATGTGGCTCGGCACCTTCAACGGCCTGTATGTGGTGGAAAACCAGGTGGCGCGGCAGGTTTCTACGGTGCCGGCCCAGCAGGTGTACGAGGTACAGGTCGTTTTAAACCGGCTGATCCTGCTTGCCGAGGAGGGCGTAGGGTTTTACACCGTTTCCGAAACCCCGGAGGAAATCGCCTGGATCACCCAGGAGTTGCCCGACACCCCCCGGCCCGACCCCATGACCAACCCGTACCTGTTTTCGCCCCGCCACGCCCTGGTGCTGGACCTGGCCCACAACGCCGCCTATGTGGGCACGAACAAGGGGGTGGCGCGCCTGGACCTGGGCGACCTGTTTTCCCTCGGAGGCCCGGCAAACGGCGGGGTTCGGGTGTATCCTAATCCTCTGAATCACGGCCAATCCCGGTTCCAGGTGGTCGGCTCCTCCCCGATGGAGTGGCTCGGTCTGTTCCGATTGACCGGGCAGCGGGTTTCGGGGCTGGAGGCCGAGGAGGAGATTCCGGGCACGCTGACGGTGCGCGGCACCGAAACCCTTTCGCCCGGACTCTATGTGGGCGTGGTCCGAACCGGCGATGGCCGAACCCATACCTTCAAACTCGCGGTAACGAAATAGGAGGTTTCCAAGCGATGAGCAAGAAGTACGTGTACTTCTTCGGTGGAGGCAAGGCCGAAGGGAACGCCCAGATGAAGGATCTCCTGGGCGGCAAGGGCGCCAATCTCCACGAAATGACCAATCTCGGGATTCCGGTGCCCCCGGGCTTCACGATTTCCACCGAGGCCTGCGTGTACTACTTCAAGCACGGCAAAGTGCCCGAGGAACTGCCCCAGCAGGTGGAAGAGGCCCTGAAACGCCTGGAAGAACTCACCGGCAAGCGGTTCGGCGATCCGGAGAACCCGCTGCTCGTGTCCGTGCGCTCCGGTGCCCGGGTGTCCATGCCCGGCATGATGGACACCGTGCTGAACCTGGGCCTGAACGACGAAACCGTCCAGGGCCTCGCCCGGCTGACCAACGACGAGCGCTTCGCCTATGACTCCTACCGCCGGTTCATCCAGATGTTCGGCTCCGTGGTAATGGGGATCCCCCACGACGAGTTTGAAAAGCTCCTGGAGCGCAAGAAGAAGCAGTACGGGGTGACCCTGGATTACGAACTGCCCGCCGAGGCCCTCAAGGAACTGGTGGAGGAGTACAAGAAGCGCATCAAGGAACTCACCGGCCAGGAGTTCCCCCAGGACCCCAAAAAGCAGCTCTGGATGGCCATTGAGGCGGTGTTCAAGTCCTGGAACAACCCCCGGGCCATTGAGTACCGCAAGATCCACCGGATTCCGGACGAGTGGGGCACGGCCGTGAATGTGCAGACCATGGTGTTCGGCAACATGGGCAACGATTCCGCCACCGGCGTGGCCTTCACCCGGAACCCCTCCACCGGCGAAAAGAAGGTGTACGGCGAGTACCTGGTGAACGCCCAGGGCGAGGATGTGGTGGCCGGGATCCGCACACCCAAGCCCCTGGAGGAACTCAAGAACGAGATGCCCGAGGCCTACGAGGAACTGCTCCAGGTGTTTGACCGCCTGGAAAAGCACTACCGCGACATGATGGACCTGGAGTTCACCATTGAGCGGAAAAAGGTGTACCTCCTCCAGGCCCGGGTGGGCAAGCGCACGCCCCGCGCCATGGTCAAGATCGCCGTGGACATGGCCCGCGAAGGGCTGATTGACAAGAAGGAGGCCCTGCTGCGGGTGGACCCCTACAAGGTGGAACAGTTGCTCCACCCCATGATCGACCCCAAGTTCCGCGGCGAACCCATCGCCCAGGGGCTGCCGGCCTCGCCCGGTGCGGCCAGCGGCATGGTGGTGTTTGACCCCGAGGAGGCCGCTCACCTGGCCGAAGAGGGCCACAAGGTGATCCTGGTGCGGCACGAGACCTCGCCCGACGACATCCGCGGCATGGCCCGGTCGCAGGGCATCCTGACCGCCCGGGGCGGCATGACCAGCCACGCGGCCGTGGTGGCCCGCGGCATGGGCAAGCCCTGCGTGGTGGGCGCCGAGGACATTACCGTGGATTACGACCGGCAGGTCTTTGTGGCCCGGGGCCAGGAGGTCCGCAAGGGCGACATCATCACCATTGACGGTTCCACGGGCCGCGTGTTCCTGGGCGAGGCGCCGCTGGTGCCGCCCGAACTCTTTGAGGAGTTTGAGATCCTGCTGCAGTGGGCCGACGAGTTCCGGAAACTCCGGGTGCGCGCCAACGCCGACAAGCCCGAAGACGCCCGCAAGGCCCGGGAGTTCGGGGCCGAGGGCATCGGCCTGGCCCGTACCGAGCACATGTTCTTTGAGGGCCACCGCATCCGGGCCATGCAGGAGATGATCCTCTCGGATACCGAGGAGGAGCGCCGGCGCGCCCTGGCCAAGCTTCTGCCCTTCCAGAAGGAGGACTTCAAGGGGCTGTTCCGCGAGATGGCCGGCCTGCCCGTGACCATCCGCACCCTGGATCCGCCGCTCCACGAGTTCCTGCCCAAGGAGGAAGAGCTGCTGGAGGAACTGGCCGAACTCTACTTCGACCTGGCCGGCGCCGAGAACCTGAAGGAAACCCGGCAGATCATTGAACAGATCCAGGCCAAGGAGAACCTGCTGAAGCGCGTGCGCGACCTGAAGGAAATGAACCCCATGCTCGGGCACCGCGGCTGCCGGCTGGGCATCACCCACCCCGAGATCACCGAAATGCAGGCCCGCGCCATCTTTGAGGCGGCCTGCGAACTCAAGGAAGAGGGCGTGGAGGTGAAGCCCGAGATCATGATCCCGCTGGTGTCCACCCTGGCTGAACTGGAACACCAGGTGGAGATCGTGCACCGGGTGGCCCGCGAGGTGTTCCGCGAGAAGGGCGTGGAGGTGGAGTACCAGGTGGGCACCATGATTGAGCTGCCGCGGGCGGCCATCACGGCCCACCAGATCGCCAAGGTGGCCCAGTTCTTCTCCTTCGGCACCAACGACCTCACGCAAACCACCTTTGGGTTCTCCCGCGACGATGTCGGCAAGTTCCTGCCCAAGTACATTGAGATGGGCATCCTCAAGGACGATCCCTTCCAGGTGCTGGACCAGGAGGGCGTGGGCGATCTGGTGCGGATCGGTGTGGAACGCGGCCGCAGCACCCGGCCCGACCTCAAGGTGGGCATCTGCGGCGAGCACGGCGGCGACCCGGCCTCGGTGAAGTTCTGCCACCGGGTGGGCCTGGACTATGTGTCCTGCTCGCCCTATCGGGTGCCGGTGGCCCGGCTGGCCGCAGCCCAGGCCGCCATTGAGGAGGAGCAGCAGAAGAAGGGCTGAAACCGGCGGAGAGACCGCAAAGTTTGTGGGCGGCCGCGCCGATCGGCGCGGCCGCCCATCTTTTTCGGAGGCGCCGGCCCTGTATAATTTCACCGGTTCCGGGGCCAAGGGAAGTGGGTGCGAATCCCACGCTGCCCCCGCAACCGTGTGCAGGGAAAGGCCTTCCATCCAGGCCACTGAAGGGATCGGGTCCTGATGGGGCCGGCCCTTTGGGAAGGCGGAAGGCCGGGCGCACGCCCCCTGCGAGCCGGGAGACCTACCCGGAACCCCTGAACTGACCGCCTCCGGGGTGCGGGGCGGGGAACGGTTGCACAGGTTCTCCTCCAGTCCCTGAGGTCGGTCCTTTTCACCACTGCGGGAAAAGGACTGCACATGATGTTTGGATGGCTCGGCGTTCTCGTGGCCGGGGCGGCGCTCCTGATCCCGCCCGCGGATACGGGCACCTATTACCTCGCCCGGGAAATCGTGGTGTGGGGCACCCGGTCCCTGGACCAGGCCCATCGCCTGCCCCTGTCGTACCTGCAGGTGGCGGCGGCATCGCCAGCCGATCTCGCCGGCTGGCCCGGCCTGACTATCCGCGACTACCTGGGCATCGCCGGCCTGTCGCTCCGCGGGAGCGCCGTGGAGGAACTGCAGGTGCTCCTGGAGGGGTTCCCGGTGAAACCCGCCCAAACCGGCTACCTGGACCTGCACCTCTTCCCCCGGGGTTTCTGGCAGGCCGTAGAAACCGTGGCCAATCCCACCTCAGCCTACTTCGGCGCCGACGCCATGGCCGGGGTGGTGAACCTGCAACTGGATTTCCGGCCCCGGGTGGCCCTGTGGGCGGGCTCGCTGGGTGACCACGGCCTGGTGGCCCACCATACCCTGCCCCTGGCGGAAAACAGCCTGGTCCAGGTGTCCCTCGGATGGCACCAGGGGCCGGAAGGGTTCCGGGCCTCCGATGCCTTCGGCCGACCCCTGGAGATCCGGAACCTGGGGAGCCGGCGCCGGGCCGCGGCCGTGCGCTGGTTCCATAATTCCCTGGAACTTCTGGCCCTGTGGAGCGGGCGCAGCGGCGGCCTGCCCCAGATTCCCAATTTCAGCCCCCATCCCGACAGCCTGGACCAAGCCCTGGCCCTGCTCGGGATCCGGTGGGGCGGGCTCCAGGGGTCCTGGGTACTCCACGACACCCGGTACCGCCCGGTGGCCCTGCCCCCGGCCCGGCACCGCGAGGGCACCCTGGACCTCCGGTACCGCCGCGGCCTCTGGGAACTGCGGGGCACCTATGCCCGGCTGCACTCCACCACCGTAGGCTTCCGCGAGCGCCTGGCCGCCCAGGCGGCCCTCCGGGATACATTCCGCTGGGGGCCGGCCCTGGCCCTGCTGGCCCTGCGGGGCTATGTCAGCACGAGTATCCGGCGGCCGGTGTGGACCGCTTCGGCGGGCCTGCAGGTGCCCGCAGGGCTGTACGCGCGCCTGTCCAACGGCTTCCGCGAGCCCACCTTCAACGAACTCTACTGGCCGCAGGATCCCTTTGCCCGCGGCAACCCGGCGCTCCGGCCCGAGAGGGCCTGGGAGGCCGAGGTCGGCTGGAAACACAGCCGCGGCGCCCGGCGCCTGCGCGTTGCCCTGTTCCATCGCCAGGTGCGGGACCGAATCCAGTGGGTGCCGGATGCCGGGGGCCGGTACCGGCCCGTGAACCTGAGCCGGGCGGTGCTGGAGGGCGCCGAGGCCCTGGTCCGCACAAAAATCGGCCCCTTCACTTTTGAAGGTGCGGTTTCCGGCTTCTGGCGGCTCCAGGCCCCTACCCATCTGGTGTATGTACCCTGGGCCCAGGGCCGATTCGCCCTGGCGCTGGGCCCGGTAACCGCCGTGTATCGGTGGATCGGACCCCGCTGGGAGCGGCCCACCGGCCCCAAAACCCTGGATCCCGTGCATCTTTTGGACCTCCGGTGCCGCCTGCCCCTTGGGCCGGTGCACCTGCACCTGGAGGGTCGGAACCTGCTGGATCAACGCTACGAATGGATCCGGGGGATTCCCCAGCCCGGCCGCACCGGGATCGCCGAAATCACCTGGAACGGCACGGTTCCGGGTTTTTTGCACCGTTTGTTTTCCCGAAACCACAAAACCAAGGAGGTGTTTGATGAAGCGTGTGCTGGTTGCCCTTGTGGCGTTGCCGATGCTGCTCGGCCTCTTCGGGTGTATCCACGAGATCAATGACGGCGGTCTGCCCCCGATCCACCGCCGTGTCCTGATCGTCTACGGCCTGAGCGAAACCGCAGACCTCTACGATGTGGACCGCGACACCCTCCTGCCCGACCGGTTCGTTACCGGCAACACGCCCAACTTCCTCCTGGAAGCCGACGGCCGGTTTTACCTGGTCAACTCCGGCTTCTCGGCTGCGCCGTCCCTGCAGGTGATTGAGCCCCAGGGCCCCAGCGTGATGGAAGAAGCCCCGCTGCCCAACGGTTCCAACCCCATGCAGGTGGCCGAATTGAACGGCGACTTCTATGTGACCTCCTTCACCCGCAACCTGGTGTACCGCCTGAACGAACACCTGCAGGTGACCGATTCCGTGGCCGTGGGCCGCGCGCCCGATGGCATCCTGGCCTACAACGGCAAACTCTATGTGGTGGCCACCTTTTACGACCTGGCCGCCTACCAGAGCGACACGGGCAAACTCTATGTGCTCACCCCCGATCTCCAGGTGGAAGACAGCCTGGTGCTGAGCCTGAACCCCTCCAAAATCGCCGAAGACGAGGGCTACCTGTATGTGCTGGGCGGCGACTGGAGCCTGGGCGGCGGCTACCTCCTGAAGATTGACCCCACCGACCTTTCCGTGGTCAACTCCTATACCATCACCGCGGGCGTGCCCGGCGCCCTGGATGTGGAGAACCACCGGGCCTACATCGTGGGCTGGTCCATCCCCCAGGTGCTGGTGGTGGACCTGAATACCATGACCCTGGTGGATTCCCTGAGCCTGTCGCTGGACGAGGGCAACGGCGTCATGGGCGTGGATGCCACGGATGAGGCTGTGTATGTCACCCTCTTCAGCAACAGCGCCGAGGTAAACGATTACCTGGTGGTGCTCACCCACCAAGGCCACGAACTGGAGCGCATCGTGCTGGGCCAGGGCAAAGGGGCCCAGATCGTGTATTACTACGAGTTGGGTGGACAGTAAACGCCATGGGTTCTGCGTCCGGGCGCCGGGTTCCACGCCCGCCCCGGACGCCCTTGCCGATGAAACTCTTCCTTTCCACCAACCGCTGGAAACCGGAGTACGAAAACCGGTTTGACGGGGTGTTCCTGCCCCATCGGCTGCCCTTTGGGGCCGTGAAACCCATCGAGCCCCACGCCCGCATCGTCACCGTGTCGGTGTTCGGCGACACCATCGGCATCCAGAAGGATCCCGACCGCGCCGCGGTTGCCGTGACCGGCGAACTCGCCGTCGCCAAACACAATGTGTACGACGGCTTTGCGTGGTCCTGGGTGTGCCCGAACCATCCCGATCACTGGCAGGAAATCCTGGAACTCCTGCACCGGATCCCCGAGGACAAACTGGTGCTCCTGGGCGATTTCCAGTTTCCCAACGAACGCTACTGCTTTTGCCATCGCTGCCGGGCCGACCGCGACCGCCGCGGCCTCCATGACCTCGTGGAATGGCGGGTGCAGGTGCTCCGGGAATGGTTCCAGGAGATCCGGGCCGCCACCCGGGCCCGCCTGGCCCTCACCCTGCCGCCCGACCCCTACGGCCTGCGCCAGCGCTACGGCGTGGACCCTGCCTTTCTTCAGGGGAAGGTGGAGTTCCTGATGTTCCCCGTGTACTCCCTGGACTATCGGCTCACCTACTGGATGGACATTCTGGTGCCGGCCCTGATCCAGCGGTTCGCCGATTTCCGGGTGGTGATCGAACTCTACCTCGTGGAACCCTGCGTGCACGAGATCGCCAAGGCCCTGTTTACCGTCGCCAAGTACGACCCCTGGGGCATCGCCCTCTACGACCTGGCCGAGAAACACCTGGAACTCGCCCGGTACCTGGCCGAAGACCAGCGGGTGCAGGACATCGTGCGCCGGGTGCCGCACCCCGGGTTCCGGGCCCTGGTACAGCGGATCCAGTCATGGCACGCCCCGGCATAGGGATCCTCGGCCTTGCGCTCTGGACGGCCGTGCTGGCCGCCGCTCCCCGTCGGGTGGTGTCCCTGGCGCCGTCCATTACCGAGATGCTCGTGGACCTTGGCGCGGCCGACCGCATCGTGGGCGTAACCCGGTACGACCACGATCCGGCCGTGGCCCGGGTGCCCCGCGTGGGGGGCTGGACCGATCCCTCCTTAGAGGCCCTGGCCCGGCTGAAGCCCGACCTGGTGCTCCTGACCCGGGCCCAGGTGCCCTTTGTGGGGCCCGACCTGGAAAAACTGGGCCTGCGGTACCGGGCCCTGCCCGCCCAAACCCTGGAGGACATTCTGGCGGGCGTGGATTCCCTGGGCCGATGGCTGGGCCTGGCCTCGGCGGCGGCCCGCCTGAAGGCGGCGCTCCAGGAAACCCTGGTGACCTATCGGAAACGGTCCGTCGGCGTGCCTCCGGTACCGGTGGTGTTCCTTGCCGACCGCACCCCCGGCACCCTCCAGAACCTGTATGCCGTGGGCACCGGCACCTTTCTACACGAACTCCTGAGCCTGACCGGGTTCCGGAACCTCGTTCGCCGGCCGGGCTATGTGCCCCTGAACCTGGAATACCTGCTGCAACTTCAGCCGGCGCTGATCCTGGAGATGGTGCAGGGCCCGGCAACCCAGCCCGACGCCGCCTGGCAAACCGTGGGCCTGCAGGACCGGGTGGTGCACCTGGATGCCGACCTGTTTTCCCATCCCTCCACCCGGTTTCCCGCCATGCTGCGGCGCCTCTGGCAACTTCGCCGGAGGTTCCCTCTCAAACCCCCTGGGGAACCAGAAAACCGGCCGGGATCCGGGCCGGGGCAGAGCCACCCCGACCGATAGCCCATGACGGCTTTCCTGAGGCTTGAAGAGGTTTCCGCCGGCTATCCCGGCAAGCCCGGGGTGGTGCGGCACCTGTCGCTGACCCTGGAGGCCGACCGCTGGACCCTGGTGCTGGGGCCCAACGGCGCCGGCAAATCCACCCTGCTTCGGCTGCTCGTGGGCTGGCTCCGGCCGGAAGCCGGTACCGTGCTTCTGGAAGGGCGGCCTGTGGAACGGTGGCCGGCGCGGGAACGGGCCGGCCGCCTGGGCTACCTGCCCCAGATCCCTGGAACGGCCTTCGCCTTTACCGTGGAGGAGGTGGTGGCCCAGGGCCGCTGGCGGTTCGGCACGCCGGGGCCGGTGGCTCCCTACCTGGAAGCCCTGCACCTTGCGCCCCTGGCCCGCCGCCCCCTGAACGCCCTCTCGGGCGGCGAACGCCAGCTGGCCTTTCTGGCCCGTACCCTGGCCCAGGAACCGGCCTTTTTCCTGCTGGACGAACCCACGGCGCACCTGGATCCGGCCCACAAGCATCTCCTCTGGCAAACCCTGGCCCGGCTGCGGCAGGAGGGGCGGGGCGGCATTCTCGTGAGCCACGATCCGGTGCTGCCCTGCGGCCTCTTTCACCGGGTGATCGGCCTGAAGGCGGGCCGGATCCTGTGGGAGGCGCCGGGCGTGGAGGCCCTGGAGCCCGGGCACCTGGAACGCCTGTTCGGCGTGCCCCTGGAGGTGGTGCGGCGGGGTCGTTTCTGTGCACTGCTGCCCGGAGGAGGGGAGCCATGAGCCGTCGTTCGGCCCTGGTAGCGCTGGGCTTTGTGGTGCTGTTTCTGGCGGGGGCGTTCGCCACGCTGGGCTGGCCGCCGCTGCCTGCGGGCTCCGGCGAGATCCTGCTGCTGCTTCGCCTGCCCCGGGTGGCTATGGCCGCCTTTGTCGGAGGCGCGCTGGCCCTGGCCGGCGTGGTGCTCCAGGCCCTGTTCCAGAACGCCCTGGCGTCGCCCCTGACCCTGGGGGTGGCTGGAGGCGCGGCCTTCGGCGGCACCCTGGCCGTGGCCCTCGGGTGGTCGGCCTCCTGGCTCGGGTTGCCGGGCTACTTCGGGCTGGCCTCGCTGGGGGCGTTGCTGGCCCTGGGCCTGAGTTATCGGATCGCCTGGGTTCGGGGCCAGGTGAACCTCATGGCACTGCTCCTCTCGGGGGTGGTGCTCAACTTCCTGTTCGCCGCCCTGGTCATGTTGCTCCAGTACCTGGCGGATTACACCCGCGCCTACGAAACCGTGCGCTGGCTTATGGGGAGCCTGGCCGTCGTGGGGCCCCAGGCGCCCACCGGGGCGGGTATCCTCACCGTCGTCGGGGGGCTGGTGCTGTACCGCTGGGCGCCGGTGCTGGACCTCCTGAGCCAGGGGGGCGAGGTGGCCCACGGCCTGGGCGTGGCCGTGGGCCGATATACCACGGCCCTGTTTTTTGTGGTCTCGCTGCTGGTGGGCAGCACCCTGGCCCTCACCGGGCCCATCGGCTTTGTGGGTCTGGTGGTGCCGCACTTCGTGCGGATGCAGGTGGGGCCGGGCCATCGGCGACTGGTGCCGCTGGCCCTCCTGGGGGGCGCCGCGGTGCTGACCGCGGCCGATGCCTTAGCCCGCCTGGCCTTTTACCCCGCCGAGCTGCCCGTGGGTGTCGTCACCGGCCTCCTGGGCACCCCCTATTTCCTGTGGATCCTGTGGCGCCAGGCCCGCTGATCCCCACCGCGATTTTCCCCCGCAAGGGTGTCCGTAGCGCGGCCTTCGCCGCCACAATCCCTTCGGTTGTAGGAGTGGCTTCAGCCACGATAAGCAAATCGTCCCCGCCCCTGGCGGAAGCCAGGGGCCCTGAAACCTCCCCTCCCGCCGGGAGGGGATTGAGGGGAGGGCTTTTGGGAGTGCGGCACCTGGGTGCCGCTCTGGAGCCCGAAGGCGGTGCCGAGGCACCGCGCTCCAGGATCGGCGGGCCGGTGGAGGCATTTACTGTGTCGGCTTGCACCGCTACGATCCCAAAAATCGCCGCTGAAGCGGCTCCCACAAATCTCTACACTGCAGGAATACCTGCTGCAGGTCTCACCGCGCCACCCCTGAGCGGAACTGTTTCCGCCCATCCTTCTCTATCAGGCACAGGGGAATTCGGGCATTGACGCCGTACGATTTTCGCGTAAAATGTACGGCATGGGCAAGAAAGCAGAAACCCAGCAGGTGAAACTCACCGTGCGGGTGCCCCGGCGGGTGCTCCAGCGAGCTAAGGCCTTTGCACAGGCGCACCACACCTCCCTGAGCCGCCTCATCACCCTATACCTGGAGCGCCTTCCGGAAGCCTCCGAAGGCTACCTGGCCCGAGCCACCCGGGTCCCCCGTCTCCTTGGAACCCTGCCTCCTTCTGCCAAACCCGAGGATTACCACCGGTACCTGGAGGAAAAATACCGTGGTGCTTCGCGTTCTGATTGACCTCAATGTGTTGTTGGACGCGTTGCAGCAGCGGAAACCCTTTGCGTGGGAGGCAGGTGAAATCTTGGCTGCTGCAGAAACGGGAGCCCTGGAAGGGTGGTGGGCGGCGCACCATGTAACCACTCTGTTTTACCTCTATGCCAAAGGAGTGTCCTCGCGGGAGGCGCGAAGGGTGCTCACGGAGCTGATGATCTTCCTCAAGGTCGCTCCCATCACCCAGGGTGTGATCGAACGGGCGTTGCAGCTACCTTTGAAGGACTTTGAGGATGCCGTAACCGCTGCAGCGTCGGCGGAAATCGGAGCCTCTTATCTGGTTACCCGGAACCAGAAGGACTTTGCCGAGTCCCCCGTGCCGGTCCTTTCGCCTGTGGAACTTCTGAAACTCCTATCCTCCCTGTAGAACCGGGCCGCTGATCCTTTAAGCCTCCCTTCTGCACCCCAGAAACGGTCCAGGACCCCCGCTGTTTCAGAATCTTGGCGGCGCTGCTAAAGTGGCTTCCACAAACATTTTTCTCAGGTTGTAGGAGTGGCTTCAGCCACGATACGCGGATGCTTCCCTCCCTCTGGGAGACAGTTTTTAGGCTGCAGCGCCTGGGTACCGCTCCAGCCGTGTGATCTGCGGGCCAAAGGTTCCTGGAAACCCCCTTGCAGTTTTTGGCCGGGAAAGATCCGGGTTCCGGGGAATATCAGGATCAAGCCGCCATCCTGCGAATCCACGAAGAGAAGCCGGTTTTCAGAGGCGCAGCGGGTTCCAGTTGCAACGAATGGCAGTGTTTCCGGGAAGGGGCTGGCTTTGCAGAGTGCCGGATTTTCCCGAAGGAGCGGCCTTGCAGGGTCAGGGCGCCCGTTGGATCAGGAGTTCGTGCAGGAAGGGGGAGGCCTGCTGGGTTTGGCCGCCGCGGCGGCGCGCGTAGGACAGGAACAGCCGTTCCTGCGCCCGGGTCATGGCCACATAGAGCAGGCGGCGTTCCTCTTCCAGCGCCTGCACCTTCAAAAGAGAGCCACGCAGGGGAAACATCTCCTGCTCCAGCCCCACGATGAACACCACCGGGAACTCCACCCCCTTGGCCGCGTGTACGGTGAGCACCTGCACGCCGGCGGAGCGAATCGGCGCATCTAGGTCCTGAAGCAGTTGCAGGTAGTTCAAAAAGTCGTTCACATGGCCGCGACCGAACCCGGCGGCCACCTGCAGCACGCCTTCGGCGGCCTCCTGTTCGGCCAGTTGCCGCACCTGGGAAGTTTGGGCCTGGGGCCGGAGGGCGAGAACTTCGCGCAGCAGATCCACGGGGCCGAAGTCTTCTGGAGCCTTGCGGTAGCGGTCCAGCAGGTTCTCCAGGGTGTGGAGGCGCTCGGCCAGGTCCGGGGGCAGGGTGCGGGGATAGGAAAACCGTTTCCGTTTTCGGAAGTTTCGCAGCAGACGGGAGCGCCAGGAGGAGGGTACGGCCAGCAGGTGTTCCAGCACGGCCTGGGCGTCTTCCCGGTCGGCGGCGCCCACGGCGAGTTTGAGAAAGGCGACCAGGGCGGCCGCCAGAGGGTGATGCAACCAGGGCCCCTCGCCCACCAGGTTAAAGGGGATCTCGTGGCGCCGGAGTTCGCGTTCCACAGGGGCCAGGCGGAACCGGGTGCGGGCCATGACCGCGATTTCCTGGGGCAGGTATCCCTCCCGGAGCAGATCCCGGATCCGCTGTACCACCTGCCGGGCTTCGGCCTCTTCGTCGTCGGCGGGTTGCAGGTGGAAGGCATTCTGGACCTCCACCGACGCTTCCAGGGGCTTCTGGAAGCGGTGGCGGTTCCGGCGGATGAGGTTGGCGGCCAGAGTGAGGATGGTACGGGGTGTGCGGAAGTTCCGGGTGAGGAAGAACACCCGGGTTTCGGGGAAGTCCTCCTGGAGGGTCTTCATGAAGCGGGCGCTGGCACCCCGAAATCCGTAAATGGCCTGGTCGTCGTCGCCGAAGGCCAGCAGGTTCCGGTGATGGGAGGCGAGGGTTTTGAGGAGCAGATACTGGGCTTCGTTGATGTCCTGGAACTCGTCGGCCAGCACATAGCGGAACCGGTGGGCCAGGTCTTCGCGGAGATCGGGATGCTCGGTGATCAACCGGTGGGTGTAGAGCAGGAGATCGTCAAAGTCCAGCAGATGTTCCCGACGCAGGGCCTCCTGGTACTGCTGATAGGCGGCGGCGACCTCACGCTCCCAGCGGCTTCGGGCGAGGGTAACGGCCTCCTCCGGGCTCAGGAACTGGCGCTTGAGGCCGGAGATGGCCTTGAGCAGGGCGCGGATGCGGCCGCGGGGACGCTGCCGCACCACGCGGCTCAGGATCTCCTCCTGGAGCCGGGAGGGGGCCACGGAAAAGGGGTCCGGCAGGTCCAGCCGGTCGCCGGCGGAGGCCAGGATCTGCAGGGCCAGGTGGTGATAGGTTCCCACCCACACGGCGCGGGCGCGGTCGCGCCCCAGGGCCTGGGTCAAGCGCTCCTGGATCTCGGCCACTCCCCGATTGGTAAAAGTCACAGCCAGGATTTCTTCGGGGGGCACCCGTTGTTCTTCCACCAGGTACACGATGCGGGCGGTGAGGGTACGGGTTTTGCCGGTGCCCGGGCCGCCGAGCACGAGCACCGGGCCCTCGGCCTCCCGAACCACGGTCCATTGCTCCTCGCTGAGGCCGCCCAGGAGCAGGGACCGGCCCGAGGCGTCCTGGACCACCGGGCCGGTGGCCACGCTGCGGCCGCCCTGCACCTGGCGTACGACCGCAAGGAACTCGGAGGCGTCGGCGAAGCGCCGGACCGGATCGGGCTGGAGGGCCCGGGAGATCAGGCGCACGAGTTCCGGCCGGATACCCTTGAGCGGGGGCAGGGTACCGGCCAGGATCCGGCTTCGGATTTCGTCCAGGGTGTCGCCGGTAAACGGGGGGCTGCCCACCAGCATCTCGTAAAAGACCGCGCCCAGAGCCCACACATCGGTGGCCTTGGTGGCACGGCCCTCCCAGGCTTCCGGCGCCATATACAGGGGGGTGCCGCCGGTGCCGGCGTGCCCGAGGTCTTCCTGAAACAGCCGGGCCAGGCCGAAATCGGCGAGTTTCACGCGTCCGGTTTCGGTGAGCAGCAGATTCTCGGGCTTGAGGTCGCGGTGCAGGATCCCCCGCTGATGGGCATAGGCCAGGCCTTCCAGGGCTTCGGCAAGGATGCGCAGGGCCTCCTCCGGCGGCAGCACCTTTTTCTCCTGCAGCAGGTTCCGCAGCGATCGGCCGCGGACGAACTCCAGCACGATGTAGAGCCGGTCGTTGTAGAAGTCAATGAAGTAAAAGCGCACGATATGCTCGTGCAGAAGGCCGGCCAGAATCCGCGCCTCCTGCTTCAAAAACTCCTGGTTTTTCAGCCGCCGGCGGGCGAGTTTGAGGGCGTATTCCTGGCCGGTGAGGGGATCGTACACCAGGAAGACATCGGCGAACCGGCCGCCGCTGATCCACTCCCGCACCTCAAATCGCCCGATTTTCTTGCCGATCATCGGGCAAAATTGTACGGTGAGGGTGGATTCTGGGATTCAGCGGCTCAGGGGCTCCCCCACGGGCATGAGGGCGCCGATCCATTCCTTTTCCGGGTCCAGGCCGATGAGGGTGGCCACGGCGTCGTCGTCAAAGGCGCCCACGAGCACGGTGCCGAGGCCCAGCTCGCAGGCCACAAGGTAGGTGTTCTCGCAGGCGGCCCCGAGGTCTGTGAACACATACCGGTACGCGCGGTACCCGTACTTGCGGCGGGTGCGCTCGTAAACGATGGCAAAAATGAGCACCGCCGCGGCATCAGCCAGGAATTCCTGGTCGTAGGCCGCCTGTACCAGCGCCTCCTGGATTTCCCCTTCCACCAGGTGGTACAGCCGGTGCTTCAGGGGATGGTAATGGAAGATGCCGGCCGGCAGATCGGCCACCTGCCGGGCGTACACATAGAGTTCCAGGGGATGGAGGGCGCCGGCCGAGGGATAGGCGCGCAGCGGATAGCGGTCGCGGTACAGATGGGTGACCCCCACGGTGTAGTGGAGCAGGGTGGCAAGGTGGGCCAGGGGCAGCACGAAGTCCGGGTTATAGGTGCGCAGGCTTCTGCGCTGTTGCAGGGCTTCATGGAGGGGCATGGGCAGAGGCAGGGGATCGGGCAGGGCGTAGGACGGCGCCGTGGGGTACTCCTTGAGGGGTGGTGGGGGCG
>JALXEF010000058.1 GCA_027069855.1 Caldifarciminota bacterium
CCGCTGGATCGTGGCACGCCAACCGCTGCCCGAGGGTACCTCCCAGGGCGAAGGCATAGAATCGCCGGACCTCCTCTTCGTTGAAGGAAGGGAAAGGATCGCGGCGGCGCTGAAGCAGGGGGATCGCGGACAAGACTTTCGGGACACGGTGGATCACGAGCCGGAACGCCTGGGACGCTGGCCCGGGGATTTTGGATTCCTCCGGATCCTTTCCCCAGGCCACGCCCTGTTGGCCCGGTCGGTAGGAGGCCTCGTGCCCTGGTACTACGGACGCGTGGGGACCTTCTTCGTTGCCACAACCCGGCTGGAATACCTGATGCAATTCCTCCCGCAGGCGTTGCCCCTGGACCCGTTGCCCCACGCCCTGTGGAGTATGGGGTGGACAGGTTTTCCATGGCAACGCACCTTTTTCCAAGGCATTCGCATCCTTCCCCGGGGTACCTTTCTGAAAGTCATACCGGGACGGTCGCTGGAGCCGGTCCCCTACTGGGAACCGCCGCGTTTCTCCGTGCACTTCCCAAACCGAAGGGCCCGTGAGGACCATGCCCGGACCTACCGGGAACTTTTGATCCAGCACCTCCGGCGAACCCTGGATCCCCGAGGAGGAAACCTGCTAACCCTTAGCGGTGGGGTGGATTCCGCTTCGCTTTTGGCCCTGGCCGCCGGGGTTGTAAAGGTCCCGGTGATGACCTGGTCCCTGGTGCCCCCGCTGGAAGAGAAAGCCCTGTATCAGCATGAGTATCGCTACATTGCTCCCTTGCGACAACGCTATAAGGTGCGGGCTTTCTGGGAGGTGCCTTATCCCCGGGGAGGGCTCGCAGAACTGTGGCTGAAGGGCCCTCGGTTTGTGTTCCATTTGATTCACCCAGCCCTGTGTGATCTTCCTCGGGTGCATCGGGAAACACCGGTTTCCGTGCTGTTTGGAGGCGAGTTTGCCGACAATCTTGCTGGCCAGGTGTTCACTCTTCCCGACTGGTCAGAGAGCCTGATGCCCTGGCACCTTTTGCTCCTGTTGCCGGAACTGAAGCGGCGCCCCCGAGACCTTCTCCTCTGGCTTCGGTATCGGATTCGGCTACTGCGCCGTCGCCCGGTGCTGCCCCTACCGCGACACCTTCTCCAGCGTTCACCCCAGGGGCGTCCATTAAATCTGTTTCAACCCGGGGTGGTGGCTGAGTACATGGAGTGGTACGAAGAGCAACGCCGAAGGTTCTACCAGGATCGCTCTCCCTGGCGGTACTTGAACCTGGAAAGCCGGATCTCCGACGGGTTTGTGGCAATGAACTGGGAAGGCACAAGTCCCCTGGGTATTCGTCGTTCCTTTCCGTTTTTCAACCGCGAGATTCTGGAATTCGTGTTTCAGGTGCATCCCGTGGAACTCTACGGTGGGGGGATGAAGAAGATTCTGAGGAGAGCCCTGCACGGCCTCGTGCCCCCACAGAACCTGTACCGATCGGATAAGGGCCGATGGGGCCGGAACCCGGGTTTCGCTTTGCTGCAAACGCAGCGGTTCCCTGTTTTGTGGAAGCTTTCCCCGGAGCTCTATGGAAACCTTCTGCAGCCGTCTTTGTTGCAGTCCTTCAACACTGCCCTGCCCTACGATGCTTATCGCGTTGTGGTCCGATTGGCACTGTTCCAGGAGGCGCTGCAGCGCGTTCGTGCCGGTGGCCCCCTATTCCAGGTCGGTTGACAACCCCAGGCCTGCCAGGTAAAATCCTGCATCAATCGCGGAACCGGGGGTATGGGTTGGTGGAGGGCATAAAAAAGGAGGTATCTGCCATGAAAAGGACGCTTCAGAGCGAGACGCCTCGGTTCCGCACCGAGGAAAAGAACCGCGGTGGTGTACGGAAACCCTATCGTGCTCCCCGGATCGAGACGCTCGGCCGTTTGCGGGATCTGACCCGTGGCGTCAATGTGGGGGGATTCTACGACGGAGGAACCACCAGCGCCTATTAGTCTTCCTCATCCATCGTTCGAAAAGTTCGCTGCCGAGTGAAGCGCTTTTCGCGCAGGGGAGACACTTGTGCCTCTTCCTGTACCGGGCGAATCCTCGTCCACCTGCCCGAACCTGCTGGACCAATGGATTCTCCACTGGCAAGCATCGGGACACCACCTGGTTCGTCGGGTTCGGGAACATCGGGTGGTAGCCCTGGTGTACCAGAGGGTTCGCCTAAAATTTCCCCCACTGGAGCCGCTGCTTCGCCCCCTTGCGGTTGAATATCAGCTCAGGGCACTTGGCCAGGCCCAGCAACTTCTGGATCTGGTTCAGGAGTTCCGGCAGGCTCGGGTGCCCGTTTTGCCCCTGAAGGGGCCGGTGCTTTCGTATCAACTCTGGCAGGATGTAGCCCTTCGTCCCTCCGTAGATCTGGATCTCCTTGTACGCCCCAGGGATCTGACCAGGAGCTGGGATATTCTTCGGAACCTGGGGTACAGGATGATCGCCCCCGCCCTTCACGGTCTTCCGCAGCACCTGCAGGCAAGGGTCCTGGGCCGGGTCCACCACACCGTGTGGCAACCGCCGGAGCCCTTTCAGACCCCGGTGGAACTCCACTGGCGTCCCCTCGACCCTCGGTGGGCTGTTCGTTTGACCGCAGCTGCGCTCCTGGGCCGTGCCCAATCCACGGTTCTTATGGGGCGTCCGGTGGCCACCCTGCATCCGAAGGATCTGCTCCTGTATCTGGCCCTCCATGGTACCAAGCACCAATGGAATCGGTTGCGTTGGCTCTCTGATTTTGTTCAGGCGTGGGTTCGGTGGGGTCCTCTGGTGGATCCGGGCGATCTGCTGGCGGACGCTCGGAAGATGGAGGCACTCAAGCCCCTGCTGCTTGGGTTCGCCTTGATGGCCCGGGTTGGGGCGCAGCACCTTCCGGAACCGGTGGCCTCAGAACTTCGGCGGTTCCCCTATCTTTGGAGGCTGGCTCGGGATCTCTTGGAGGACTTGCAAGACGGAAGGGTGAGGCGTCCCGGCGCACTTTCTCAGATTGCCTACGAGGCCAGAATGATGGAGGGGGGAAGAGGTTTCGTCCTGATCCGTGGGCTCCGACTTCTGGTACAGCGCTTCTTGGCACCCACGGTCGCAGATTTCCGTGCCGTGAGGTTCCCTTTGCGATGGATCCCCCTTTATTACCTCATTCGCCCCCTTCGCTGGCTGAGCCAGAAATTCCCCGGATTTGCCGGATCCTGGAGCCATGACGCCTAAGGGACTACATCTGGCCTTTTCTTACCTGAAGCGGTATCGGACCCTCGTAGTTCTCAACCTGGCGGTGTTGCTCCTCCTCTCCGCTACCGAGGTGGTGGGGGTGGGAATGGTAATCCCCCTGTTGCAGAGCCTTGCCCAGGATCACCAGCCGCTGCCGCTGGTGCGACGGCTTTACGCCTTGTTTGAAGCGCTGCACATTGAGGTTAACCTCTGGACCCTCCTTGGAATCTTCTCGGTAGTGGTGGCGTTTCGGTATTTGCTCCAGGCCCTGCAGCAGTATTTGGCTAGGCTCCTGAGCAGTCGGGTGACCCGGGACTTGCGACAACGCCTGTTCCACAAATTGCTCACACTGCCCCTGGCCTATTATTACCGTCGGAAAACAGGGGAACTCGTGGCCACAGTATACCAGTCTGCCCTAAAGGCAGGGCTCTCGCTGGAATTCCTGGTGTTATCTCTGGCAGCCGTGGTCGTCGTTCTTGCGCTGGTGGTGCTGAGTTTTGCGCTCTCGGTGCGCCTGACCCTTCTGGCGGGTGGTCTCGCAGGGGGCGTGTACCTCCTGGTGATTCCCCGGATTCGGGCAGCCTTTGCCCGAGGACGGCAGGCCAAAGATGTGGAGGATCGGCTCACCAGTTTTCTTGTGGAAACCCTGGAGGCGCTGAAACTGGTAAAGGCGATGGGGCGGGAGGAACTGCACCGCACCCGCTTTAACTCTTTGAGTCAGCAGGCCCATCAAATGAGCCTCCGGCTCCAACGGAATCGCGTGGCAACCCGATTGATGACAGAGCCTTTGGTGTTTCTCCTGGCCCTTGGCCTGATCGGCGTTTCGGTTGGGGTGCTCCAGCAGCCTTTAACGCTTGTGATCACCTTCTTCTTTATCCTGTTCCGAATCCTGCCCCAATTCCGCCTCATCAGCCACAACTATGTCCTCGCTGCCGAGTTTCTACCCCACTTCTCTCGGATTGAGGAGGTGCTCCAGGCCCAGGTTCCCATGCCGGCTTCCGGTGATCGGCCGATCCAGCATTTTCAAAGGGAGATTTCCTTTGATCGGGTGCATTTCCGATATCCGGGCAGCAACGAAGCGGTTCTAAGGGGGGTGGATTTTCGCATCCCCCGGGGTTCGGTGGTGGCGCTATTCGGCCCTTCCGGTGAGGGGAAAACCACGGTGGTGGATCTTTTGCTTCGCTTTCACGATCCGACCCAGGGGCATATATGGGTGGATGGAGCCGACCTTCGGACTTTGCGCATAGAGGACTGGCGCAAACTCATCGGCCTGGTTCCCCAGGAAGGCTTTGTATTCCACGATACGGTGTGGAACAATCTGCGATACGGGAACCCGGAGGCCACCGAGGAAGAGATCCTCCGAGCAGCCCGGCTTGCCGGTGCCCATACCTTTCTTCAGCGTCTTCCCCAGGGTTACGACACGGTGCTGGGGGAGCGAGGAGCAGTCCTTTCGGGAGGGCAGAAGCAGCGCCTGGCCCTGGCCCGGGCCCTGGTTCGGGATCCTGAGATTCTGATTCTGGACGAAGCCACCAGTGCCCTGGATAGCGAGGCGGAGGCGGTGGTCCGGGATGTGGTGGCACGGTTCCGGGGCCAGAAAACAGTCCTTATTGTGGCCCACCGGTTTTCTACCATCATGGATGCCGATGAAATCGTTGTGCTTTCCCGGGGGCGGGTGGTGGGCCGAGGAACCCACCAGGAACTCCTTGAGCAGAATGAACTGTACCGCCGGAACTACGAGTTGCAGGTTCGGCAGACCCTGGCCGAAGGCCCCTCGGGTGTGTACAATCCAGAACCGGAGTCCTGAGCCATGTGGGGAATCTTTCTGATCCTGGCCCTGGGGATAGGCACCCCGCCATCAACCCAGCCCCTGCCGGACACCCTGAAGGCCCGGCTGGAGGAGTTGTACAAGACGGCCAAGAAGTGGGGGGTGGGGGAGAACCGGGAGAAGGTGCCGGAGGCCCGCCGCCAACTGGCGGCCTACGGCGAGGCCGCGCTCCGGTTCCTGTTCACCGAAAAGGTGCGCACCCTCAACGCTCTGGAACTCAGGGTGTTCAAGTTCGTGGTCCAGCGGAATCGCCGGCGGGCCCTGCCCTATCTGCACCAGGCCTTGGAGAGCGAGAACGATACCGTGCGCCGGGTGGCCCTGTGGCTCGTGGGCGAAGTCAAGGATTCCTCGGCCCTGCCGAAACTCCAGACGATGCTGACCGCCGAGGGACGCCCCCGCATGCGCGCCCGGGTGCTGGGCGCCCTCGGCAAGATCGGCGACACCACCGCTGCCTCGTGGGTGGCACCGTACCTCAAGGACACCTCCCGCTTTGTCCGTTATGCCGCGGCCTCGGCCCTGGTGAAACTCCACCAGCCCCGCTGGGTTCCCGTGTATCTGACCCTGCTCCAGGATCCGGACTTCCAGCTGCACCAGGCCGGCCTGGCGGGCCTGGCCCGGGAGCCGGCCACGGCCATAGACTCCCTGGAGGCGCGGTGGCGCGAGGAGGTTCGGCCGCGCGACCTGCAGGCCCTGGCCCGGGTGCTGGCCTCCCCGGATCTGCACCTCACCGACCGGCAACGGCGGGCCTGGCGCGCCCGGCTGGTGCCTCTGCGGCACCACCCCGACCCGGCGGTCCGCCTCTATGCCGCTAAAGCGCTAAAGAGCCTTGGCGGCAAATCCCTAAAGAGCCTGCTTCTGGCCTGGCAGGAGCAGGAGACCGATCCCATGGTGTGGAACACCCTTCGCCTGATCCTGCAGGAGTAGCGCCGGGCTTTGGGGATCGGCCGGCGAAAGGTGGATTCGGCAGGTAGTAGGCTCCAGGTACCGGAACCATGTGGGTCATCTATGCGTTGCTCTCGGCCCTGGGCTGGGCCGCCAGCGATGCCGTGGCCAAGCGGGCCATGGCAAAGGGGGCCGACGAACGGTTCGTTCTCTTTATCCGCTACCTTGTGGCGTTGCCGGTGCTGCTGCCCTTTCTGGCACAGGGGGTACCCCCGCTGGATGCCACCTTCTGGCGGCTGCACCTTTTGTGGATCCCGCTGGAGACCACGGCCCTGTTCCTGTACATCCGGGCGATCCGCATGGCGCCCCTCTCCCTGACCCTGCCCTACCTGAGTTTCACGCCCCTTTTTCTCATCCTGACGGGCTGGGTGTTCTTGGGCGAGCGGGTGAGTGCGCTGGGCGCCGCCGGCATCCTCACGGTGGTGCTGGGCTCCTATGTGCTGAACCTGGGGGAACGGGCCCAGGGCCTTTGGGCACCCCTTCTCGCGGTTTTCCGGGAGCCCGGGAGCCGGCGCATGCTGGCCGCTGCGGCCCTTTACAGCCTGACCTCCCTCGTGGGCAAGGAACTGGTGCGCCACTCCTCGCCCTGGTACTTCAGCGTGCACTACACGGTGGTGATGAGCGTGGTGCTGGCGCCCTTCGGCTGGCGCCATCGGTCCGGACACCGTCCGCTGGCCCGCGATCTGGTGCTCTCCGGGGTGTTTTTCAGCGGGATGATCCTGTTCCACATGCTGGCCATTGAGCGGGCGGTGGTGGCCTACATGATCGCCCTCAAGCGGTTTCAGGGGGTTTTCGGGGTGATCCTGGGGCACCTCCTGTTCCGGGAACAGGCTTTAGGCTGGCGCCTGGCCGGCAGCCTGCTCATGGTGCTGGGCGGTGTCCTGATCGTGCTGGCCTGAGCGCCTTGTAGCGCCTCCGGAGCCGCACCTGTCCCCAGCGTTTTCCCTTACCACCGTGCTCTACGGCACCTGAAAATCGGCGGTGCCCGGGTTTCTCTACTCCACCTTCACAAAGCGGTGGGTGCGCAGGATACGGTGCGGGCCCTGGAGGACCAGCAGGTAGGTGCCGCTGGGCAGCGAGGCTGGCAGGTCGTACGAAAGGACATGGGTGCCGGGGGTGAGGTGCACCGTGCCCAGGCGGGCCACCCGCCGACCGGCCGCGTTATAGAGGTCCACCCGAAGGTCCAGGTCTCGGGGGGTTTCCAGGGTGAAGGCCAGGCGGCGCCGCACCACGCCCGGCAGGCCGGAGAGCGTGAGGCTGGGCCGGGGCGCCGGCGATTCGGCAACGGCCATGGGGTACAGGTGGAAATCCACGCCGGTGGCGCCCGGCGCCACGGTCTGGGTTCCCTCGGCCACATAGAAGCTGTCGGGCACCGAGGACGGATGCACCGAAACCTGGTACTCCGACAGGTTGCTGCTCACCCACATCTCGTAGTGGCCGTCGGAGTAGGTGCCGGTGTAGGTCCGTCCGGCCACGAAGGGACTGCCCAGGTGGTACCCATTGCCCAGCAACTGAATCCCATCGGCCGGTTCGTCGTCGTTGAAGTACACATGGCCGGTGATGGTGGCGTTGGTCCGATAGGCCGTGAGCGTGGTTTGGGCCGAACTGCCGGTAAGGATGACCAGTTGTTCCCCCGGGGCGAGGTAGCGGGGCACAAAGGGTTCCAGTGAAAGGGACGTCACCTGGTAAAAGCCGAAGGGCCCCATCACCTGAAGGGTAAAGGACCCTCCATACGCCCGGGCGGTGGCCAGGGCATAGGAGGTGTCCACGAAATTCGTGTACATGCCCACGGCCAGCACAGGTATGGAATCCATGGGCAGGGGATCGCCGGTGTCGTCCTGCAGGGTGCCCTGGATCTCGGTGCCGTCGGAGGGCTGAAGCGAGAGGTTGACCGTGGTGACCGGGGCGGTGATGGTCACCGTGTCGTCAAAATTCAGGGGCGAAACGAAGCCCGGGGCCTGCACCAGCATATCGAACACCACGGGGATCCAGTGGGTGCCCTCGTACTCCGGAGGAACCCACAGGCTGAAGGTGCCCAGATGGTTCGTGAAACCGTTGAAGGCGGGCAGCGTTTGGCCGGAATCGGCCGGAAGGAAGAGCACGAGCAGCCCGGGGGTGAGGGGCGGCACGGCCACGGTGCCGGCCACCTGGATGCCGGATTGGGATTCCACCACGATGAGGGTGGCCTGGGCGGCGCCCCCGGGGTCGGCGACCCTCAGGAAGTAAGTACCCTGGGGGATGCCGTCGGTTTTCAGTGTGTCCTGGTACTGGCCGTTGGCGGTTTCATCCAGGTCGGCCCAGGAGCCGTCCCACAGGAAATTCCGATCCAGCAGGGGATCATCGGCGTCCAGGGTGCCGTTGTTGTTCAGGTCATAGTAGATGCGCATGACGGCGGTGTCGCCGGGTGCGGCGAAGAAGCCCGAAACCAGCACAGGGTCGCCGCGGGTGACGGTCACGGCGGGCTGGCCGTTCAGCGTAAGATCGTGGAACGCCCGGGCTGTGCCCAGGGCGCCGAGAAGCACAAGGAAACCCCAACCCACAAACTTTCGCACCATTGTTCACCTCCTTGAGTTTTCCGGGACCGAAGACCGGCCGTTTCAAAGTATACAACGCAACCCGGATTGGGAAGAATATCCGGGCCGGGGCTACACCATCTCGGCCCGCAGCAGGATCTCGTGCACCTCCTCGGGCGTGGGCTGAGCGAACTCCAGGTAGGTAAAACGGGCGGGCCGGGTTTCCGGCGCCAGGGCCACGGCCTCCAGGAACTGCTCCTCGGTGAGGTTCAGGTCCTTCAGGCGGGTGGGCAGGCCGGCGCGGCGCAGGAAGTCGCGGATTTGCGGGGCCAGCGGGTGGTTCCGCAGGTAGGCCGAGAACACGGTGCCCAGGGCCACCTGTTCGCCATGCAGGGCGAGGCCCGGAAACAGGCGGTCCAGGGCGTGGCTGATCTCGTGTTCGGCCCCGGAACAGGGGCGCGAGGAGCCGGAGAGGCCCATGGCGATGCCGCTGAGCACCAGGGCGTGGAGCAGCCGTTCCAGGAACGCCGGGCGGCGGGGCTCCGCGGGGTCGTGCAGCAGCAGGTGTTCGGCGCCGGTGGCGGCCATCATGGCGGCCACGGCGTCGTAGCGATCCCGGCCCTCCTCCGCCGCCAGCCGCCAGTCGTCCACGGCCAGCAGGTTGGCCACCACATCGCCGATGCCCGCGCGCACATTGCGTTCGGGCGCCTGTTCCAGGATGTCCAGGTCCAGCACCACGCCGGTGGGCATCTGGGTGCCCATGGAATGGGTTAGGCCCTCCCATTCCAGCACGGCCACGGGCGAGGCGATGCCGTCGTTGGACGGGGTCGTGGGCACGGTCACGAGCAGCACATTCTCACGGTAGGTGGCGTATTTGGTGACATCCAGCACCTTGCCGCCGCCCACGGCGATGGCCAGGGTGGCCCGGATCTCCCGCAGGGCTTCCCGCAGGCGTTCCACCTCCGACAGGGTGCTGCTCGCAATCTGCAGATAGCGGGCCGTGAGCGCCGACCGCTGGAGCCGGTGATAAAGGTCCTCCCCCAGCCGGGCCGTGAAGGTGGGCCCGCTGGTCACCACGATGCGTTCGTGGTGCAGGCCGTGATCCTCCAGGAGTTCCAGGAGCCGGGGAAACAGGCCCCGGCCGATCTCCACGAAGGCGGGCAGGGCCATCACCCGCGAGAAACTCATGCTACGGCGCTCCCTTCCAGGGTACGGGGACGAGTTCGTAGGGCGGCTGGAGCTGGGTCTTCTGGTCGGGTTGAGCGCCTTCGGGCGCCAAGAGGTCCAGCACCGGGGGATCCTGGGGATGTCGTTTGCCGCCGAGCACCCATTCGCCGGCCCGGGTTTCCAGCGGCCGGATATTGTCTTCGGCGTAGCCGTCCTGGGAACTCACGAGCACATACACATAGCGGTCGCCGCCCGGCGGCAACTGGCTGGCGGCCACCCGCACGAAGATATCGTTGCCCTGGGCCCAGGCCTGAAAGGCGTTCCTGTGTTCCTGGCCGCGTTCGTCAAACAGGGAGAGGCCGTAGTCGGGCCAGCCGGCCACCTTGAGCCGCACCTGCCAGGGCCGGGAGAACTTGAGGGCGGGCAGGGCCGGGCTCTTGCTGTCGTAGCGGCCGCCCTTGGCCTTCGTGGTGCCGATGAACACATTGAGGAGCTGGTGCGAGAAGCCCAGGGGGGCGCCCCAGGGGTTGGTGACCTTGCCGAAGGTGAACACGAACACGACGGCGTCGCCGTCGCGGTAGATCCGCATCCGTTGCAGGTCAAAGAGCCCGGGTTCAAACACCGGATTGGTGGGGAACTCGTAGTAGCCGGGGCCGTGTTCGTCGCCCACGGGGTCCTTGAGGTCCAGCTCCTTCCGGCCCCGGGTGGTATCCCAGGCGGCGGTGCCGCCGCCCTGGGCCATCACGCCCCCGCCGCCGGCGTACACACCGCCCACGATGGCGCTGTCCAGGAAGGCGGGCACGGGTTTGCCGGCCAGGCGATACACATTCTTCAGGGTGTTGCGGAACATCCGGTCAAAGGGCGTATCGCCCCCGGGCATTTCCTGGTCCTTGCCGAACCACCAGAACCAGTCGGAGCCCTCGGCGGCCGCCATTTCCAGGAACACGGCGTCCCAGAGTTCGGGCGAGAGTTCCCAGGAATCCAGGTCGGCACGCACCCGGGCCAGGAAGTCCCAGGCGTGGTTCTCCTCGGGCTCGCCGATCCAGGTGGAAAAGTCGGCGTTGATCCAGGAGCCTGCCCACAGGTTCTCAATCGTGGCGGTGGGGGGATGCTCCTGGAGGAAGTCGGACACCCGCACGCACCGGAGCCAGGAGGCGCGGTTCAGCTGGTCGTAAAAGGCGTGGAAAAAGTCCTTGGCATCGTGGGGGTACCATTCCCAGGCGTTTTCGCCGTCCAGGATCACGGTCACGAGCCGGGGTTCGCCCGTGGGAAACTGCCGATGGATGTCGTACAGGGCCTGCAGAAAGTCGTTGGCCGCGGCCACGGGGTCCATCTTCTGGTACCGGAAGCCGATGCGATCCGAGAGGTCGGTATCCCGGAACACCATGTACAGGGTGTCTTCAGTGCCCACCACCCGGTACGCCTGGTAGGTGTGGGCGCGGTCCAGGAAGCCGCCCAGCGACCGGGCCAGCACATTCTTGTCCGAGGCCATCCACTGGAAGCCGGCTTCCTTTACGAGATCTACGATGGAATCGGCCACGGCGCCCTCGCCGGGCCAGAGGCCCCGGGGAGGCTGGCCGAACTTTTCCTGGTAGTACTCGTAGGCCCGGACCACATGCCAGCGGGCGTCCTCGGGATGCCGGAACCGGTGGCGGGGTAGCGGAGCCGTGGGCATGGCCTGGCGGGCCAGGTCGGTGTTGTAAATCAGGGGCAGGATGGGATGGAAGAAGGGGGTGGTGATCACCTCCAGCCGCCCCTCCTCCTGCAGGCGCCGGTGCAGGGGCACGATGGCCTTCAGGATCTTGAACTGAAGGTCAATGACCGCCCTTTTGTCGGCCTCGGTGAAGTTGCGGCCCTGCTGGATCCAGGGTTTGACGGTGACCGTGTCGCCGGTGACCAGTACCACGGTGCTCTCCTGGAAATCGGGGTCAAACCAGGCCAGGTTGAACCACATCTGCAGGTCGCGCCAGTCCTGTTCGGTGAACCGGGGGATGGAGGCGGCCACATCAATGGAGCCGTCGGGCCGGGTCACGCGTTTGAGCCGCAGTTCCCGGTACCGGGGCCAGATGTCAATCATGTGGTCCCAGTTGGCCGAGAAGAAGTTTTCCAGAAGGAAGGCCTTGTCCTGGTCCGTGAGTTCGGCGGCCGGCTTCAGGGTCATGCGCACATAGACATCGGGCGAGAGGCCCCTGTCGTAGCGATCAATGAGGTCTTCCAGTTGCAGCAGCAATACCGGCGTGAGGTTCACGGTGAAGTGCACCCTGGGGTAGCGGGTGAGGATGGCTGCCATGTCGTAGTAGTCCTTGATGCCGTGGAGCCGCACCCAGGGAGCCTGGTACTCGCCGGTTTCAGGGTCCTTGAAGTACCGCGGCTGGTGCTGGTGCCACACGATGGCGAGGTACAGGGGCTGGCCCACGGGTTCCAGCTGGTCCACGATGGGCGTGGCGGCGCCTGTGGGGCCCTGGCCGGGAGCGGTCATCTGGATCTTGCCGTCTTCGGTGAGCACGAACACGGAGTTGAAGCCGCCGTAGCCGTCGTCCACCCGGGCCGGGTTCAGCGGGTCCTCTTTCCACTCGGTGCCGTTGATCACGAACTTGTACTGGTACTGGCCCGGAGTCAGGTAGAGTTTGACCTCCCAGTAGCCGTCCTTCTTTTTCATGGGGATGCCGGTGGGGGCCCAGTTGTTGAAGGTGCCGGCCAGATACACCTGCCGGGCGTCGGGGGCGGCGAACCGGAACACCACGGAGTCGTTCACCACCTCCAGGTTCTTGAAACCTTTGGGGGCCACGAGCACCACGGAGTTGAAGCCGCCGTAGCCGTCGGGCGACTTGTTGGGGTTGTCGGGGTCTTCCAGCCAGGTGCCGTCGGCCACGAACTTATACTCGTAGCGGCCGGGCGGCAGCACCAGTTTCAGGGTCCAGGTGTCGTCTTCCCCCTTTTCCATGGGGTTGGCCGTAGGGTTCCAGTTGTTGAAGGTGCCGGCCAGGAACACCTGCTGGGCTGGCCTTTTGAGGGTGAAGACCAGGGTATCGCCCTTTTGGGAAACGGCGCCCAGGAGAAGCAGCGGGGCCAGGAGGGTTGCCAGCATGGGTCACCTCACGATCCAGGCCTTCTGCTGTTCCGGGTGCCTGCCGGGCATCTGGAGCCGGAGCAGGTACACGCCGGGGGCCAGGGAGAGGGCCTGGCCGGCCTGAGGGTTGACCATGCGGAGCACCCGCCGGCCGTCGGCCCGGTAGAGTTCCAGCACGGTGCCCCGGGGCAGGGCCTGCGAGGCCCGAAGGATGCCGGTGGGCGAGAGCCACACGAGGGGCGCCGGGTTGGAGGAACCTCCTTCGGCCACGCCGGTATAGGTGGCCTCCTTCATGATCCAGGGGTAGGGGTCAAACTCCACGCTCTGGAGGGTGCCGGTGTAGGGGATGGCGAAGGTCTGGGTTTGGAGGCTGTCCCAGATGACGGCGGTATCGGTGCCGGTGGAGGTGTGGATCACGATGTCAATGGGCATTTTGAAGATGGGCACACCGAAGTTCTGGGGTTCCTGGGAGACCATCAGGTACAGGGTGTTGTTTTCGGTCCAGTAGCCCCAGCGGTACTTGGGGTGGCCCGGGGCGTACACCCATTCGTCAAAGAACCAGTCCAAGTTCATGCCCGAGACCTGTTCGCAGACGGCCTTGAAGTCTTCGGTGATGGCGTTGCCGTAGGCGTAGGCCTGGCCGTAGGTGCGGAGGATCTGGAAGAAGGTGGAATCGCCCACGACATGGCGCAGCATGTGCAGCACGCTGGCGCCCTTCTTGTACACCACGGCCCAGCCGAAGAGGTCGTCCGGGTCGTACAGGGGATAGGGCGGATAGGGTTCGTAGGTGACGGCCATGTCCATCTGGTACTGCATGTACTCGCGGTAGGCCTCGGGGCCGTCGCGATGGCCGGCGTACAGGGCCTCGGAGTAAGAGGCGAAGCCTTCGTTGAGCCAGATGTCGCGCCAGTCGCCCAGGGTGACCCAGTCGCCCCACCACTGGTGGGCGAGTTCGTGGGACACCACCCAGTCAAAGGAACCCCAGCCGGCGTTCAGGTTGATGAAGGTGTTGGTTTGGTTTTCCATGGCGCCGCCGATGGGGGCATGGACATGGCCGTACTTCTCGTTGATGAAGGGGTACAAGCCGAAGGTTTCGGAGAAGTAGTTGAGCATGTCCTCCAGGTGGGCGAAGGCGCCCACGGCTGTCACCGAGTCGTATTCCTGGACGGCGGTGACATTGGGCAGAGGGTGGCCCTGGACATTCAGGGTGTCCCACCACACGGCGTACTGCACGGCCGCCGCGAATACGATGAGGTAGGGGGTGATGGGGTAGCCCTCGCGCCAGTGGTGGGTGACCTGGGTGCCCACGGTGTCCGCGCCCTGGAAACTGCCGTTGGCCACCACCTCGTAGCCGGCGGGCACGGTGATGTAAAAGTCCAGGAGGGCCTTTTCCCGGGGATCGTCCAGGATGGGGAGCCAGCGTTTGATGCCGAAGGGCTCGTTGTCGGCGTACACCAGGGTGGGGGAGATGCTGAGGCCGCCGCCGAACACCCCGCCCCCGGTTTGGGGAGTGCCGTGGTAATAGATGGCCACCTCAAAGGTGTCGCCGGCGGGCACGGTCTGGCCCAGATTGACGACGAGGGTGGAATCCGGCCGGGTGAAGGACGCCGGGGTTCCGTTGACCTTCACGCTGTCCACGGTAAGGCCCACGAGATGGGCCAGGTAGTGGCTCAGGGTATCGGCCAGGCTCACCACCCGGGCGGTGACCACGGCGTGGTCAATGTCCTGATCGTAGATGGGGTCCACGGTGATGTCCACCGTGTAGTGCAGTGCGTCAAAGGCATGGGGAACCTGGGGCATTTGAGTGAGGGAGTAGCGGGTTCGCTCCTTGGCCGCCAGGAGCTGGGCCTCCTGGGGCGGGGGCAGGTAGGGACGCGGGCTTGCCACCATCAGGCCCACGATAAACAGCAGATTCATGGCAACCTCCTTCTGGTGCGGAATTCCGTGCAATTATAAACCGCTGGCCGGGCCGTATATTCAGCGCCATGCAACAGATACTATGGGAGACCTACCGCCGGATCCGGCCGCAGATTGAGGCGCGCCTGGCCGAGTTCCGGGCCGTCGGGCAAAAGGGGAGCGACCCGGACCTGTTCGCGGAACTCGCCTACTGCCTGCTCACGCCCCAGGCCCGGGGGCGCTATGCCCTGGAAACCGTGGAGTACCTGCGGACCACCGGCCTCCTGTGGCACGGCACGGCCGAGGAGATCGTGCCCCACCTGCGCCGGGTGCGGTTTCGCCGCAAAGCGGAGTACCTGGTACGGGCCCGCGAGTTTTTCCGGGCCCCGGACGGCACCCTGCGGGTTCGGGAGAAACTGGCGCCGTGGCTCCGGGATCCGCCGGCGGCCCGCCGCTGGCTCGTGCAGCACCTTCTGGGGATGGGCTACAAGGAGGCCAGCCACTTCCTGCGGAACATCGGCTACGGCGAGGACCTCGCCATCCTGGACCGTCATATCCTGCGGCGGCTGGTGGCCCACGGCGTCATTCAGGCGATGCCCCGGACCCTAACGCCGCGGCGGTACGAGGCACTGGAGCAGGAGATGCGGGCCTTTGCCCGGCGCGTGGGCATCCCTCTGGCCCACCTGGACCTGCTGTTCTGGTACCTGGGTACCGGCGAGGTGCTGAAGTAGGAACCCCTCTTAGAACCGCAGGATGACCTTGGCGCGGAGGCCGTCAAATTCGGGCTCGTAGCGGCATACGCCGCCGGAGCACACCAGGTCCTGCCGCTGTTTGCCCCAGGTGAGGGCCAGGTCCCAGCGGTTCCCAAGGTGCAGGAAGGCGTCCAGCCGGATCCACCGAGCCGTGGTGTCGCCGGTGCGTTGCTGCAGCACCAGAGCCAGGTCGGCCACCGGGTACCGTGATACGCCGAAGGTGAGATCGGTATCGGCGTACCGCAGGGGTTCGGCGCCTTCCTGGTCGCGGCGGCGCCGATGCTGCACCTTGAGGTCCAGGCCCCAGGCGCCGAAGATCGGGGCCATCCAGCCCGCCTCCACGGTTTGCTCGGTGCGGTGATACAGGCCCGCAGCCCAGGCGTTCTCAAAACGGATGGCATCCGCTGAGAGGTGCACGCTATGGGTGCGCCAGGTGGTTTGCAGGGCGGCGTACGCCTCCTGGATCCAGGCGTCCTGATTCAGGTACTGGCCCTGGATGCGGGAGGCGTGGAGCGTGAGTTCGGTCCGGCGGCCCAGCCGGCCGCTTAAGGTGAGGCCTGCACCGGCCTCCTGGTCGCCGTTGGTGAGGTACACGCCGTAGTGGTCCACGGCCGGCGGCAGCATATAGGGATGCTGCAGGCGTTGCAGCGTTTCCAATTCCAGGCCCAGGGTCCAGCGGCCCCGGGTGTAGCCGGCGTACAGGTAGCCTCCGTAGCCCAGGGTATCGGCGAAAAGGGCCGGATAAAAACCCGTTCGCAGGGCGCCCTCTAAGTACACCTCCACGGGACCCTTCTGGTAATGGCCGAAGAGGGCGCCGAAGTGGCTCCGACGGCTGTCCTGGGGAATCAGGTCCAGCGTGGCCTCCCGGGCGTTGGGCACGGTGGTTTCCAGAAGATAGGCGGTGCCCACGGTCACCGCGCCCCGGGAGTACTGCACCTGGCCGCCGGCCAGGCGGTCCTGGAGGCCGTGCTGGGGTGCGTAGAACACATAGGACCGCGGAACGCCGGCGAAGGCCAGGAAGTTCCAAGCGCCGGGGGCGAATTCCACCTGGGCCCCGTACACGAACCGGTCCAGCAGGGCCGTTTCCTCTTCGCCCGCGTAGAGCAAAAGGCCCCGGCCGAGGGCGGGCTCCACGGTGCCCAGGCGCAGGGTCCAGGCGCCGGGGGCCCATTCCAGGGTGTACTTCAGCAACTGGTTGCGGGCCGGGAACGGGGCGTTTTCAGCGGTGCGGTAGTACACATAGGTCCAGCCGAGGGTCCAGGCGTCGCCGAAGACATCGGCCTGGAGGGTTTCCAGGTGCCAGGTGTAGCCGTCGCGGTATCCCCAGTACTCGTAGCGGTTGGAGCCCGTGAAATAGAGGTTGAAGCCGGCGACAGCCAGGAGGAGCCAGGCTATCATGGCTCAGCGGCCCCCGTTGAAGGTCACCCGGATCCGGGCGGAGTCGCGGTCCCGGCCGATCTGGGCCTCGGTGAAGAGCCACAGGGTGGCGGAATCCGCCTGCTGGACATAGAGGTCCACATCCAGGTTCACCGAATCGCCCGGGCTCAGCCGGTGGGTGTAGCCCGAGGGCCGGGGCAGGCACATGTCGCCGATGCACAGGGTGGCCACCCAGGGGTCCGGGACCCCCCGCAGTTCCACCCAGGCCGAGTCGGCATCCTGGCCCACATTCTTCAGGTAGAACCGCAGGCTGAGGGTATGGCCGGCCGGTCCCAGGGTATCCATGGATTCCGGGGTCAGGCGGAACACCTCGGGCGGGGTCGTGGCGCCCAGGTCCGAAAGCGGAATGCGGGCGGCCTGCAGCACCTCGCGGCTGTCCGGATCCTGGAAGAACACCACGAAGGCCACCTTGTCGGGGTTCCATTCCGGCGACACCTCAAAGGCCAGGCTTACCGTGTCGGGTGCGGTGACGGCCCGGCCCTGCGGGTCTCCCACAAAGGCGCGGAACACATGGTCATAGGTTTCATCCTCGTAGGTGAGGCCCGATTCCACGGCCACGGCGAACAGCCGGGCCGACACGGCCTCCTGGCTTTCCAGGTACACCTGCAGGGTGCCGGCGTGGGTTTCTGCGTGATAGGTGCCGCCGAGCGCGAGGTTCACCGGGCTGCCGGCCTCGCGGCGCTCCCGGATCTGGTTGCCCCAGCCGGCGATGCCGCTCACCCCTTCGTTGCCGAACACCCCGTCAAAGTACACATAGGGGTAGCCGTGGTCGGTATTGCCGAAGTAGAAACTCTCGCGGAGATCCACCTGGTCGTTGATGAAGGGATCGGGGAAGGGATAGCGGGGTGAGTGATACTTGACGGCCACCACGGCCGGGTTGGCCTGCACCAGGCTGTCAATGTAGGCGTCGGCCACCGGGCAGTTGGGGCAGTTCACATTGGTGAACACCTCGGCCAGCACGGTGCGTTCGTAGGGGTTGGAGGGGCTGGGTGGCGGGTTTTTGTCGCACCGAAGGCTGCTCAGGGCCAGAGCCAGGGTGCCGAGGGCCAGAAGGGCGGTGAGTTTGCGCATGGGACGAACCTCCTTTGAGCCCGAAGTTTACAGGCAGGCGGAAAGGGGCTCAATGAACGGGGCGGGGCCGCCGCCAGCGGCGGCGGCCCCGCCCCAAGCCGTCCGGTTTCAAAGGCCTATCGGCGTTCCTTCACGCGGGCCTTCTTGCCGATGCGATCCCGCAGGTAGTACAGCCGGGCCCGGCGCACCTTGCCCCGCCGCCGTACCTCAATCTTCTCAATGTACGGCGAGTACAGGGGAAAAATCCGCTCAATGCCGATGCCCTGGGTGATCTTGCGCACCGTGAAGGTGGCGCCCAGGCCCGAGCCGCGCTTGCGGATCACGATGCCCTCAAAGGGCTGGATCCGGCTGCGTTCCACCATCTTCCGCTGCTTGGGGTCGTACTTCATCTCGGTGATCCGGACATGGACCCGTACGGTATCCCCGGGCCGGAACTCCGGAACCTTCCGGTCCTTCATGTACTCGGTTTCTACCGCGCGAATCAAGTCTTGCTGTCCCATGATATGCCTCCGTAGGAAATTCGTGGGCGCCTATTATACAGCCGGCCCGTTGGCCTTCAGGGTGGAAGGGGTAACTTGACAACCTTTCAGAATAGCCTTGACAGACTTGCATCGTTGTCATAAACTTTGGGGAGAATAACCAAGTGGCAATCGTAAAGTTGGGTTAGGGCGGATAGAAATGAACATTTGTTAGATTTCGCGCAGAACCCCGTCTAATGCAGGGAAGACGAGGATGCAGAGGTGTTTCAAGGGAGTAATCCTGAGGAAGAAGACTATCAGTAAGCTCAGGTTTGGTGGGAAATTACCCTTCACGTCAACCTAAAAAGGAGGTGTTTGCAATGAAGGGAAAGAGCAGAGGAATGTGGGTCATGGTGCTGGCCGGTATGCTGATGTTCCTCATCTCCTTGGTACCGGAGATGCAGGCAGGCCCGGAAGATCAACGGTATCGTGTGATTTATGGAAGGGCTATAAGCGCAGTATCAGATAACGATACGCTTTATGCTGCACCCGGGACAGTTGTGTATGCTAGGACAGTGCTGGACGGGCAAACGCCGGACTTAATTTACTCTGGTGTCGTTGAGGAGGAAGGACGTTATGAGATCCATATACCTAAGGAAAATGCCCAGTATATGTACTATGTGGGGTACGTCCCCAGTCGGACGCAGGGAAATGGACCTTGCCGGCCCATTCCCTATTGCCACATTGACATCTTCCCAAACCGTGCATTCTGATGTTGTAGAGTGACCTGTAGCCGATGTTGTACTTGTGTTGGGGGCGGGTTTAAACCCGCCCCCAACGAGTTTTGTCGGGAACCTCTGGGGGCAACGGTAATTCTTAGAGGCAAAGGGGAAACAAACCGTAAAGTCAAGTCCCTATGGTGTACTGGCGCCCTGGCGACTACGAAGACACCGGCGGTCTGACCCAGGACATTTTTCTACCCAGGTTCCGAGATGAAGCCCGGGTTTTCCCGGTTTTTCTTGTCCACATCCAGCTTCCCCATAGGAAGAATCTCCGGTACACGACTTTCAACCGAGAGCTGCAGGGGGAACCCAGGAGGATCCAGACCCTTGGCAGTACCTGGAGAACCTCCTCGCCATAGACCCGTTTCCGGTTCCACCGAATCCTCCGCGTGGGATCGGCGACAATAGAGGTCTGGGGGCCCGCCCTGACCTTCCGACCGGTATGTCTGAGAGGCCGGGAGGCATAGAAACAGTTGTATCCTGCGAGTTGCTGAATGCGTCCAGTAGTTTTTCATGAGCCAATGCGTAGCCTTGACAGACTCGCATAGAAGGTTCTAAACTTGGGGAAAGGCTATATCAGTATCAACTGGAAACTGCTGTATGATGGAACGGAGGAATTTTCAGCAATACTTCGCGATGAATCTTGTTGGCGGCAGGGATTTGTAGGATATTAACGGATTTCAGATCAGAGTAGAAAAAGAGCTTTTTATAATTTCTCAGGTTAGGTGGAAAACCACCCTTCACATCAACCTAAAAGGAGGTGTTTGCAATGAAGGGAAAGAGCAGAGGAATGTGGGTCGTAGTGCTGGCCGGTGCGCTGATGTTCCTCGTCTTCTTTGTACCGGAGATGCAGGCAGGCCCGAAAGAACGCTATCACGTGTTTTATGGGAAAGCCATACGGAGTGTATCAGATAACGATACCCTTTATGCTGCGCCCGGGACGGTGGTGTATGCCAGGACCGTGGACGATGGACAGACACCGGATTTAATTTACACTGGTGTCGTTGAGGAGGAAGGGCGTTATGAGATCCATATACCTATGGAAAATGCCCAGTATATGTACTATGTGGGGTACGTCCCCAGTCGGACGCAGGGAAATGGACCTTGCCGGCCCATTCCCTATTGCCACATTGACATCTATCCGTATCCACCTGTTGCTCATTGAGGTGGTTGTGTAGATCATCGTTGGTACTGTGCTCTGCGTTGGGGGCGGGTTTAAACCCGCCCCCAACGAGTTTTGTCGGGAACCTTTGGCGGTGCCGGCGACTCTAATAGAGGCAAAAGGAGGTGAGCCATGAAGGTCAAATCCCTAACCCTCAGCGCTGTTGCCGTGGTGTTCCTGGCCCTGTTCCTGACCGGGTGCTCCAAGGACACCGGCCCGACGGCCAGCACCGACCAGGAGGCCATCCAGGAATTGCTTTTCACCGAGTACGCCGACTGGGTGGACATCACCGAGGCCTACGACGGCGATTCCACCGAAGGCGACGCCCATCTCATGTCCAGGGATACGCTCCAGGGGCTCGTGGCCTGGTGGCGCCGCCACTTCTGGAACCAGCAGGTTCGCGACCTGAACATCCATATTGAGAACGATTCGGCCTGGGTGACCCTGTACCGGGAGATCCCCGGCCGCCTGAACCTCATCTTCCGCACCGATACCACGCCGCCCGCAACCCTGGTGCGCTACACCAAAAGCCTTGCCGACTATTCGGAACGGCACCTGCTCTTCGTGCGCACCGGCCCTGTGACCGCACCCCATCGGGGCTGGGAACTCCGCGCCATCTCCAATGTGGAGGTGACCTCCGCGAGCCCTACCCTCCAGATTGACTCCCTGCGGATCACCGGGGGCGCTTACGACACCGTGGTCACCGATCCTCTGGTGCTCCAGGAACGGGACGAGGTGTTCGCCTTTCCGCCGGGCACGCCGGTGACCCTCACGCTGTATGTCAACGAACCCGAGAACGCCGCCCCCTATCTGCACCACCCCGAGGCACGGCATCGGTTCCGTCGCCATCGGTTCCAGTATGAAGACGGCCACTTCGTGGGCACCTGGACCACCCCGATGACGCCGGGCGTCTATCATACCGCCGTAGATGTCCTCCATCGGGCCACGCTGATCACCAACGATTACCCCTACGACGCCCACCTGTGGCTCTTCGTGTATCGCGTGGTGCAACCGTAGGGATGGGCTCGCCGGGGCCGGGCCGCCGGCCGGCGGCCCGGCCCCGGCGCTATACTCCTGGCATGGACCCCGCCGCCCTGGAACAACAGTTCGCCGAAATCCTCCGCGAAAACGAAGAAAGGATCTTCAACATGGTATACTGGCACCTTGGCGACTACGAAGACGCCCGCGATCTGACCCAGGACATCTTCCTGGCTGTGTACCGGAACCTGCCCAAGTTCCGGGGCGAAG